>NZ_JBIAPT010000002.1:0-461615 GCF_042888425.1 Streptomyces sp. NPDC002889
AGGGTAAGGCTCCCAGTAGACGACTGGGTTGATAGGCCAGATGTGGAAGCCGGGCAACCGGTGAAGCTGACTGGTACTAATAGGCCGAGGGCTTGTCCTCAGTTGCTCGCGTCCACTGTGTTAGTTCTGAAGTAACGAACTGTCGAGCCCCGTCCTGGGGTTCCGGGTCGATATCTTCATAGTGTTTCGGTGGTCATTGCGTTAGGGAAACGCCCGGTTACATTCCGAACCCGGAAGCTAAGCCTTTCAGCGCCGATGGTACTGCAGGGGGGACCCTGTGGGAGAGTAGGACGCCGCCGAACAATCATTGTGGGAAAGCCCCGCACCATCTGGTGCGGGGCTTTCCTGCGTTTAGGGTCAGGGTATGCGCTATGACCTGGTGATCTTCGACAATGACGGTGTGCTCGTCGACAGCGAGCCCATTTCCAACACCATCCTGGCCGGCTATCTCACCGAGCTCGGCCACCCCACCTCGTACGAGGACTCCCTGCGGGACTACATGGGGGGCGCCGTGCATCGGGTGCACGACCTGGTGCGGGAGCGGACCGGGCTGGTGCTGCCCGAGAGCTTCGACGAGACCCTGCACGCTCGTGTCTTCGCCGCCTTCGAGCGGGAGTTGGCCGCCGTCGACGGGGTGACCGACGTGCTGGGGAAGCTGGGTGCGGACGGAGTGCCGTACTGCGTCGCGTCGTCCGGGAGCCATGAGCGGATCCGGGTCGCGCATCGCAGGACCGGGCTGGACCGCTGGTTCGCCGAAGGGACCGTATTCAGTGCGCAGGACGTGGGGCGGGGCAAGCCGGCGCCTGATCTCTTTCTGCATGCCGCCGAGCGGTTGGGGGTGGCGCCGGAACGTTGCGTGGTCGTGGAGGACAGTCCTCTCGGCGTGCAGGCGGCGAGGGCGGCGGGGATGGATGTGTACGGGTTCACGGCCATGACGTCCGCGCAGAAGCTGCCGGGGGCCAAGGGGTACTTCACGACGATGGCGGAGCTGCCCGCATTGCTCGTGTGATCCATCTACCTCTCGGTAGGGCCCGGGCCTACGCTGTGCGGCCATGACAGATGCGCGATTGCGGCACGGACGGGCCTCGTTGGCGTTGAGCTTCTTCGCGCAGGGGGTGGCCTTCGCTCTCCTCGTGACCCGGATACCCGCTGTGCAGGACCGGTACGGGATATCCGATGCCCTCCTGCCGCTCTTTCTCGCCGCTGTGCCGATCCTGGCCGGCGCGTCGAGCGTCCTGACCGAGCGGCTGGTGCGCCAGGTCGCGCCCAGCGCGGTGCTGAGGTGGGCCCAGCCCCTGGTGTTCCTGGCGCTTCTCGGGGTCGGGGCGGGCAGTGAGATGTGGCAGGTGGCCGTCGCCCTGGGGGTGTTCGGGCTGTCGGTCGGGGCGCTGGACGCGTCGATGAACATGCTGGGGGTCAGTCTTCAGCGGGCCTACGGGCGCAGCATCATGCTCGGCTTTCACGCGGTGTACAGCCTCGGTGGCATCGCCGGGGCGTCACTCGCGTGGGTGGGGGCGCACTGGGACCTCGCCCTGGTCGTCTCGTATCTGCCGGTGATCACGGTGCTGCTGCCCGTGGTGCTGGTGGGGAGCCGGTGGTACGCGGACGGGGAGCGGGCGCGCAGCGACGCGAACGCCGGCGCCGGGCAGGGCGGGGACGGGGTGGCGTTCCGCGTCCTGCTGCCGCTGTGTCTGGTGATGACCTTCGCGTACATAGGGGACTCCACCGTCTCCAACTGGAGCGCCAAGTATCTGCAGGACGTCCTGGGGAGTTCGGAGGAGCTGGCGACCGTCCCGTACAACGCCTACATGGTGACGACGCTGGTGGGCCGGGCCGTCGGGGATCTCGGAGTGCGGTGGTTCGGGGCGGTGGCGGTCGTCAGGTGCGGAGCGGTGCTGGCCGCGGCCGGGTTCGCGGTGGTGGCCTGCGCGCCGGGTGCGTGGGTGGGGATGATCGGGTTCACCCTGCTGGGGTTCGGGCTGTGCGTGATCGTGCCGCAGACGTTCGCGGCGGCCGGAAAGCATGCCTCCGAGAAGCACGGCCCGGGCGCGAGCGACGCGGCGGTGGCCCGGCTGAACGTTTTCAACTATGTGGGGTTCCTGATCGGCTCGCCGTTGGTGGGCGCTGTCGGGGACGCGTGGAGCTACCGCGGTGCGATGCTCGTGCCGATGGTGTTGGTGCTGGCGACGCTGGTGTACTCCCGGTCGTTCGGGGCCGCGGATGCCCGATACGGTGGCGGTCATGAGCGGCCGCGGGTTGTTGATGTGGGACGAGGCGGTAACGAAGTATGACTTCGGGAGCAGCCATCCGATGGATCCGGTTCGGCTTGCGCTGACCATGGGGTTGGTGCGGGCGTACGAGCTGGATCGCGCCATGAACGTCGTGGCCGCGAAGCCGGCCGGGGACTCGACCCTCAAGCTCGTGCACCGCGAGGACTATGTGGCGGCGGTGCGGGCGGCGTCGGCGGACCCGAGGGCTGCGGACCAGTCGTACGGGCTGGGGACGCTCGACGATCCGGCGTTCGCCGGGATGCACGAGGCGTCGGCGCTCATCGCCGGGCAGTCCGTGGGGGCGGCGGAGGCGGTCTGGCGCGGGGACACGGCGCATGCGGTGAACTTCGCGGGCGGGCTGCATCATGCGATGCCGGGGTCGGCGGCGGGATTCTGTATCTACAACGACGCGTCGCTGGCGATCGCGCGGCTGCTGGAGCTGGGGGCGGAGCGGGTCGCGTACGTGGATGTGGACGTGCACCACGGAGACGGGGTGCAGGCGGCGTTCTGGGACGATCCGCGGGTACTGACGATCTCGCTGCACGAGCATCCGCAGATGCTGTTCCCGGGCACCGGATGGCCACAGGAGACGGGCGGGCCCGGTGGTGGGGAGGGCGCTGCCGTGAACGTGGCGCTGCCGGCGGGGACGGGGGACGCGGGGTGGCTGCGGGCGTTCCATGCGGTGGTGCCGGAGCTGGTCGCCGACTTCAGGCCGCAGGTACTGGTGACGCAGCACGGGGCGGACACGCACTTCGAGGATCCGCTGGCGCACCTGGCGGTGTCGCTGGATGCGCAGCGGGTGGTGCAGGAAGCGTGCCATGGGCTGGCCCACGAGTACGTGGAAGGTGGCCGGTGGGTGGCGCTGGGCGGTGGCGGGTACGCGGTGGTGGATGTGGTGCCGCGGTCGTGGACGCACCTGGTGGGGATCGCCGCCCATGCGCCGGTGGACCCGGAGTCGGTGGTTCCGCCGTCGTGGCGCGATGAGGTGTACGCGCGGACGCGGCAGTTGGCGCCGGCGAGGATGACGGATGGGCGGAGTTCGGTGGCATGGCGGCCGTGGGAAGAGGGGTACGACCCGGCGGATCGTGTCGACCAGGCGGTGCTGGCGACGCGGCGTGCGGTGTTCCCGCTGCGAGGGTTGCTGCCGTAGGGGAGCGGTTCCCCTCCATCGGTCCTTGAGCCAGGGTCCCGCCCATCCCCGCGAGCCAAGGCTCTGCGCCGCCGGACGTGGCCGAGGCGCTGTCTGCCGGGCTGCTGGAGTGGCTCGATCCGAACCGGCCCCCGGCACGGCACAGCGGTGGCCGAGCGCCGCTCGGCGGCCTTGAGCGTCGGCGGGCGTCCCACACGCCCCATGGTCGCTTCGGTGTGGATGCATTACGCCAACTGTGGGGCGTCACCACGCTTTCGGTCCGGGGCTCGTCCTCGTGCGTCAGCATCGGGAGCGTGATGGGCAGGGGAGCGCTGCGGGCGCATTTGGTCGGGGTCGGGTTGGCCGGCGAGGTGGGAACCTCGCGTGAGACCAGTCTGCGCAGTTATCGCGCCTTCGCCGCCAGGGATCCGCGCGTCACCCTCGGACTCCTTCCCGAATCGACCTGGGGTGAGCGGGAGTTGATCGCGCTCATGGCCGACAAGTGCGGTGTGTCGGGTGATCCCGCGCATGTGGCGGGGGCCGACGTCATCGACCCGGAGCGGACGCTGTGTGCGCTCGACGCGTTCGCGGGGCGGCTGGGCGAGGTGGTCCGGCGGCGTGCGCCCGTGCTGTTCGGGACCGGGCATCCGCAGCGGCTGCTCGGGTTCTACGCCGGGCTGGCAGACGCTTTGTCGGCGGCGGGGTGTCCCGTACTCACACCCGCGCAGGGGCGATCTGTCGACATAACGACCCGGTTCGGCGTACGCACGTACACCGTGTGGTACGTACAGGGAGTCGCGCTGCTGTGCGAACCGGGCAGTCAGGAGACCGGGCGCATTCGGGGGGCGCACAGTCATTCGCCGCTGCCGGTCAGGGTCGTTCTCGAGGCGGCCGTCGAGCGCGGGGGCCCACTGCCCGAGCTGGTCGTGGGGGATCACGGCTGGGTCTGCGGGGCAGGTCAGCTGGGTATCGAGGCCATCGGCCTGGCGGACACCGACGACCCCGCCCTGTTCGTGGGTGAGGCCGAGGGGCGGGTTTCGGTCGCGGTGCCACTTGATGACGCCGTGCGGTCCGATTACTACCGGCCGCTGACGCGCTATGTACTCAATCGAGCGTGTCTGTCACAGTAGGCGGCCGATCGCTGCTCCTCTTCCCCACTCGCATCACCCGCCCCTAGTCTGGGGAGTGAGCGCACAGCGACGAAGAGTCACCGGAGGGGAAGCCGGTACGCGTCGGGTGCGGAAGGTACAGGTGGGTCATGGCTGCTGGCAGCGAGAGGCCTCTCAATGAGGTCAAGTTTCTTACCGTGGCAGAGGTTGCCTCTGTCATGCGAGTGTCGAAGATGACGGTGTACCGCTTGGTACACAGCGGTCATCTGCCGGCGATCCGGGTGGGGAGGTCGTTCAGGGTGCCGGAGCAAGCGGTTCATGAGTATCTCCGCGAATCCTTCGTGGGGGTGGAATCCGCGTAATGAGGGGTGGACGATTGCCCTCGGATTACGTCCCTCACTCGGCGGCAGGTAGGCTAGGCCGACGTAGGTCGTGTGGGCCCAGACGCCCCGCACCGAGTGAAGAGAAGTGAGCGAGGGTAGTCGTGGGCTCTGTTATCAAGAAGCGGCGCAAGCGGATGGCCAAGAAGAAGCACCGCAAGCTGCTCAAGCGCACCCGCGTTCAGCGTCGCAACAAGAAGTAGGCGACAGCTGTACGTGTTTGTCTCGGCCCTTCCACCGACTGGTGGAAGGGCCGAGGTGCGTTTGGGCCAAAAGTGCGCCCGGCGGTCATCACAGGGCAACACCGAAGCGCTACGGTGACGCACAGGACCTAGGGGAAGGCGCTGATCTTGGGGCAGGTCGTGCTCGTCACCGGGGTGGCCCGGCAGCTCGGGGGCCGTCTGGTGCGGCGTATCCAGCGGGATCCCGAGGTGGAACGGGTGATCGGTGTCGACGTGATGGCGCCGGCCCACCATCTGGGTGGCGCCGAATTCGTACAGGCGGACATCCGCCAGCCCGCGATAGGGCGGGTGCTGGCCGAGCATGCCGTGGACACCGTGGTGCACATGGACGTCACGGGCACGCCGCTGGGTGCCGGAGGCCGTACGGCGGTCAAGGAGACCAATGTCATCGGCACCATGCAGCTGCTCGGCGCCTGCCAGAAGTCGCCCACGGTCAAGCGGCTGGTGATCAAGTCGAGCACGAGTGTGTACGGCTCGGCCCCACGCGACCCTGCCGTCTTCATGGAGACCACATCACCCAAGTCGCTGCCGAGCGGAGGGTTCGCCAAGGACGCGGTGGAGGTCGAGGGGTACGTGCGCGGCTTCGCCAGGCGCCGCCCCGACGTCGCCGTGTGCGTGCTGCGCTTCGCGAACATCCTGGGCCCGTGCGCGGACTCGCCGCTCGCCGAGTTCTTCACGCTGCCGGTCATGCCGACCGTCTTCGGCTACGACCCGCGACTGCAGTTCGTACACGAGGACGACGTCATCGATGTGCTGCGGATCGCCCTGCACGAGCCGCGGCGCGGGACGCTGAACAGTGGCACGTTCAATATTGCCGGGGACGGGGTGCTGACGCTCTCCCAGTGCTCGCGGCGCTTGGGGCGGCCCACCCTGCCGGTGCTGCTGCCGGCGGTGACCTGGGTCGGCTCCGCGCTGCGTACGGTCGGCATCACGGACTTCTCGCCCGAACAGATCCGGCTGCTCACCCACGGCCGGGTCGTGAGCACGGTCCAGATGCGCGAGACGCTGGGCTTCGACCCGAAGTTCACGACCGCTGAAACGTTTGCGGACTTCGCCCGCAGCCGTGCTCCGGGGCTGCTGCCGCCGGAGGCCGTCGCCCGTGCGGTGGACCGGGTCGCGGCGGCGCTGCCGTTCGGGGGCAGCGAGGAGCCGCCCGTACACACGACTGCCAGCGCCGGACAAGCCAGGTAAGGAGCGCAGCCAACGATGGCGGACGCCAAGGTCATTCCGTTCGACGACGACCGTTCGCGCGGCGGAGCGCAGCGCCCGGCGCGACGGCGCCCCGCGGGGGGCGGTCGCAGGAAGGCCGAGCCCACGACCGCGGTGCGGGCGCCGGTGAGCCCGCTGCCGGGGCAGCACGGCGCGGGGGACACCGAGAGCACGGCACGTGGTTCCGGTGCGGCACAGGGCGCCGTGACGGCCGGTCATGAGGGCAGCCACGAGGGCGGTCCCGGGGCCGCCGGTCTCGGGCAGGAGGCTGTGCGGCCGGCGGGCGGTGGTGGCTGGGATCGGCGGGTCGCGGGCGGGCTGGCGTTTCTTCGCCGCCGCCTCACGGGTGACTACGAGGTCGACGAGTTCGGCTACGACGAGGAGCTGACCGACCAGGTTCTGATGTCACTGGTCCGGCCGCTGTACGAGAAGTACTTCCGTGTCGAGGTGAAGGGCATCGAGAACATCCCGTCCGAGGGCGGGGCGCTCGTGGTGTCCAACCACTCGGGGACGTTGCCGCTGGACGGGCTGATGATGCAGGTGGCCGTCCACGACAACCATCCGGCGGGCCGTCACCTGCGGCTGCTCGCCGCCGATCTGGTCTTCATGCTGCCGGTGGTCAACGAACTGGCACGCAAGGCGGGGCACACCCTGGCGTGCGCGGAGGACGCGGAGCGGCTGCTGCAGCGCGGCGAGGTCGTCGGGGTGATGCCGGAAGGCTTCAAGGGCATCGGGAAGCCGTTCAGCGAGCGCTACAAGCTGCAGCGCTTCGGGCGGGGCGGCTTTGTGTCGACGGCGCTGCGTGCGGGTGCGCCGATCGTGCCGTGCTCGATCGTCGGGGCGGAGGAGATCTACCCGATGATCGGCAATGCGAAGACCCTCGCGCGGCTGCTGGGATTCCCGTACTTCCCGATCACGCCCACGTTTCCGTGGCTCGGGCCGCTCGGGGCGGTGCCGCTGCCGACGAAGTGGACGATCCAGTTCGGGGAGCCGATCGCGACGGACGGCTATCCGCCGGAGGCGGCGGAGGATCCGATGCTGATGTTCAATCTGACGGATCAGGTGCGGGAGCAGATCCAGCACACCCTGTACAAGCTGCTGGTGCAGCGCCGGTCCGTCTTCTTCTGAGACATGCCTGAGGGTGGGCCCCGGTCAGGGGCCCACCCTCACGCATGTACGTGTCCCTACTCGTCCTCGCTGCCGAGGCCCAGGCCCGGCAGGATGCCGGGAAGCAGCGGCGGGATGGTGACATCCGGTTCCGGAGGGGTGGACTGTCTGCCGGACGGGGACGGGTCGGTGCCTTTCGCCGGTGGGTCGAGCAGGCCGCCCGTATTGCCGTCGAGCAGTCCGTCGTCCGCCGTCGAACTCGAGCCGGACGGCCGTGGCTTGCTGTTGTCGCCCGTGCGGCCGTCGGCGGTGTCCGCCGCGGACGGTGTCGTACGGCCGGGGCCCGTGGTGCGCCCGGCGTCCTGGGTGGCGCCGGGGCTCTGTGAGCCGGGGCCGCTCCGCGGTGCGCGCGGCAGGAGCGACTCGAGCGGACCGACCTGTTGGTCTATGGCGTCGAAGGCGGAACTCACCTCGTTGCCGACGTCGGTCAACTGGACGGGCAGGCGCTCACGCAGTCCGTTCCACGCGTCGCGGTGCGAGCGGGAGAACGAATTGAGTGTCGCCATCGGGCCGAGCGACCCGTCCCGTTCGTACGCCAGGGAGAGCAGGCGGTGCCCCTCCACGACATCGTGGCGCATGCCGTTGAGCGCGCGGCGGACCTCGCCGAGCGACTCGTGGTCCATGTCGCCGGCGCGGCCGCGCTCCATCAGTCGGCGGGCTTCGCTGAGGCGGGTCGATGCCTGGTCGAGGTAGAGCTCGCCCCGGTCGGACTCCTCGTCCGCCAGGCCGAGCTTGAAGTCCTCCATGCCACGCTTCAGCCCGTACAGCGAGTCACCGGGGAGGGCGTCGGAACTGGCAGCGGCCACTCCGCTGAAGGCGCCCGCGGCGACACCGACGGTCAGACCGCCGGCCGCAAGCCCCTTCGACCAGCGGGAGCGTGGTCGCAGTTTCCGGAGCGGGGAGGCCCGATGGGCGCCGCGGCCGTGGGTCCGCTGCTCGGGCACCGTAGGGCCCTCGGACGCACCTCCCGCGGCGAACATCGATTCCATGGCGGCCACGAGCTGTGCTCGCTGCACCACTTTGACCTCGGGGTCCAGCTCCGGTTTCGGCAGCTCGCCGAGACCGTTCGCCAGGGCCAACAGCCGTCCGTGCTCAGTCGGTTCGACCGACTCTTCCGGCTGCTCGGGGTCCTGATCTTCCAAGGCCTGGGCGAAGGCGTTCGCCCGCCGGTGCGCCGATACGTTCGCGATCACTGGCGGCACCTCCTCTCGTCATAACGGTCGACTCCCCTGGGGGTCTGGAGGGTTGCACGCCTTGAGCGAATCCACACAAACGAGTGAGTGGAAGCGGGTAGGGCGTGTCCACAGGGAGTCTGCATCCCGCACAACGAGCGGCGCGGCACTTGGGTTACGCGCGAAAGATGATCGGACCAGTGCGTCATCGGGGCGTCACCGATTGTGAGTTGGGTAAGGGCCGGAGGGGGGTGGGGGGTGTAACGGCGCGGGGACGGCGGAGGGCGGGACGTGGTGGGTCAGCGGGCGTCGTCGGGGAGGAGCCGGGCCAGTGTCCTGACGGCTCGGTACTGGAGGGTCTTGATCGCGCCCTCGTTCTTCCCCATCACCCTGGCCGTCTCGGCGACGGAGAGGCCCTGCAGGAAGCGCAGGGTCACGCACTCCTGCTGTTGGGGGTTGAGCTTGCGGACCGCTTCGAGCAGTGCGGCGTTCGAGAGTGACTCGAGGACGGAGTCCTCGGGGCTGCGCTCCACCTCATTGGCGTCGAGCATCTCGCCGGTGGTCACTTCGAGCCGGAAGCGGCTCGACTTGAAGTGGTCGGCGACCAGGTTGCGGGCGATGGTCACCAGCCAGGCGCCGAAGTCGCGGCCCTGCCAGGTGAACGTGGAGATACGGCGCAGGGCGCGCAGGAAGGTCTCGCTGGTGAGGTCCTCCGCCGTCGCCTTGCCGCCCACGCGGTAGTAGATGTAGCGGTAGACCGTGTCGCTGTACTGGTCGTAGAGCCGGCCGAAGGCTTCGGCCTCGCCCGCCTGGGCGCGCTCGACCAGTTCCATCATGCGGGCGCTGTCGCTGTCGGCGGTGGGCCTGCGGGCGGTCGTCGCGGCGCCGGAGCTGCTGCGGCTGCCGCGCCTGCCGACCCCCCGCCCGTCACCCGACCGCCGCCCCTCGACGACGGCGCCGCGCGCGGGACCTTTCCCGATGCCGTCGGTCAGGGCGTAGCAGGGGGCGGCCGGGCCGCTGACGGCGAGGCCGGACGTGGCGATTGCGGGGACGGTGTACGCGGTGGGGACAAAGCCACGCAAGTGGTCGAGGACCGCTGCGCGCAGCGTAGCCAGGCCCGAGGCGTCAACCCCGACGTGTGGGTACACGGGACTCCCAGAGGCAGAGCTTCCATCACGTGCAGTGCGGGACCGGTCACCCGTCGTGAGGACTGGTGGGGTCCGTCATGCGTCTGAGGAGAATAACGCTTCGTACAGGCAGTGCTACACCCAGTTGCTCAAATCGTCGTTTCCGTCGCTTCTGTTACGTCTGCGCGACGGATCACGTCCCACATTGTGAGCAGTTATTGATCGAATTAGTGCGTGATCTGTCTTATCGGGTGGTGGGTTGTGGTCGAGCCTCGGCTCCCGGCCCGGTGGGAGGGCCCGGGCGGGGCGGGCGGTGGATCGGCACCGCCGTGCCGTCGCCCCGCCGACCGCCATGCGCCGCGATGCGGGGCGGACGGCTTGCGAACACCGAGGCCGCGGCAGTGGCGGTGGTCAGGGCCGGTGGCCTGCGGCGATCGTCGGTGGCGGTCGTCAGCGACGGCGGCGGTGCAGGGCGACCGCGGCCGCCGTGCCACCGGCCAGGGCGCCCACCCCGGCCGCGGCCGGGATGCCGACCTTGGCCGCCTTGCGGCCCGTCCGGTAGTCCCGCAGCCGCCAGTCCAGCGACCGCGCATGCCTGCGCAGCTTGGTGTCGGGATTGATCGCGTACGGATGGCCCACCAGCGAGAGCATCGGGATGTCGTTGTGCGAGTCGCTGTAGGCGGCGCACCGGCCGAGGTCCAGCCCCTCGGCGGCGGCCAGGGCACGTACCGCCTCGGCCTTGGCCGGCCCGTGCAGCGGTTCGCCCACCAGCTTGCCCGTGTAGACGCCGTCGACGGACTCGGCGACCGTGCCGAGCGCGCCGGTCAGGCCGAGCCGCCGGGCGATGATCGTGGCGGTCTCGACCGGGGCGGCGGTCACCAGCCAGACCTTCTGGCCCGCGTCGAGATGAGCCTGGGCGAGGGCCCGGGTGCCGGGCCAGATGCGGTCGGCCATGTACTCGTCGTAGATCTCCTCGCCGATGCTCATCAGTTCGGAGACGCGGTGGCCCTTGACGATGGACAGGGCGCTCTCGCGTGCGTCCTGCATATGCTCGGGATCCTCGACGCCGGCGAGCCGGAACCACGCCTGCTGCCAGGCGAAGCGCGCCAGTTCACGACGCTGGAAGAACTTCCGCTTGTACAGGCCGCGCCCGAAGTGGAAGATCGCGGCGCCCTGCATGACCGTGTTGTCGAGGTCGAAGAAGGCGGCGGCCCGGTCGTCCCCGGCGACGGGGAACTCCGGTTCTGTCGGCGCGGCTGTCTCGAGTTGTGCGTCGAGGGCCTCGTACGCCTGTGAGGACTTACGGGCTGCCTCGGCTGCGGCCTCGCCTGCGAGCACGCTGCGTGCGGTGGCGGGGCGCCTGCGGGGGGTGAGCCATCCCAGTGCGGCCATGACGTGAGCATAGCCATTCCGCCTGGCACTTCCCGACCCGCCGGGGAGCAGTGGCGTGAACACTGCGCGACTCCCCTGTTAAGCGGACGGCCGGCGGCGGGCGGGTCCGGGCGTGGGCGGGCGGAGAATGGGCGTATGAGTCCCCTGCTGCGGCGTACGAAGAAGAAGGCCGGTGAGCGCGTGGTCACGCTGATCGGGAAGCCCGGGTGTCATCTGTGCGACGACGCGCGGGTGGTGATCGAGGCGGTGTGTGCGCAGACCGGCGCTTCGTGGGAGGAGAAGGACATCACGCAGGACGAGGAGCTGCACCGTGCCTACTGGGAGCAGATCCCGGTGGTGCTGGTCGACGGGGAGCAGCACACGTTCTGGAAGGTGGACGCCGGACGGCTCCGTCGCGCGTTGGGGGCATAGCGGCGAAGGCGGTTACCATCATGGTCGTTTTGCTGGGTTTTCTCCGGCGGGCCCGGCTCTATCGGGACGCGATGAGGACAGGGCACAGTAGGCGGAATCAGCGGTCGCGGGGGCGTCATCGTGAGGAGTGTCCATGGCTGTGCCCCCATCGGCTCTTCAACGGACCGGGGTGGTCCGGGGTTCCGGGATCGGACGTACGGATGGCGTGACCCCGGTCACTTTGGTCGGACAAAGCGGACACCATCTTTGTGCACGCGTTCACAAAGACATAGCCTGCACTCGACGGGGCGGCCTCGGAACACGTGGTCGCCTGCAGCCTCGCTCATCCCGCAGGAGCACCGTGGCAACTGGCCGAAATCACCGACCGGCGACCCGTAGCCGAGGAATCCCCGAGGCCACCGTCGCCCGGCTTCCGCTGTATCTGCGCGCACTGACCGCGCTGTCCGAGCGGTCCGTACCCACGGTTTCCTCCGAGGAACTCGCGGCCGCCGCGGGGGTCAACTCCGCGAAGCTGCGCAAGGACTTCTCGTACCTCGGCTCGTACGGGACCCGCGGGGTCGGTTACGACGTCGAGTACCTCGTCTACCAGATCTCCCGTGAGCTCGGTCTGACCCAGGACTGGCCGGTCGTGATCGTCGGTATCGGTAACCTCGGCGCCGCGCTGGCCAACTACGGCGGCTTCGCCTCGCGTGGATTTCGCGTCGCCGCGCTGATCGACGCCGACCCGGAGATGGCCGGCAAGCCTGTCGCGGGCATGCCCGTGCAGCACACCGACGAGCTCGAGAAGATCATCAAGGACAACGGGGTGTCCATCGGCGTCATCTCGACGCCCGCGGGCGCGGCCCAGCCGGTGTGCGAGCGCCTGATCGCGGCCGGCGTCACCTCGATCCTGAACTTCGCGCCCACCGTCCTGTCGGTTCCCGACGGCGTCGACGTGCGCAAGGTCGACCTCTCCATCGAGCTGCAGATCCTCGCCTTCCACGAGCAGCGCAAGGCCGGCGAGGAAGCCGAGGCCGCAGGCCGGAAGGGACCCGACGGGGACATGCCCGCCGTGATGCCGGCATGAGTCTCCTGGTCGTCGGGCTGAGCCATCGCAGTGCGCCGGTGAGCGTGCTGGAGCGGGCATCCCTGCCCTCGGACGCGCAGATCAAGCTGCTCCAGGACACCCTGGCCGCGGAGCCGGCGGTCGAGGCGGCGGTGCTGGCCACCTGCAACCGCATCGAGCTGTACGCCGACGTGGACAAGTTCCACGCCGGTGTCGCCGAGCTGTCCACGCTGCTCGCCCAGCACAGCGGGGTGGGCCTCGAGGAGCTCACTCCCTATCTGTACGTGCACTACGAGGACCGGGCCGTCCACCACCTGTTCTCGGTGGCCTGCGGGCTGGACTCCATGGTCGTCGGCGAGGGGCAGATCCTCGGGCAGATCAAGGACGCGCTCGCGCTCGGGCAGGAACTGCACACCGCCGGGCGACTGATCAACGACCTGTTCCAGCAGGCCCTGCGGGTCGGCAAGCGCGCACACAGCGAGACCGGGATCGACCGGGCCGGGCAGTCGCTCGTCACGTTCGGTCTCGAGCAGCTGGCCGCGGGCGCACCGGTCGAGACGTGGGCCGCGGGCAAGCGGGCGCTGGTCATCGGCGCCGGCTCGATGTCCTCGCTCGCCGCGACGACGCTGGCCCGTCTCGGCGTACGCGAACTGGTCATCGCGAACCGGACACAGGACCGCGCCGAGCGGTTGGCGGCGGCGCTGACGGAGCCTGGCGGCGTGAGTGCTCATGCCGTATCCATGGCGGACGTGGCCGAAGAGCTGACACGTGCCGATGTGGCCGTGTCGTGCACCGGCGCGACCGGGCTGGTGCTGACGGCGGAGTCCGTCGCGGCGGCGCTGGCGCAGCATGTCGTGCCGGTGGCCTCTTCCGGCGTCGATCTGAGGGCCCCCGAGGGCAGCGTGGTCGCGCGTCTGGCCGCCGCGGCCGCACGTGACGGGCGGGTCGCCGAGACCCCGGGGCGCGTCGACGACACGGAGGGCTTCCCGACCGCCCTGCAGACGGCGCCCACGACCGGTGCCGACAACGCAGCGATCGGCAGCGCGGCCGAGTGCCCCGTCGGGCTGGACGACTCGCTCGCGCAGCACGGCGCCTGGGTCGACAACGCCTCGAGGGCCCCGCGGCCCGTCAAGAACCCCGTCATCGTGCACGGCACGGGACCGGTGCGGCTCGCGCTGCTCGACCTCGCCATGCCCCGTGACATCGACGCCGCCGTCCACCGTCTGCCCGGGGTCCGGCTCGTCGACATCGAATCGCTCGCCGAGGCTTCCGCCGACGCGCCGATGGCCACGGACGTGGACCAGGTGCGCGTCATCGTCTCCGACGAGGTGGCCGCCTTCGGCGCCGCCCAGCGCGCCGCTCACATCACTCCGACCGTGGTCGCCCTGCGCACCATGGCCGCCGATGTGGTGGCCGGTGAGGTCGCCCGGCTCGAGGGTCGTCTGCCCGGTCTGGACGAGAGGCAGCGCGCCGAGATCACCCAGACCGTGCGCCGCGTCGTGGACAAGCTCCTGCACGCGCCGACGGTGCGGGTCAAGCAGCTGGCCAGCGAACCGGGCGGCGCCGGGTACGCGGACGCGCTGCGCACACTCTTCGACCTCGACCCGGAGACGGTCGCCTCCGTCAGCCGGGCCGACCTGAATGACGCCGATGTCAAGAACCGAGGGCGAGTATGACCGAGAGGGCACTGAGGCTCGGGACCAGGCGCAGCAAGCTGGCCATGGCCCAGTCCGGGCATGTCGCGGAGGCGGTGCGCCGGGTGACCGGCCGTCCCGTCGATCTCGTCGAGATCACCACGTACGGCGACGTCTCCCGTGAGCACCTCGCGCAGATCGGCGGCACGGGTGTGTTCGTCGCCGCGCTGCGCGACGCGCTGCTGCGCGACGAGGTCGACTTCGCCGTGCACTCGCTCAAGGATCTGCCGACCGCGCAGCACGAGGAGCTCGTGCTCGCCGCGATCCCTGAGCGTGAGGATCCGCGGGACGTGCTGGTCGCACGGGACGGGCTGACGCTCGCCCGGCTGCCGCACGGCGCCCGGGTGGGCACCGGCTCGCCGCGCCGGATGGCGCAGCTGAACGCGTTCGCGCGCTCACACGGGCTGCGGATCGAGACCGTACCGATCCGCGGAAACATCGACACCCGCGTCGGCTATGTCCGAAACGGTGAGCTGGACGCGGTGGTTCTCGCCGCGGCCGGGCTCAGCCGGATCGGACGGACCGACGAGGTGACCGACTTCCTGTCGGTCGACTCAGTCCTGCCCGCCCCCGGCCAGGGGGCACTGGCAGTCGAGTGCACCGCAGCCAATGCGGAACTCGCCGCCGCGCTCGCCGAACTCGACGACCCGCACACACGGGTCGCCGTGACCGCCGAGCGTTCCCTGCTCGCCGCCCTGGAGGCCGGCTGCTCCGCACCTGTGGGTGCGTTGGCCGACCTGCTGGACGACGGACAGGTTGTCACCGAAATGCGCCTGCGCGGCGTCGTCGGCACGACCGACGGCTCGACGCTGGTGCAGCTGTCCACCACCGGTCCCGTACCCACGTCGCACGACGACGCCATGGCGCTCGGGCGCGAACTCGCGTCCGAGATGCTCGCCAAGGGTGCGGCTGGTCTTATGGGGGAGCGAGCACTTTGAGCCCCACCACCTCGAACCTGTCGGCCCTTCCCGCGCACGGTCACGGGCATGTCACCTTCCTGGGGGCCGGTCCCGGCGATCCCGGTCTGCTGACCTTGCGCGCCGTAGAGGCGCTCGCGTGCGCCGACGTGCTGATCGCCGAGCCGGATGTGCTCGACGTCGTACGCGGCCATGCGCGGGCGAGCGTAAGCACGCCTGAACTGACGATTGTTGACGACGTGTCAACAACCGCCGGTATCCCCGTCCTCAGGGACGCGGCCAATCTTGTCATGGAGGCTGCGCGCTCAGGCAAGCGGGTCGTCCGTGCGGTGACCGGCGATCCCGGCCTCGACACCGACGCAGGTCAGGAGATGCTCGCCTGCGCCGCCGAAGGGATTCCCTTCGAGGTCGTACCGGGTATTGCCACAGCCGTCGGCGTGCCTGCGTACGCCGGTGTGCCGCTGCGCGACGCGCAGGGCACGGACGTCCGGTTCGTGGACGCCCGTACGGCGAGCGACCGGTGCTGGACCGAGGTCGGCGCGAGCGACGGCACGGTCGTCGTCTCCACCACCCTGGAGACAGTCGCCGCCACGGCGGGTGAACTCGTGGCGGCGGGCCGTAAGCCCGACACCCCGATGACCGTCACCGTCGCCGGCACCACGACGCGGCAGCGGACGTGGACGGCCACGCTCGGCACGATTGCGCAGACGCTGAAGCAGGCGAAGGTGCTGCCGTCCCCCGACGGCCACCAGTCGGTCATAGCCGTGGTCGGTGAGCGCAGTGCCGCTGCCCAGCGCGACCAGCTCGCGTGGTTCGAGTCCAAGCCGCTGTTCGGCTGGAAGGTGCTCGTTCCGCGGACCAAGGAGCAGGCGGCGTCGCTCTCCGACCAGTTGAGGTCCTACGGTGCGGTGCCGCACGAGGTGCCGACCATCGCGGTCGAACCGCCACGCACACCCCAGCAGATGGAGCGCGCGGTCAAGGGCCTGGTGACCGGCCGCTACGAGTGGATCGCCTTCACCTCGGTCAACGCGGTCAAGGCGGTGCGGGAGAAGTTCGAGGAGTACGGGCTCGACGCACGTGCCTTCGCGGGCATCAAGGTCGCCGCCGTGGGCGAGCAGACCGCTGCCGCGCTGGTCGACTTCGGCGTCAAGCCGGACCTGGTGCCGAGCGGTGAGCAGTCCGCGGCGGGTCTCCTCGATGACTGGCCGCCGTACGACCCCGTCTTCGACCCGATCGACCGGGTCTTCCTGCCGCGAGCTGACATCGCGACCGAGACGCTGGTGGCCGGGCTCATAGATC
Source organism: Streptomyces sp. NPDC002889 (assembly GCF_042888425.1). Taxonomy (NCBI): domain Bacteria; kingdom Bacillati; phylum Actinomycetota; class Actinomycetes; order Kitasatosporales; family Streptomycetaceae; genus Streptomyces; species Streptomyces sp. NPDC002889. The sequence continues at coordinate 16,564 of NZ_JBIAPT010000002.1, forward strand.
TGGGCTGGGAGGTCGACGACGTGACCGCCTACCGGACCGTGCGCGCGTCGCCGCCGCCGGCGGACACGCGTGAGGCGATCAAGGGGGGCGGCTTCGATGCCGTGCTCTTCACGTCGTCGTCCACCGTGCGGAACCTGGTGGGTATCGCCGGGAAGCCGCACAACGTGACCGTGATCGCCTGCATCGGCCCGGCCACCGCGAAGACGGCGGAGGAGCACGGCCTGCGGGTGGACGTGCTGTCGCCGGAGCCGTCGGTGCACAAGCTCGCCGAGGCGCTGGCGGAGTTCGGGGCGAGGCGGCGTGTGGCGGCCGTGGAGGCCGGGGAGCATGTGACGCGGCCGAGCGAGCGCAGGCCTGGCGGGCGGCGTCGTCGCACGACGTGACGCCTGCCGGGGCGGTGAATTCGGGGCGGGTGGGGTTCTTTTCCCCTACCCGCCCCTTCCCGTGACGGGGGGCAAGCCCCCGGACGGCCTTCGGCCGGGTCGTCGATCGCCGGACGGGCTGCTTCTGGCGACGCGGTCCGCACCATGCAGCCTCGCCGGCGTTCGAGGCGCGGGGGTCCGGGGGCCGAGCCTCCGCATGGGCCGACGCGCTGTCGGTAATTGCCCCGTCCGGGCGGGCGTAGCGTGGCACGTATGACTGTGTACGGATCCTTTCCCGGCGCCCGGCCGCGGCGCCTGCGGACCACTCCCGCCCTGCGGCGCATGGTCGCCGAGACCCGGCTGCATCCCGCCGATCTGATCCTTCCCGCCTTCGTACGGGAGGGGATCAGCGAGCCCGTTCCGATCTCGGCCATGCCCGGCGTCGTGCAGCACTCGCGCGACACCCTGCGCAAGGCAGCCGTCGAGGCCCGCGAGGCGGGTGTTGCCGGGATCATGCTCTTCGGGGTGCCGGAGGACGCGAAGAAGGACGCCCTCGGTACGGCGGGAACCGACCCGGGCGGAATCCTCCAGGCCGCGATCCGGGATGTGAAGGCAGAGGTGGGCGACGAACTCGTCATCATGTCCGACCTGTGTCTGGACGAGTACACGGATCACGGGCACTGCGGCGTTCTCGACGCGGACGGGCGGGTCGACAACGACGCGACGCTGGAGCGGTACGCCGAGATGGCCCAGGTCCAGGCGGACGCGGGTGTCCATGTGGTGGGCGCCAGCGGAATGATGGACGGCCAGGTCGGTGTCATCCGGGATGCGCTGGACCGGACCAGCCACGAGGACGTGTCGATCCTCGCGTACACGGCGAAGTATTCGTCGGCCTTCTACGGGCCGTTCCGCGAGGCCGTCGGATCCTCGCTGCGCGGCGACCGCAAGACGTACCAGCAGGACCCGGCAAACGTCCGCGAGTCGATGCGCGAGCTGGCGCTGGACCTCGAGGAGGGCGCCGACATGGTGATGGTGAAGCCGGCCGGACCTTACCTGGACGTCCTGGCGAAGGTCGCGCAAGCGGTGGATGTGCCGGTCGCGGCGTACCAGATCAGTGGTGAGTACGCGATGGTCGAGGCAGCCGCGGAGAAGGGCTGGATCGACCGGGACAAGGCGATCGCGGAGACACTGCTCGGCATCAAGCGCGCCGGCGCGAGCATGATCCTGACCTACTGGGCGACCGAGGCCGCCCGGGGCCTCGGCGCAGGTCGCTGACGAGGACGCCCAGGGGTCCGGGGCGAGCGTGAGCACCGGGCCGCCGGGGTCCTTGGAGTCGCGGACGTGCACGGCGGCCGGGTGGGCGGCGACCTCGACGCACTGCCCGCCCTCGCTGCCGCTGTGGCTGGACTTGCGCCAGGCGTAGGCCACTTCGAGGCTGTGCACGGCGTGCCGCCCGGCCGCGGATACCTACTGCGGCTGTGGCTGTACGAGCAAGGGGCCGCGCTGCGGGTCGAGGTGCACGACAGCGTGACGGGCGGCCCGGTGTCCGCGCCTCGGAGGGGGAGTCGGGGCGCGGACTGCTGCTGGTGGACGCGCCGGCCGACGCCTGGGGTATCGGCCGGCGCGCTCCGGGCAACGCGCTCCGGGCAAGGTGATGTGGTGTCGCGTTCACCCGGCCGTGAGTCGAGGGGCCATTTCACGGCCGGATGAACGACGTGGCTGTGCCTACGACGCGTCGAGCACCGTGCCGGTCAGCGCCGGGCCGTGCGGCTCACCTTCGTCGTCGGTGGGCTGGAGGCCCACGTACTCCTTCGGCTCGGCCACCTGGTCCCTCACCGTGGGCACAGTCACCTCCGCGCTGGTCTTCCCAACGGGTACCGCCGCCCACAGATAGGCGTACTCCAGCTGGGACAGCGGGATGTCACCCTCGGGGACGTTGCCGATCATGTCGAGCAGCCACTGCCGGTCGACGTCCTTGGTGGACAGCTCGGGGCGGCCCGGGACGGGCGCGAACCGCAGCGTCCTCGTCATCTCGACGTCGGCGGGTGCGGACAGGGTGACCTGCCACTTCAGGGGCTGCCCCTCGGTCACCTCGCCGGCGACCGGCTTCACGGTGATCTCGGGCATCGGGTCGTCGTTCTCGGCGGTGACGCCGCCTGAGTGCGAGCCGACGACGGTCCCGCGGACCGCCTTCACGAGCACGTCGTGGGACACGTCCCAGGCGAACCGCTTGTTGCCCCTCACCTTCACCGTCACGTCGATGCCGCTGCTGCCGGGTCGCACGGTCACCAGCCGGTCCTTCGCCTTGCCGGTGACCGGGTCGAGGACGTACAGCCGCACGGTGCCGCTGCCCTTGCCGGACACACGCACGGGCACCCGGTACGTGCGTTCGCCCGAGTCGCCTTCCTTGACCTTCAGGCGGCCGATGTCGACACGGGTCAGCGCTGCCTCCCGCACGACGGGGGTGCCCGGGCTCCAGGCCCAGGCGTCCATCAGCCACGCCCGCCCGGAGCGGTTGCGCGGGATCAGCTCCAGGGAGGCGACCCGGCGCAGGTCGAGGCCGGCGCGGGTGGCGGCGGTGAGCGGTACGCGCACTTCGCGTGCCCAGTAGGAGGCGGTGCGGTCGCTGCCCGGCAGCCCGTCCACCCGCACGCGACCGAGGTTCGCCCGCTTGCCGGAGGCGTCGGTGACGGACACGTCGAGCTGCGTGCCGGTGGAGTTCGGCGGCACGAACACGCGCAGCGCGAGGCTCTTGGCACCCTTGGCGGAGAGCGGCTTCTCGGGGCGCACCTTCACCGCGGTGCCCGGCGCAGACCAGCGCAGTGCCACGGCGCGGCGGCCGGTCTCGCGTTCCGGCTGCCACTGCGCGAAATGCGGCGAGGAGCCGCCGGCCTCCGCGTCAAGGCATGCGGTGCGCGGGTCGGGGTCGATCGCGGAGCACAGCCGTGCTCCGGTCACCTTCACGGAGCCGTCCGGCAGGAAGCCGGCGCCGCGGTTCGCGCCGACCGCGTGGGTCAGCACCCGCGCGGGGTCGGCGGAGGGCGCCCGGCGGCCCGAGCCGTCGAGCAGCTCGCGCACCCGGTCGTCCCCGGCGACGAACAGCCGGGCCGCGGCGGCGATGTATGTGGCGCCGGCCCGGTGCTGCTGATCGGCGGTCAGCCGGGTCGCGGTGCCCGGCGAGCACACCGGGTCCGGCTGCTCGGGGTCGTGCCAGAAGTCGTCCTCGGCGGGTGCCTGGGCCCGGCCCGGTGTCCACTCGCTGTTGAAGTAGTTGTGGTTGGCGCCGACCATGTGGACCGCGCTGTGCAGGGCACTGCCCCGGCTGACGCCGCGGGTGCCGTCGGCGTACACCTGGCCCTGGAGGTCGGAGACGTCGCCGTCGCAGCCCGGCAGGATCGTCAGCGACGGCACATCCGGCACCGGGTTCTGGCCGAAGATCGTCGGTCCGATGAGCACGGTGCCGCGGATGTGCCAGCGCACCTTGCCGCGGTGGCCGTCCTGGCCGGCCGGGGGCGGGTAGAGGCTGTCCATGGCAGCGCGGTTGACACCCTCGCCGCCACGCGAGTGGCCGACGAGCAGGACGCGGGACAGGTCGGCCTTCGGTGCCTTGCGTACGGCCGAGGGTGCCGTGGCCGGCTTGGCGGCCCAGTCGGCCCAGTGGGCCAGGTGCGTCCGCACCAGCGAGGAACGCGCCTGAGCTCCGCCGTCCTCGGCGTTTCCGTCCTGGCCGTTGATGCCGTTGGCGGCGACCGACACGGTCACGTAGCCCTGGGAGGCCAGCAGCTGCTGGTCGCGCAGATAGCCCCGGTGGCTCGGGATCGGCTTGGCGCCCTTGGCGCAGGGCCAGTCGATGTTCGACTCCTCGCCGCCCGGCACGTAGCAGGTGGCGTGCCGGCCGTGCAGGAAGAGTGCGATCGGACGCTTGCCGGTGGCGCCCTTCGGCGCGACGACTACGCCGCGCATTTCGACGGGTGCCGAGAAGCCCGGCAGGCGGACCGGGGCGAGCGTGTACTCGCCGGTGACCGTGCGGTACGTGCCCGGTTTGCCCGGGTCGACGGATCCCGCCGGGAGCTCCGCGAGCGGCTTGGCGGCGGGTGGCGCGGAACGCCGGTGCCGGGCGTCGGACGCCCCATCGGCCTCCTGGTCCAGCCGTCGGCCCGCCGCCAGTACCTGGAGGTCTGTCAGATCTGCTGTGCGCGCGTCGTCGAGGGGCAGCCGGAAGGTCCGGCCGTCCTTCTCCGGCTCGGGCACGCCGACCAGCTTGCCGTCGGCGTGGAACTCCACGCGCGCGTCGCCCGCCGGCACCGGCCGCGGGGAACGCCACTCCAGCGCGTTCTCCCCGTCGGTGTTCGTGATCCTCCAGCCGGGCGGCAGGACACCGTTGTCTTTCGCCGCCGTGGCGGGCCGGATCTCAGGTGGCTGCGGCCGGGCCTGCGCCACCGCCGGCGACACGCCCGCCACCGTGAGCACCGCTGTCGCGGTAACCCATATCCTCCGGGCACGTATCAACGGTCCCCTCCTCAAGCCCATGGGTGGGGCGCCCGGTTCGGCCGGGTGCCTCTCGATCTCCGAGGACGGGGAGAAGATCCCGTGGGTTGCCTGTGGGGCCGCGCGAACATGGTGCGGCCGCGGACCCGGGGGAGCGCCCCGGGGCCGCGGCCCGTTCATGAGCCCATCAGGGCGATCAGCAGTAGAGGTTCCCGCCGGGGGCGACGCCCAGGATCTGGGTGAACTGCTGGTACTTGGAGACCCGGCTCTGGACCTGCGCCGGGTTCTTCCCGTCGCACTCCAGGGAGCCGTTGATGGAGCGGATGGTCTGGCCGAAACCGGCCTGGTTGACCATCGCGTTGTGCGGGGTCATCGTGCCGGGGCCGTTCTGGGTGTTCCAGTACCACAGGCCGGTCTTCCAGGCCACGGCCGCCTCGCGCTCGACCCGCCACGGGTTGTTCAGCAGATCGATGCCGAGCGCGTCGCCCGCCGCCTTGTAGTTGAAGTTCCAGCTGAGCTGGATCGGCCCGCGGCCGTAGTACGCGGCCTGGCCGGCCGGGCAGCCGTAGGACTGGCTCCAGTCGCAGTAGTGCGGGTAGTTGGCGGTGTTCTGCTCCACGACGTGGACCAGTCCGCCGGTCTCGTGGCTGACGTTGGCGAGGAAGGCCGCGGCCTCCTGCTTCTTGATGGTGTCACTGCCGGTGTTGGCGAAGCCCGGGTAGGCACTCAGGGCCGCGGTGAGTCCGCTGTACGTGTAGAACGCGTTCCGGTTCGGGAACATCTGGTTGAACTGCGCCTCGCTCACCACGAAGCCGGAGGGGGACGGGTTCCCGCCGCCGCTACAGGTGTACGGGTCCCAGTACCACGTGCTGATCGTCGGGTCGTAACCGGGGTTGTCGTGCTCGGCTATGTAGTAAGCGCCGTTGTATCGGACAACGTTGCCAGTCGTGTACCAGGCGCCGGCCTGCCAGTTGGGCGCGGTGTCGCAGACGCCGGCTGCGGACGCGGCCGATGCGGAGGGCATCAACACTGCGGCGAGGCCGGTGGCGACGAGGACCGCGACCAGCAGCGCCATGAGGCGATTTCTCACGACTCGTTCACTCCTTTGTACGCCAACGGCCTGGCCCGGAGCAGCAGTTCACTCCGGACCGGGCCGCGGTGGGGGGCTGTGCCGCCCACTCAAGCGCTATGTCATGATCGAGTCAAGGTATAGACCAATGCGGGTCGAAGTGCGTCCGGAAGTTCGTCCGGAACGAGTACGGATGCCCGGCCGGGCAGGCGCCGCTCAGTGCTCGTCTCCCCGGTCCGGCGGTGGTGGGTCGGGCGCATCCTCTCCGGTGGCTTAGTCCCACCAGAACGTCCAGTGCTGCTTGCCGAGCAGAGCCTCCGCCGCGTACTCGCGGATCGTCTCGTACTCCTGCCAGACGTTGTCCGGGCAGAACGCGTGGTGCTCGGCGGCGACGGCCAGCGCCTCGTCCATCGTGCGCGGCGGTGCGGCGACCGAGAGGTCCAGGCGGTCGAAGTGGAGCGCGACGACACGTATGCCGAACCGGTCCTCCCAGGAGCGCAGGATCGACGACAGCGGGGCCGTGTCCGTGTGGTTGCAAGCCCCGAGCCAGCCGAGCGAGGTCAGGACGTCCGCGCTGCGGCGGGCGGGGACCAGGCCTGCGCGGGCGCCCGGCAGCCTGCCGTCCTCGACCAGTTCGGCCGCGAGCCGTGCGGCCACGGCATCGGGGTCGTCCCTCAGCTCACCCGGCGGCGCGAGTCCGGGCCACGCGGTCGTGAACGGCGCGATGGTGTCCGCGTCGTCCTCGTCCCCGTCCTCGGCCTGGACCCAGTCCCACAGATGCCGCAGAGTCTCCACCGGATCGTGGTCGTCCGGATCGTCGGGCGCCTGGTCGGCGTCGAGCGTCTGGTCCCAGGCCACGGAACGCTTCTCGTCGTTCACCAGAAGGACGGGCTGCATGCCGGCCCCGGCCCGGGCCGGGAGCAGGTCCGCCCATGTGCCCGGACGCGCAGGCTCGTCCGCGTACCAGAGGGAAGGCTGCACGCGCATGCTGCCGGGCGGGATCTCCATCCCGAGTGCGTTCGGATTGATCACCATGCCCCCGACGATAGGGGGCACCACTGACAACGGGCCTGTGGCGATGAGCGGTTGGCCGCCCGGTCCTGTACGCGGATTCCGGTCTCACCGGATCCGTGTGCACGATTCCGGCGGAGGCGCAGGACGGCGGCGGGGTGGGTGGAGGCCTCGCGCAGGCGCCGCCCCGCTCGCTGCTGTCGGTGGACCGGCGCCAGGTGCGGGCGGCTTCCGGGCACTGGCCGCCATCGCTGCCGCTGTAACCGGACTTGAAAGCTGGGGAAGGCGGCAGCCGTTCGGACATCCGGGCCAGGTGTACCCGGGTGCACCCCGGGGGACCCCGGTCCGCCAGTGGTGATCTGTGCTCGGGCGGAGCACTCTGGAGGTATCGCTGGAGGTGATCCGCCATGCAGACACTCGTCGGATGGCACATCGAGATGGAGTTCCGGGAGGAAGGCGACCGGACGAGGGCGGCCGCCATGGTGAGGCTCGGTGACGGCACGGAATACCGCGGCCACGGCAATGCGAATCGTCACCGGTCCGACCAGCCGCAGCTGCTGGTCGGCGAGGAGATCGCGGGCGCACGCGCCCTGATGGACCTCGCCTCCCAGCTGCTGGAAAGGGCTCACGGGCAGATCGACGACGCTTCGGGGAGGACGTCGCACCCGCTCGGGTGAGCGGGCGTAACGGGGTGATCCCCTGGAGGGCCGAGGATTCCCAGGACGCCCGGGCGCCGTGTTCTCAGAGGCGTTCGGGCGTCCGGATGCCGAGCAGCGCCATGCCCTGCCGGAGCGTGCGCGCTGTCAGGTCGACGAGGAACAGCCGGTTCTCGAAGACCTCCACCGTGTTGGCTTCGCTGATCACCTGGCACTGGTCGTAGAACGTGGTGAGGTGCGAGGCCAGCTGGTACAGGTATGCGGCCAGCTTGTGCGGCTCGTACGAGGAGGCGACCTCGCCGATCACCTCGCCGAACTGATCCAGGTGCAGGCCGAGGGCGCGCTCCGCCGGGGCGAGCTCGAGCTCCGGATGCGCGGCCGGCTTGGTGTCGCCGGCCTTGCGCTTGATCGACTGGATACGGGCGTACGCGTACTGGAGGTACACGGAGGTGTCGCCGTTCAGCGACACCATCTGGTCCAGGTCGAACTTGTAGTCGCGCACGGCGGACGTGGACAGGTCGGCGTACTTGACCGCGCCGATGCCCACGTACTGCCCGTTCTCGACGATCTCCTGCTCGCTCAGGCCCATCTTCGCGGCCTTCTCGCGCACCACGGTCGTTGCCCGGTCGATCGCCTCGTCCAGCAGGTCCACCAGGCGCACCGTCTCGCCCTCACGGGTCTTGAACGGCTTGCCGTCCTTGCCCAGCACCGTGCCGAAGGCCAGCTGGACCGCCTTGACCTTGTCGTTCAGCCAGCCGGCCCGGCGTGCGGTCTCGAAGACCATCTTGAAGTGCAGGGACTGGCGGGCGTCCACGACGTACACCAGGGAGTCGGCGCCGAGATTCTGCACCCGGTCGCGGATCGCGGACAGGTCGGTCGCCGCGTAGCCGTAGCCGCCGTTGGACTTCCTGACGATCAGCGGGACCGGGTTGCCGTCCGGGCCCTTCACATCGTCGAAGAAGACGCACAGCGCGCCCTCGGAGCGCACGGCGACGCCGGACTCCTCGAGGATGCGGCAGGTCTCGTCGAGCATGTCGTTGTACCCGGATTCGCCGACGACGTCGGGGTCGCGGATCTCCATGTCGAGCTTGTTGAAGACCGAGTAGAAGTAGATCTTCGACTCGTCCACGAACCTCTGCCACAGCGCGAGGGTCTCCGCGTCGCCGGACTGGAGGTCGACCACCCTGCGCCGCGCCCGGTCCTTGAACTCCTCGTCGGAGTCGAAGAGCGCGCGCGAGGCCTTGTAGAGGCGGTTCAGGTTGGACATGGCCTCCTCGCCGGAGACCTCGCCCTCCCGCTTGTGGTCCAGCTCGTGCGGGTGCTCGATCAAGTACTGGATGAGCATGCCGAACTGGGTGCCCCAGTCGCCGATGTGGTGGCGCCGGATCACCTTCTCACCGGCGAACCGAAGGATCTGCACCATCGCGTCGCCGATCACCGCGGACCGCAGATGGCCGACGTGCATCTCCTTGGCCACGTTCGGCTGCGCGTAGTCGATCACCGTGGTGCCGGCGTCCGGCGCGTACCGGACACCGAGGCGGTCGTCGGCGGCGCGGGCGGCCAGCGTCTCGACGATCGCCTTGTCGGTGATCGTGAGGTTCAGGAAGCCGGGGCCCGAGACCTCGATCTCCTTCAGGACGTCGTTGGCGGGGATCGCCTCGACGACCTTCGCCGCCAGCTCGCGCGGGTTGCCCTTGAGCTTCTTGGCGAGTGCCAGGATCCCGTTGGCCTGGAAGTCGGCCCGGTCGCTACGTCGGAGCAGCGGGTCGGCGGAGCCGGCTTCCGGCAGGGCTGCCGAGAGGGCGTCCGCGAGGCGCTGCTGCACGGTCGAAGCGAGAGAAGGGACCGAGGCCATGAGCTTCCGTTCCTGTCGGGGTCGGTGAGCCGGTGCTCACCGCGACTATTTCGGTTGTCAAGTGTCCCATGGGCGAGCAACCTCTTTCTCCCGGGTTTTCGTCTGGGAGAATGGCTTGCGCCAGCTATCGACAGAATCAATACCCGAGCATTCAAGGACGTGCCGACCGTGGCTCAGAGCAGCACCGAGACCGACTGGGTCTCCCGTTTCGCGGACGAGGTCATCGCCGAGTCGGAGCGACGTGCGCCTGGCAAACCGGTCGTCGTCGCCTCCGGACTGTCCCCCTCCGGCCCGATTCACCTGGGCAACCTCCGTGAGGTCATGACCCCGCACCTGGTCGCCGACGAGGTCCGCCGGCGCGGGTACGAGGTCCGTCATCTGATCTCGTGGGACGACTACGACCGCTACCGCAAGGTGCCGGCCGGGGTCGAGGGCGTCGACGGGTCCTGGGCCGAACACATCGGCAAGCCGCTGACATCGGTGCCCGCACCGGCCGGGTCGCCGTATGCGAACTGGGCCGAGCACTTCAAGTCCGCGATGACCGCGTCGCTGGCCGAGCTCGGCGTCGAGTACGACGGCATCAGCCAGACCGAGCAGTACACGGCGGGTGCCTACCGCGAGCAGATCCTGCACGCGATGAAGCACCGGTCGAAGATCGACGCCATCCTCGACCAGTACCGCACCAAGCAGAAGCCCGGCGCGAAGAAGTCGCAGAAGCCGGTCGAGGAAGCCGAGTTGGAGGCCGCCGAGGGTTCCGGAGCGGCGAGCGAGGACGACGGCAGCGGCGGCTCGGCCGGCTACTTCCCGTACAAGCCGTACTGCGGGCAGTGCGAGAAGGACCTCACCACCGTCGTCTCGTACGACGACGAGACCACCGAGCTCGTGTACACCTGCACGGCGTGCGGCTTCGGCGAGACCGTGCGGCTGAGCGAGTTCAACCGCGGCAAGCTGGTCTGGAAGGTCGACTGGCCCATGCGCTGGGCGTACGAGGGCGTGATCTTCGAGCCGAGCGGTGTCGACCACTCGTCGCCCGGATCGTCCTTCGTCGTCGGCGGGCAGATCGTGCGCGAGGTGTTCGACGGCGTACAGCCGATCGGCCCGATGTACGCGTTCGTGGGCATCAGCGGCATGGCCAAGATGTCGTCGTCGCGCGGCGGCGTGCCGACACCGGCCGATGCGCTGAAGATCATGGAGGCGCCGCTGCTGCGCTGGCTGTACGCGCGCCGCAAGCCGAACCAGTCCTTCAAGATCGCCTTCGACCAGGAGATCCAGCGGCTGTACGACGAGTGGGACAAGCTCGAGTCCAAGGTCCTGGACCAGTCCGTGCTGCCGGCCGACGCCGCCGCGTACTCCCGCGCGGTGCGCACCGCCGCCGGTGAGCTCCCGCGCACGCCGCGGCCGCTGGCGTACCGCACGCTCGCCTCGGTCGTGGACATCACGGCCGGGCACGACGAGCAGACGATCCGGATCCTGAGCGATCTGGACCCGGCGAACCCCCTGACCTCGCTGGAAGAGGTCAGGCCGCGGCTGGACCGCGCGGAGAACTGGATCAGCACCCAGGTTCCGGCGGACCAGCGCACCCTGGTGCGCGACGAGCCCGACACCGAGCTGCTGGGGTCGCTGGACGACCAGGCGCGCGAGTCGCTGCGGCTGCTGCTGGAAGGCCTTGACACGCACTGGTCCCTGGACGGGCTGACGACGCTGGTCTACGGCGTGCCGAAGGTGATGGCGGGCCTGGAGCCGGACGCCAAGCCGACGCCGGAGCTGAAGGTGGCCCAGCGGTCGTTCTTCGCGCTGCTGTACCGGCTGCTGGTGAGCCGGGAGACCGGGCCGCGGCTGCCGACGCTGCTGCTGGCGGTAGGGGCGGACCGGGTGCGCAAGCTGCTCGCCGCGTAGGTTTCAGTGCAACGGAGGGCTCTCACCGCTCGGGTGGGGGCCCTCCACCCCTTTCTGCATCCTTCGGACGACCTGCGGTTCGGTCCGGAGCAGGACGAACGCGGGGACCGGCCGGGAGACCGTGGAGCCATGAAGGAGATCGTGGCTGTCATCGGCTGGGTCGTCGGCGTGCAGGGCACGCTCGGGGTCGCCGGAAGGACGTTCGGAGAAGGCCCATGGGGCCTGCTCCACAAGTGGTGGGAGATACCGACGGCGGGCTACGCGGTGATCGCCGTGGTCGGTCTGGTCATCGCCGTGTACGGCGAGACGGCGAAGAAGCGCGCGGTGCGATGAGCCGTCGTGACCTCAGGCGATGTGCTCGGCTTCCAGGTCCGCCTGGTAGCGGTTCTTGAAGTCGGGCAGCAGTCTGCGCAGCAGGGTGGCGCTGCGGGGGTGGCGGACGCCGTGGCGGTCGGCGAGGTGTATGTCGAGCTGGTCGGCGCTCGGCCAGTCGTTGTTCTCCTCGACGAACGTCCGGAAGACCGGATACGCGAGCTCCGCGAACTCCTTGTCCTCGGCGGTGAAGTCCGGGGCGGGCTCGGGCTGCGGCTCCTCGTACTGCTCCTGGGCCGGGTACGGCTCGGGCTCAGCACGAGGACCGGGGACGAAGCCGGGGCCGAGCGGGCGGGTGCGGCCGGGACCTGCCGGAACGGGGACGGGATCCAGGCCCTCGGCGTACGCGGCGGGATCCAGGCCCTCGGTGTAGGGGGCGGGCTCCAGGCCCTCGGCGTACGCCGGGCCGAAAGCACCCTCGTACGCCTCCTGCACAACCTGCGGGGCCGCGAACCAGGGGCTCTCGTGGGCGCCGGGGCCCACGTACTGCTCGATCTGGTCCTGCGCCTGTTCCCCGGCCCGATCCTCCATGCGCTCCCGCGGCTGCTGGGTGGCGCGAGGGAGCTCGGGCTGCGACGGCTGCGGGGGCACCGGGGCGGGCGGAAGCAGTACGGGGTCGACGCCCGCGGCCGCCAGGCCCGCAGCCGCGGTCTCGGCCAGCGGAACGCCGTACTTGGCCAGCCGCAGCGGCATCAGCGCCTCCACCGGGGCCTTGCGCCTCCAGGCCCGGCCGAAGCGTGCCTGGAGGCGGGCCTGGTAGATCAGCCGGTCCTGCTCGAGCTTGATGACCTGCTCGTAGCTGCGCAGCTCCCACAGCTTCATGCGGCGCCACAGCTTGAACGTGGGGATGGGGGACAGCAGCCAGCGGGTGAGGCGCACGCCCTCCATGTGCTTGTCGGCGGTGATGTCGGCTATTCGGCCGACCGCGTGCCGGGCAGCCTCGACAGAGACGACGAACAGGACCGGGATCACGGCGTGCATACCGACGCCGAGCGGGTCGGGCCAGGCGGCCGCGCCGTTGAACGCGATCGTCGCGAAGGTCAGCATCCAGGCTGTCTGACGCAGCAGCGGGAACGGGATCCGCATCCATGTCAGCAGCAGGTCCAGCGCCAGCAGCACGCAGATGCCGGCGTCGATGCCGATGGGGAAGACGACGGAGAAGTCGCCGAAGCCCTTCTTCTCCGCGAGTTCGCGCACGGCGGAGTACGAACCGGCGAAGCCGATCGCGGCGATGATCAACGCTCCCGCGACAACGACGCCGATCAGTATTCGGTGCGTGCGTGTCAGCTGCATCGCGGCCACCCGCGGCCCCCTCCCGTGCTCGAATCCAGCGCGCACAGCGTGGCACATGCCTGCGGAGCCTGTCCCTCCGGGCCGCCTCCCGGGAGGCCGGACCTCCGGGAAGGCCGGACCTCCGGGAAGGCGGGACGGGACAGGACGGGCCGTACCAACAGGCCGGGACCGGGACCGGCTTGCCCGTGCGCTTGTCGCAGGTGCCTACTTGTTGGCGGTGGCGACGGAGGCCACCGCCTCCTTGCCCGCCTTGAGCGCGTCCTTCGTCAGGTCGGCGATGGAGGGGTTCTTCGCGCCCGCGTAGCCGGTGCCGTTGTAGGTGAGTACGACCACGCCGTTCTCGGTGCGGGCCACGATCGTGGCGTAGCCGAAGTCCTCGCCGGTCTTCCTCAGCTTGTAGGTGACCGCGGTCGCCTCGTCGCCGATACCGGGCGCCGGAGCCGTCTTCACTTCCTTGGCGCCCTCGGTCGCCTTCGCCTTGGCTATCTCCTTGCCGTACTGCTCCGTGGCGCGCTGATCGCCGGTGAGGGCGAGGGACGCGTCGGAGTCGTAGCGCAGGAAGGAGACATCGAGCCAGCGGTACTGGGAGCCCTTGACGCCGTTGTCGTCCAGGCCGTTCCAGGAGCAGCTGCCGCGGCTGGCGATGTCCGAGGACTTGCCGGCCGTGCCCGACTTCGACTTCGCGGCCGGGACCAGGCTCTCGATCGTCTTCCTCGCGATCGAGTCACAGGGGTCCGGCAGCTTGGTGAACTTCGCGGGCGCGACCGTCGGGGACTTCTTCGCCTCGGGGGATGAGGCGGCGGGGGAATTCGAGCCGTCCTTGCTGTCGGAGTCCGATGAGCAACCGGCGACGACGAGCATCACCGGGACGGCGGCGCAGGCGAGTATGCGGGTGAGTCGCGAGGCTGAACGGTGCATGGTTCCTTCAGTCGATCTGGGGCGGGTTTCGTCCGGTCGGCGAGGCCACCGTACGCGCAGAAGACCCTTTTGCGGGCTGCCTGTGGACAACCGGGCCGGGGGACCGGACCGGTGGAACACGGCCTCAGGTGTTGAACTGCTCCGCCAGGCCGCCGGCCAGACTCCGCGCCTTTTCCTGCAGTTCCTTGCTGTCGGGGACCTCGGTCGTACGCGCCGGCTGCTCGATGTACACGATGGTGACGATCACGTTCGATGTGCGGAAGACCACGCTCACGGTGCGGCGCTGGGCGGTTGATCCGGCCCGGCCGAGAACGTCGTCGAGGAAGGCGTCGTCGCCGAGCCCGTCGAGGACGCGCGGCTCGAGCCCCTCGGCGCTTCCGGAAGGGGAGGCGGTCGGGGTGCTGTCCGGGCCGCCCGACTTCGGGCCGCCGGACTGCGGGGGCGTGGTGGGGGCGCTCGGGGTGGCGCCCGGGACGACGCTCGAGTCGGAGGCCGGGGACTCCTGCCCCTTTTCGGATCCTTCGGACTCTTGGGGCTTTCCGGTCTTTCCGGGCTCGGCCGCGAGAGGCACGGAGGCGGACGCCTGCTTCGTCCCGAAGACCTCGACCGCGCGGTCGTCGTCGCTGATGGCGGGGTCGTAGGAGACCACGCGCTCGAAGTCCACCTGGAGCTGGTGCGAGGCGTCCGGGGACTCACCCTTCCAGCTGCACGCGACCCGGCGATCGGTGTCGTAGGTGACGGCGGCATCGCCGCGCAGCACCTGTTGCTGCTGCTCCTCGGGCAGCGTGACGACGCCGGGCAGCAGGTTCTTGAGGGTGGACGGCTCCACGGAACCGCAGGGCTCGGGGAGCGTGCGGTACTTGCCGGGGGGCGCGGCGGAAGTCGTGGCGCCGCCGGCCTTGGAGTCGACCACGGAGCCGTCGGTGTCGGTGCCGGTGGTGCAGCCGGTGACGAGCGCCGCGAGCAGTGCCGCCGCCAGGCCGGGTACGTACGCCTTTCGTTGCACGTCACAGGCTCCGTTCTGTTGCAAGTGCGTCGTGTGTCCGCTCGGTCCGCGGCGGGTGCGGGGCGTGCGCCGCGGGGAAAAGCGGTTGCCGCCCGAAGGCGGCCGGTGGACACAATGTCTATCGCACGCACCGCTGTGGATGCCGGTCCGCTGAGTACTTCGCGGAGATTGGCAGGGCTATTGCGTTTTCTGTCTTTCCGGGGGAATTGAGTAGTTATGTCGTACGTAGAGGTACCGGGCGCCAAGGTCCCCATCCGGATGTGGGCGGACCCCGCGACGGTCGAGGGTGTCGCGATGCAGCAGCTGCGGAACGTGGCCACGCTGCCCTGGATCAAGGGCCTCGCCGTCATGCCGGACGTTCACTACGGCAAGGGCGCGACGGTGGGCTCGGTGATCGCGATGCACGGGGCGGTGTGCCCGGCGGCGGTCGGCGTGGACATCGGCTGCGGTATGTCGGCGGTGAAGACGTCGCTGACCGCGAACGACCTCCCCGGTGACCTCTCCCGGCTGCGCTCCAAGATCGAGCAGGCGATCCCGGTGGGACGCGGGATGCACGACGAGATGGTGGACCCGAGCCGTCTGTACGGATTCCGGGCGGGCGGCTGGGACGACTTCTGGGGGCGTTTCGACGGGGTGGCCGATGCGGTCAAGTTCCGTCAGGAGCGGGCGACGAAGCAGATGGGTTCGCTCGGAGCCGGAAATCACTTCGTGGAGTTCTGTCTCGATACGGAGGGTTCGGTATGGCTGATGCTGCACTCCGGGTCCCGGAACATCGGCAAGGAACTCGCCGATCACCACATCGGCGAGGCGCAGAAGCTTCCGCACAACCAGGGCCTGGTCGACCGCGACCTCGCGGTCTTCATCGCGGACACGCCGCAGATGGCGGCGTACCGCAACGACCTGTTCTGGGCGCAGGAGTACGCCAGGTACAACCGCGCGGTCATGATGGCGCTCTTCCAGGACGTGGTCCGCAAGGAGTTCAGGAAGGCGGAGGTGACCTTCGAGCCGGTGATCTCCTGCCACCACAACTATGTGGCGGAGGAGCGGTACGAGGGCATGGACCTGCTGGTCACCCGCAAGGGTGCGATCCGCGCGGGCAGCGGCGACTTCGGGATCATCCCGGGCTCGATGGGCACGGGTTCGTACATCGTGAAGGGGCTGGGGAACGAGGCGTCGTTCAACTCGGCCTCGCACGGGGCGGGTCGCAAGATGAGCCGCAACGCGGCCAAGCGGCGCTTCTCGACCAAGGATCTGGAGGAGCAGACGCGGGGTGTGGAGTGCCGCAAGGACTCCGGCGTCGTAGACGAGATCCCGGGTGCGTACAAGCCGATCGAGAAGGTCATCGAGCAGCAGCGCGACCTGGTCGAGGTCGTCGCGAAGCTCAAGCAGGTCATCTGCGTCAAGGGCTAGCGTCCAGCACGTGACGTCATCGGTGAGCCCCCGGACCGTATCCGACGCTGTTGGTCAATTCGGGGCCTGCTTCGCCCCGTCGAGCATCTGCTCGACGGGGCGAAGTGCTGCGACCAGCAGCGCCGATGCCCTGGACAATGCCGAGGATGCCCGCCGGAGCTGGTCGAGAGAGCCACCTCGACCACGAACTGCAGCAGGATGTCGCGGCCGGGTCCGAGGGCTTCGTACAGACCGATCTCACGTGTGCGCAATTCTCGCAAGCGTGTCGTATCCAGAAATGCGCGACACGGCCGATGAGGATATGGCGCTGGCCGTGAAATCCGCATGGGTGTGGGCGGCCGACGGCCTCGATGGAAGGTGTGGTGGCTGAGGTGGCGAAAGCTTCGACGGGTGCGCAGGACAGCGAGACTTCCGTCGAGCTCGGGGGCTACCAGCAGGAGCTGAAACGGACGCTCGGCTCCTTTCAGGTGTTCGCGATCTCGTTCGCGTTCATCTCGGTGGCGGTCGGCATCTTCGCGACATACGACGAAGTGTTGCTGACCGCGGGGCCGGTCGGGATTTGGCTCTGGGTAATCGCGGCGGTAGGGCAGACCCTGGTGGCGTTGGTGGTCGCGCAGTTCGCGGCCCGCATCCCGCTCAGCGGCTCCTCCTACCAATGGGCCTCGCGGCTGGCCAACCCGAAGATCGGCTGGGGGTTCGGTTGGCTGACCTTCTGCTACCTGGCGATCGCCGTGGTGGCGATCGACAACGCGCTTGCGAGCCAGGCATTCATGCCGCTCGTCGGCATCGAGCCGGACGAGGGTACTGCGCGTCTGATCACGCTTGTGGTACTGCTCATCCAGACCGTGCTCGCAGTGGCCTCCACGCGCATCGTCAGCGTGATCAACACGGCAGCGGTGGGGCTCGAAGTGGCGCTCGTCGTGTTGGTGGCGATCGCACTCACCATCGCTGTGGTGATCACGGGCGACGGCGCGGCCGGCAACCTCACGTCGCGCGGTGTCACCGAGAACGCCCCCGACTATTTCGCCGTTGGTGGCGGGTTGATGCTCGCGATGATCATGGGCCTCGCTACGCTCGTCGGCTTCGACTCCGCGGCGAACCTGGCTGAGGAGGCCAAGGATCCCTATCGCACCGTCCCACGCGCGATCGTGGGATCGGTCGTGGCGGCCGGGCTCCTGGGAATGCTGTTTCTGATCACGCTCACCGTCGCGATCGACGATATCCCCCGGATCAGCGCCAACGGCTCACCGGTCGCGGCGATCATGCGCGTTCACCTCGGTCCGGTGATGGAGAGGACGCTGCTGGTCGCGATCACGTTCGCGTTCTTCGGCGCCGGGCTCGTGGTGATGGTCGCGTGCGCGCGGCTTGTTTTCGCGATGTCGCGCGACTCACGCTTCCCTGCCCACCGGCTGATGCGGCGGGTCAACCCGCGCACGCATACGCCGATCCCGGCGACGATCCTGATCTTCGTCCTGGGGGTCATCCTGATGGTCGCGCTGCCGGGTGCCGCACTGCTGGAGCTGATCACGGCATCGACGATCCTTCCGGCGATCATCTACGGCTCGACGATCGTCCTCTACTTGGCGGTGCGCGGCCGATTGGATCGCAAGAAGGGCGCGTTCGACCTCGGGCGCTTCGAGCTGCCGGTCGCGATCTGCGCGCTGGTGTGGACGCTCGTCGCGCTGTTTGTACTGGTGGCACCCGGGGAGGCGCTCGTTTCCGTCGTGATCGTGGTCGGCTTGCTCCTCGCGGGCGGGCTGTTCTTCCTCGTCATGCTGAAATTCGACCGCCAAGCGCTGGAGACCGAGCCCGAAGGTGTGAGCCTTGACTGAGAGGTGACCGTGTGGCCACCAAGCTGACACTTCACCGATGACTTCTACGCGGTTGGCTGCCCGCACAGTGCTTCGAGGGTCACGGGGCTGTCGGGGAGTGCGGCTGCGGCTTCACTGCGGCGAACGAGTACGCCGCAGTGAAGCCGCCGTGATGTGCACGTAGTCGCAGCCACCACAACTATGTGGCGCAGGAGCGGTACGAGGGCGTGGACCTGCTGGTCACCCGCAAGGGTGCGATCCGCGCGGGCAGCGGCGACTTCGGGATCATCCCGGGCTCGATGGGCACGGGTTCGTACATCGTGAAGGGGCCGGGGAACGAGGCGTCGTTCAACTCCTCGGCCGTCGCCCGCCCGTGGTCGGTGCCGTTGCCCGGCGCGCAGGAGCGGTGCCGCGCGGTGGCGCCGGTCGCGATCGCCCTGTTCGAAGGGCGAGGCCACGCACGGCAGGCCGTGCTGGTCGCCGATGGGCTCATTCCCGGCCGAGCGAGTCCAGTTCGGCGAGATCCTCGGCGTCAAGGCTGAGCGCGCCGGCCGTCACGTTCTCCTCGAGGTGGGCCGGGGAGGAGGTGCCGGGAATCAGCAGCATGGCCGGCGAGCGCGCGAGGAGCCCTGCCAGCATCACCTGGACCGGTGTGGTCGCGTGGCGGTCGGCGATGTGCCGGAGGCGCACGGTCTGCGCCACGCCCAGGCCGCCGAGCGGGAAGTACGGGACGAAGGCGATGCCCTTGGCGGCGCAGATGTCGACCATGGCGGAGCCGGGGCAGCTGACCAGGTCGAACTGGTTCTGCACCGCGGCCACGGGGGCGATCCGCTCGGCTTCCGCCAGATGCTCGGCTCCTGCGTTGCTGATCCCGACGTGGCGGATGAGGCCCTGCTCGCGCAGGGCCGCGAGTGCGCCGAAGCGCTCGGCGATCGGGCCGTCTCCCCGCAGGCGGCGCAGGTAGACGAGGTCGAGATGCTCCCGGCCCAGCTCGCGCAGGTTGCGGTGAACGGCGGCTTTCAGCTCGGCCGGGCCGGCCGACGGCAGCCAGTCTCCGTCCGGGGTGCGGTCGGGGCCGACCTTGGTGGCGATCACCAGGTCGTCGGCGTAGGGGTGCAGGGCCGTGCGGATCAGGGCGTTGGCCGAGATGTCCTGGTAGAAGTAGAAGGCCGCGGTGTCGATGTGGTTCACACCCAGCTCGACCGCCCGCCGAAGGACGGCGACTGCCCGGTCGGGGTCGCCTGCCGGGCCGTCCCAGTCGGGGGCGGGCAGCCGCATGGCACCGAAGCCCATCCTGGCGACCGTCAGGTCACCGCCGAGGTTCCAGTGTCCGGCGTGGGCGGCGTGCGGTTCGGATGCGTCGGAGGCGGTCGTTGCGGTGGGGAGACTGGTCTCGTTCGTCGGCATGCCAAGATCTTGCGGGGCGCCTGCCGGGGCGGCGGGTGCCTGGCACCTTCCTGCCACCTGGACCGACACTGGGCGCACCATGACAACTGATCAGATCGTGACCCTGCGGGGCGAGGCGGAACTCGTAGCCCGGGCCGGGCACCTGTTCGGCTCGGCGCAGCGGGAGTTCCTGTGCGCAGCAGCGGATCTCGTGACCTTCTCGGCCGGGG
Source organism: Streptomyces sp. NPDC002889 (assembly GCF_042888425.1). Taxonomy (NCBI): domain Bacteria; kingdom Bacillati; phylum Actinomycetota; class Actinomycetes; order Kitasatosporales; family Streptomycetaceae; genus Streptomyces; species Streptomyces sp. NPDC002889. The sequence goes on from NZ_JBIAPT010000002.1 coordinate 36,327, forward strand.
TGAACGCCGCCTTTGCCGAGGGCTACCGACCGTCTCTGGTGACGGGCCTGGCCATGCGCAAGATCTACACCCCGCAGGCTCTGGCCGACGACGAGGCAGAGCGCCGGCTGGTCAGGATCGCCGAGTCCGGTGCCCACGTGCGGATCTCCACCGCGCCCCTCGCCCGCGAGGCGATCGTCATCGACGGGCGGGTCGCGATCCTCGCCGGGGTGCACGCAGCTGGGGTACGGACCTATTCCGTGGTGCGCTCCCCGGAGGTTGTCGACGGCATCAGGTCGTTGTTCGGCGCTGCCTGGGAGACCGCAACGGATCTGGCCGAGTTCCGGCGTACGCGCTCCTCGCAGCCGCCCGCACTGAGCGGGCAGGCCCGCGAGATCCTGCGGATGCTCGGCGCCGGGTACACCGACGAGACGGCGGCGCGCCGGCTCGGCATCTCGCTGCGCACCTATCGCAGGCGGGTCGCGGAGCTGATGACGGCGCTCGATGCCACCTCACGGTTCCAAGCCGGGCTTCGGGCCCGGGAGTTCGGCATCCGGCTCTGACGCCGGGGCGCGGGTGGCGGTGTGCGGGTTCGCCGGAGTCGGCCGGGTGACGGCAGGCCGGACCTACCTCACGGCGTGCGGTGCACCTTGGAGTTGGACGCCTGCGCGCGGGGCCGCACCACGAGAAGGTCGATGTTGACGTGGGAAGGCCGGGTGACCGCCCAGGTGATCGTGTCGGCCACGTCGTCGGCGGTGAGCGGCTCGGCCACGCCCTCGTAGACCTTGGCGGCACGGTCCGTGTCGCCGCGGAAGCGGGTGGTGGCGAATTCCTCGGTCTTGACCATGCCCGGCGCGATCTCGATCACGCGGACCGGCGTGCCGACGATCTCCAGACGCAGGGTCTCGGCCAGCACATGGGCGCCGTGCTTCGCGGCGACATAACCCCCACCGCCCTCGTAGGGGGAGAGGGCGGCGGTGGAGGACAGGACCACAACCGTGCCGTCTCCGCTCGCGGTGAGCGCGGGGAGCAGGGCCTGGGTGAGATTGAGCGTGCCGATGACGTTGGTCTCGTACATCAGCCGCCAGTCGGCGGGGTCGCCGGTGGCGACGGGGTCGGCGCCCAGTGCCCCGCCCGCGTTGTTCACCAGGACGTCGGCCCGGTCCAGGGACGCGGCGAAGGCGTCGACCGCCGGGCGGTCGGTGACATCGAGTGCGATCGCCGTGGCCTGGTGACCCGCGGCGGTGAGCTCGGCGGCGGCGGACTCGATGCGGTCCTTGCGACGTGCGGTCAGTACGACATGGAAACCGGCGGCGGCCAGCTGCCGTGCGGTGGCCGCACCGATGCCGCTGCTGGCTCCGGTGACGACGGCGACGGGGGTCCCAGCGGCTGTCATGGCGTAGCTCCTCGCGCGTGTGATTGATCTCCGGCCAGGATAAGTCGGACGGCGGGCTGTCTGCCGTGCGCGTTCATGCGAGGGCCGGCGGCCTGCAGCGGCAGGCTTGTGGGCGGTGCTCGACGGGGACGGCAAGGGCGCTGCGGGTCAGCGGCCGCGCGGGACGTACATGATCACTGCCATACCGGCGAGGCAGATCAGCGCCCCGATGACATCCCAGCGGTCGGGGCGGTAGCCGTCCGCGACCATGCCCCAGGCGATCGAGCCGGCCACGAAGACTCCGCCGTACGCGGCGAGGATGCGGCCGAACTCGCCCTGCGGCTGGAGTGTGGCCACGAAGCCGTAGAGCCCGAGGGCGATCACCCCCGCGCCGATCCAGATCCAGCCGCGTCCGCCGCCACTGTCGTTTCCCCGAACGCCCTGCCAGACCAGCCATGCGCCGCCGATCTCGAGAACGCCGGCGAGGACGAACAGGGCGACGGAGCGGGCGATGAGCATGCGCACAGCCTGGCACGCAACGGGTGGGGGACTCGCCGGAGCTGATGGGCAGTCGGCGACAATCCGGGGTAATGGGTATCTTCTGCTCATGTGGGTGATGCGCAAGGTGCTGCTGGCGGGATCCGCGGCAGTGGTGTTGATGGTCGGCTCGTCGGCGAACGCCGGTGCGGGTGTCGGAGCGGGCGGTGACACGGACGATCGGGTGATCGCGCCGGAGTCCGATGTGGCCCACCACGGCCGGATCACGCTGGCCGCCGGCCGGCTCGGGATCCTGCTGGTGACGCAGAATCATGGTCCCTCCAGCCTCGAGAGCGCGACCGTACGGCTGGTCCTGCCGGAGCGGCCGGCCGGTGCGCAGGTGCTGCCGGCCGGCTGTCTGCGGGCCGGGGAGCGCGTGGTGCTGTGTGCGACAGGGCCGTTGCGCGCGGGCGGGGTCGGCCACAAGGTCTCGCTCGATCTGCGGACCGTGGGCACTCCGTCCGAGGTCCTCGTGCAGATCGACACCGCGTGGAACGGGGGTGCGAGCGACCTGAATCCCGAGAACAACGAGCACCGGGTCCTGGTGCCCGCGACCGGCGACCCGTACGTCTTCTGAGCCGCTGCCTCGACATCGGCGCTACCGGGCCTCACTGCGACCGGACGCCCAGGCGATGTAGCCGTCGGGGCGGATCAGCAGCGCGGTGCGCCGGTCCGTGGTCCAGTGCGCCCGTATGACGCGGCCGGGTGAGGCCGGGGCAGCGGAAGCCCCTCCGGGCGGGGCCACCAGCACGAACTGCCCTTCGCGCAGCAGTTCGTAGAGCCTGCCTTCGGCGAGCCGGAGGTCGGGGGCCCGCTTGCCCGCAAGGCGGTGGGAGCCGCGCGGGGCGTCGTAGGAGATGCCGACGCCGGAGATCATGCCCATCACCTTCGTGGCGGCCGGGCGGATCCGGTTCACGAAGTGGGAGGCCAGGGACCGGACAGCGCGCTGGAAGGGGGTGTGCGCCATGGCCAGACGGACGATGGCGCCACTGCTCCGCAGCACCATCGTGCCGACCGGGTGGCGCTCCGACTGGTAGCTGTCGAGCAGGCCTCGGGGTCGGGCGCACGGCCCTGGACGACGGCGGCGAGCTTTCAGGAGAGGTTCGCGGCGTCCTGGAGAACTGTGTTCATGCCCTGGCCACCGGCCGGGGAGTGCACATGGGCGGCGTCCCCGGCGAGGAAGATGCGGCTGGTGCCCATGGCAGCGACGACGGGACCGCGCTGATCACCGTTCGCGGCGCACGGTGAGCTGAGCACGACACAGGCCGAGCGCTGCGCGGTGGCCCGTTCGACGCGTAGGAGGACCGGTCCGTCGTTGTCCCGTCGGGCGGTCTGCTGGTCGGCCGGCTCCGGTGCCCGCGCGCCGATCATCAGGAGCCGGCGGTGCGCAGCGCGTCCGCGACGATGGCCTCCAGACGGGCGTGGTGCGCCCCCCGCCAGTAGACGCGCTCGCATGCCGTGCACTGGGCGAAGACGTCGTACGAGCGCTGTGTGCCCTGTTGAAGCTGCTCCTGGACCGAATCCTTGTCGGCCTCGGTCAGCCGGCCGTTGCAGGCGGTGCACCGGGTCCAGGGCGCGAGGGCCGGGGCGAACCGCTCCAGTACGTCGCGCAATTGGTCCTCGGGGCGGTCGCTGTAGATGTACGCGCCCGCCCAGATCTCGCGACGGCGCAGCAGCCCCCGGTCGCGCGAGAGCAGCACCCGCTGCTCCGTCGCCGAGAGCGTGGCCAGCGCCGGGTCGCCGATGTCCGCGCTCTCGTACGCCGCGTCGACGCCGAGCAGCCGTAGCCGGCGCGCCAGCGTGCCGAGGTGGACGTCGAGCAGGAAGCGCAGCGGAGCGCCGGGGACCTGCTGCGGCCGCTCGACGCCGCACACTTCGACGTGCTCGCCGGCGCGGGGGATGTGCGAGACGGGGACCTGCCGGCCGTCGACCAGGAGTCGGCCCGCCTCGGTGAGCGGGACTCCGAGCGACTCGACGACATGGCCGAGCGTGGACGAACCGTCGGTGACCACAGCCGTACGTTCCTGGCGGCGCTCCGAGGTGACGAAAAGGCGCAGCTCGGGGGCGACACTGAGGGAGATCTCCGGTCCGTTCACAGCGTAAGCATGGCATCGTGCGGGTCCCGGGAGCCAGGTGTTTCCGGCTGCGTGGCCACCCTGCTCCGTGTCCCGGCCGGTGCGCGCCAGGGGCTTGCCCTGCCCTCGGCGGGCACGGGCTCCCGCCAGGCTGGGGCGGGCTCAGAACGGGCCGAGGTCGAGGCGCCAGTCGTTGGACCGCAGCGGATGCCCGGGCGGGTACTCGAATTCGCACTCGCCGACCAGCGTGAAGCCCGCCTTCTTGCACACCGCGTTCGACGGGGTGTTGTCCACGGACGGGAAGGCGTGCAGGAAGCGGTGCTTGCGCGCGGCCCTCGCCTGCTCGATCACGGCGAGCGTACCCGCGGTGGCGATACCCCTGCCCTGGAAGCCGGGCAGCACGCTCCAGCCCGTCTCGTACACCCTCTCCCCGTTCCAGGTCTGCTCCCAGAAACCGACCGAACCGGCGGCCTGTCCCTCCCCTTCCCCGGCCGCGTTCCCGCCGGTCTCCAGGACGATGCGGAACATCCGGCCCCGGCCGGTGCGGTCCGTGCTCAGGTCGACGTACCGCAGATGCCGTGTGACCAGCTGTTCCTCGGTCTCCGGGCCGCCCAGGTGATCCATCAGTTCCGGAGCGTTGGCCGAGCGGAGCAGGTCGAAGTCGTCCTCGGACCAGGGCTCGATCCGTACCGTCGATCCGTTGATACCCATGTCCCGCACTGTAGGACGGGGCACCGACAACGGACGGTTCCTCCACCGACCCGGACCTGCCGACCCGGACCCACCGACGCGGAGCTACGGAGCGGCTGTGCGCGCATAAGCGGTCGGAGGCACGCCCACCGTCGCCGTGAAGTCCCGTACCAGATGGGCCTGGTCGCTGTACCCGAGCTCCGCCGCCAGTGCCGCCCAGTCCAGCCCGGCGGCCTCGCCCTCGGTGTGCTCCGCATGCCCGGCGTTCTCGGCGTTCTCCGCGCGCTCCAGCGCCTCATGGATGCGGTAGCGAAGGATCACCCACTTGGGGCCGACGCCCACGTACGCCGCGAACAGACGCTGCAACGAGCGCGCCGACACCCCTTCTGCGGCGGCCAGTTCGGCGACGCGGCGGATCGAACGGTCGAAGCGGATCCGGTCGACCAGTTCCATGGCCTCACGTGCCTGCGGATCGGCCTCCGGAGACAGGTCCAGCAGAAACGAGTCCAGGGCGGCGACGCGCGCGTCCTCCTGCTCCGGTGCGACAACGGCGTCCACGGTGTCCTGCCCGGTGCCCGGCAGGACCTCCGCGAGCGGCACCCGTCGCCCGGTCCAGTCGGACACCGGCCGGTCCGGCGCGAGCGGCCGGAATCCTCCGGGCCGGAACTGCACCCCGCACACCCGCCCGCGCCCCGTCAGCTTCTGTGTGAACAGCTTCAGGCCGATCCCAGCGACCTCGGCCCAGGCCGGCTCGTCGCCGTACTGCTGGAAAACGATGTTCACGCAGGGGTGGGGCACCACATGGGAGGCGTACGGCTCGGTCAGGTCCCAGTCGATGAGCCAGTAGTGCTCAAGGTACGGACGCAGCCGCGGGTCGGGCTCGCGGCGGCGGAAGCGGACGCGCGCGAGGAGCTCGCGGGCTTCGACGATGCCCCGGGTGTCGCGTCGCGGACCTGCCATGCCGGGGATCCTATGTCGCGTTTGTTCAAGACGCATGGCTCCGGCCGCCCTACCGTCGAAGCATGACGAACACCATCAGTGACCTGCTCGAAGCGGCTTCGGAGCGAGCCGTGCCGGTGGTGCGGGGCATCACCGACGACCAGTTGGCCGACCCGACGCCGTGCGCGGACTACGACGTCCGGGCGCTGATCGATCACCTCCTCCAGGTCGTGATCAACTTCCAGGCGCTGGCGGCCAAGGAGCACCCCGACTTCGCCGTGGATCCGCACTTCGTCCAGGACGGCGGTGACTGGCGGGCCCGGTTCGCCGAGGAGACCTCAGCCCTGGTCACGGCATGGGCGGCACCGGGCGCCGAGGAGGGCAGCCCGGGGCAGATGGGACTGCAGGCCAGGACGGTCGGCACGATGATCCTGGGCGATCTGACCGTGCACGCCTGGGACCTGGCCCGCGCCACCGGCCAGGAGTTCACGCCGGACCCGGTCGTCGTCGCCGAGATCGCCCCCACGCTCGCCGAGCTGGCGCCGAAGGCCCGCGAGGGCGGCGTGTTCGACGAGCCGGTGCCCCTGCCGGAGGACGAGGAGACGTCCGCGTTCGACCGGGTGCTGGCGCTGACCGGCCGCGACCCGCACTGGCAGACGCCGTAGACCTCGGCTCCGCAGGTCCCGCCACGCCGTGGGAGCCGGCCGGACGAAGGCGGACCGGTCGCGGCCCGAAGCCGCGGACACCGTAGGCGCTGTGGGCCGGGCTGGTACGTGTGGCGGAGTCCGGATGTCACACCACCGCGCGCTGTGTCGTCCTGAGGGCATGAGAATCGCCATCGCTGGAGGAACGGGAACGCTGGGCCGGCACACCGCGGACGAGCTTCGCGGGCGCGGGCACGAGGTACGGGTGCTCAGCCGGCACTCACCGGAGTACCGGGTCGACCTGACGACCGGGGAAGGGCTGGCCGAGGCGCTCGCAGGCTGCGACACCGTCGTCGACGCGAGCAACAGCCCGTCGCCGAAGCAGGCCGAGCAGATTCTGGTGGAGGGCTCGCGCCGACTGCTCGCTGCCGAGGAGGCCTCGGGCGTCGGCCACCACGTCTGTGTGTCGATCGTCGGCTGTGACCGGGTGCCGATGGGCTATCACCGGTCCAAGGCCCAACAGGAACGTGTGGTGGAGAGCGGCCAGGTGCCGTGGACGGTGGTGCGCGCCACCCAGTTCCACGAACTGCTGGCGGCGGGCTTCGCCGCGGTGGGCAGGGCGCGCGTGCTGCCGATTCCAAGGGCCCGGCTGCAGCCGGTGGCATGCGCCGAGGTGGCGCGCGTGGTCGCCGACGCGGTCGAGGGCGGTCCGCGTCGCGGTCGTGTGGAGGTGACCGGCCCCGAGACCGCGGACCTGCGGGTGCTCGCCCGCCGCTGGCGCGCGATCACGGGCCGCCGGGCCCTGGTCCTCCCCCTTCCTCTTCCGGGAGCCCTGGGCCGCGCCCTGCGTTCGGGCGTGGCGACCTCGGACCATCCGGATGTCCGTGGGACGGTGCGCTTCGACGACTGGCTCCGCGCGCAGACCCCGGCGGGGCGGGCGGACGTCCGATGACCGGCCCGGCTCCCGAGGGATGCGGCCTCTTGATGGCGCTGTCACCGTCCACACGGACCGGATCACTGCCGTCGACGTCGCACGAAACCCCGACAGGCCCACTGCCGTACATCCTCTGGACGAACACCGTTAAGCTCGCGGGTCACTGATCGCCGGGCAACCGGCGGCCGAGCAGCCGACCGATGGAGAGTGGACGTGACGACCCGAGCTCGTGTGGGCGTGGCCGTACTGACCATGGGCACGCGCCCCGCCGAACTGCGTGCCCTGCTCGAATCCGTGGCCGCGCAGGACCACCCCGCGACCCGGGTCGTCGTCATCTCCAACGGCGCGCCTCTTCCCGAACTGCCCCCGTACGTCACGGGAGTCGAGCTGCCGGAGAACCTCGGGGTGTCCGGCGGCCGCAACGTGGCCCTCGAACGGCTGCGGGAGTTCGGCGACGTCGACGTTCTCGTCGACCTCGACGACGACGGGCTGCTCATCGAGCACGACGTCTTCAGCCGGCTCGCCGACATGTACGCCGCCGACCCCGCACTCGGCATCGTCAGCTTCCGGATCGCGGACGAGACCGGGTTCACGCAGCGCCGTCACATCCCGCGCATCGGCTCCGGCGACCCGATGCGCGGCGGCCAGGTCACCACGTTCCTCGGCGGCGGGCACGCCCTGTCGATGCCGATGCTCGAACGGGTCGGCGGCTGGCCGGAGGACTTCTTCTTCACACACGAGGAGACCGATCTCGCCTGGCGTGCGCTGGACGACGGCTGGAAGATCCTCTACGCGCCCGAGCTGGTGCTCCAGCACCCGCGCACCGCGCCGACCCGGCACGGCGTCTACTACCGGATGACCGCGCGCAACCGGGTCTGGCTGGCGAAGCGGAATCTGCCCGCGCCGCTGGTGCCCGTGTACCTCGGCGCCTGGACCGCGCTCACACTGGCCCGCACCCGGTCGGCGCCGGGGCTGCGCGCCTGGTTCGGCGGGTTCGCGGAAGGCGTCCGTACGCCCTGCGGTCAGCGCCGTCCGATGCGCTGGAGCACCGTGTGGCTGATGGCCCGGCTGGGCCGCCCACCCGTGGTCTGACACTCCCCGGGCACCTCGGGCACCTCCGGCCCGACGCCGGGGACAGGGGCCGACCGGACCGGGATCAGGAGCCGGACCCGGGGTCCTCGCGGTCCTGACGGGCCGGAACCTCGCGGTCAGGAGCCGGCCGCCGGGTCCTCGCGGTCAGGGGAGGGGCGCCGGGCGGGGGCAACTCAGGGCGTACGACCCCCTGGTCGATAGAAGACGTTCGTCCACCGACCGGTGCTGTTCACCTACCTCGCGGGACTGCTCGGCGGATTCGCCATGCTCCCAGCGTCTTCAGCATGGGCGACTGCAAGCGCGCCTTGGCCGCCGCCGGCGTGATCCCTCCTCGCGAGCGCGGCGCGGTACCTCCAGGCGGCCCCGGAAGACGGCATGCACGCTCTCCGGCGCGCGTACGCCTCCGTGCTCCTGGACGCGGGGGAGAGCATCAAGGCGCTCTCCGAGTACCTCGGGCACTCGGACCCCGGCTTCACCCTGCGGACGAACACGCATCTGCTGCCGTCCAGCGAGACGCACACCCGCAAGGCGATCGATGACGCCTTCACGGAAGCCGAGAACGAAGAGGACGGGCACACGCGGACTCCCGAGGGCACACGGGTGCCCTCAACGAAACCAATGTGCCCTGGCCGCCTGACGGCCCGTCCCGGCACATGACGAGGGCGGGGCCCGAAAACCCCGCCCGAAACCAGCGAAACCCCAGCTCAGGGCCACACCAGGCAAAAAGGCTGATGCCCCGCCTCGTGCAGGCGCACCGAGAAGTCCTGCCACTCGTGCAGCAGCTGGTAGACGTTGAACGCGTCCCGCGGCCCACCCCGGTCCGGGACCGTCGACCAGATGAACGCCGCCGCGCCGACCGACTCCTCGCCGATGCCGCGCAGCGGGTCGACCACGGTCATCGGAAGCTTGACCACCGCATAGTCGGGGTGCAGGACCACCAGCTCCAGCGGCGGCACCTTGTACAGCGGCATGCCCTGGATGCCGGTGAGCACCATGGCGGCTATGGTCTCCGGCTTGATCTTGGTGAACATTCCGCCCATGCCGAGCTCGTCGCCGCCGAGCTCCTCGGGGCGCATCGAAATAGGCACCCGTGCTGCAGTGGCTCCGTCGGGCGCGCCGAAGTATTTGTAGGTCACCCCCACTCGGCCGCTCCTGCTTCCCGTGGGTTCATCCGCCTCGCCTCGCCGGTGTTTTCCCCGTCGGGCAGGCTCAGGACCCAGGTCGTCAGTCCCCTCGCCCAGTCCGCCACCGCGATGCATATCTCCACCCGACCACTCGCAGCCCCCGCCGCGCAACCCGATCATCGTGACAGTGACCTCCCCCACGGTGGTGTGGTGAAACACCCGACCGCGAGAACGTCAGGGGCTCTGACACCATGGATTCCGTGAGCTTTCCCTATGACGCCCCAGTTTCGCAGACGCTTTTCGACCGCGCGTCCCTCGTGACGCCCGGCGGCGTGAACTCTCCCGTCCGTGCTTTCCGTGCCGTGGGCGGTACGCCCCGGTTCATGGTGTCCGGCACCGGTCCGTACCTCACCGATGCCGACGGGCGCGAGTATGTCGACCTCGTCTGCTCGTGGGGACCCATGATCCTTGGGCACGCCCACCCGGCCGTCATCGAGGCGGTGCAGGCGGCCGTCTCCCGTGGAACGTCCTTCGGCACGCCCGGTGAGGGCGAGGTCGCCCTGGCCGAGGAGATCGTGTCCCGGATCGAGCCCGTCGAGCAGGTTCGGCTGGTTTCGAGCGGTACGGAAGCGACGATGTCCGCGATCCGGCTGGCCCGTGGCTTCACCGGCCGCGCCAAGGTCGTGAAGTTCGCCGGCTGCTACCACGGTCACGTGGACGCCCTGCTCGCCGCGGCGGGCTCGGGTGTGGCCACCTTCGCACTGCCGGACACCCCCGGGGTCACCGGCGCGCAGGCCGGCGACACGATCGTGCTGCCGTACAACGACCTCGAGGCCGTGCGCCAGGCTTTCGCCGCGCACCCCGATGAGATCGCCTGTGTGATCACCGAGGCGTCGCCCGGCAACATGGGCGTGGTCCCGCCCGGGGACGGGTTCAACCAGGGGCTGAAGGACCTGTGCGCCGAGAACGGCGCGCTGTACATCTCCGACGAGGTGATGACCGGTTTCCGTACCTCCCGGGCCGGCTGGTACGGGATCGACGGCGTGCGGCCCGACCTGATGACCTTCGGCAAGGTCATGGGCGGCGGCTTCCCGGCCGCCGCGTTCGGTGGCCGCAAGGACGTCATGGGACATCTCGCCCCGGCCGGCCCCGTCTACCAGGCGGGAACCCTGTCCGGTAACCCGGTCGCGACCGCCGCCGGTCTCGCGCAGCTGCGGCTGCTGGACGACGCCGCGTACGACACGGTCGACGCGGTCTCGCAGCAGATCCGGGGTCTGGTGACGGACGCGCTGACCAAGGAGGGCGTGGCGCACCGGCTGCAGACCGCGAGCAACATGTTCTCGGTGTTCTTCACCGCTCAGGACGTACGCACCTACGAGGACGCGAAGAAGCAGGAGGCGTTCCGCTTCAACGCCTTCTTCCACTCGATGCTCTCCGACGGCGTGTATCTGCCGCCGTCCGCGTTCGAGTCATGGTTCGTCTCCACGGCCCATGACGAACGTGCCGTCGAGCGGATCGCCGCCGCGCTCCCGGCCGCCGCCCGTGCCGCCGCCGAGGCGAGCGAGGTGTCCGCATGAGCGAGATCACCGTTGTCCACGTGATGCGGCACGGCGAGGTGGACAACCCCGACGGCGTGCTCTACGGCCGCCGGGCCGGCTACCACCTCTCGGAGCTCGGGCGGCAGATGGCCGACCGGGTCGCCGAGCATCTCGCGGGCCGTGACGTCACCCATATCGTCTCCTCCCCGCTGGAGCGTGCCCAGGAGACGGCCGCGCCGATCGCCAAGGCGCACGGTCTGACCCTCGACACCGACGAGCGGCTGATCGAGGCGGGCAATGTCTTCGAGGGCAAGACCTTCGGGGTGGGCGACGGCGCGCTGCGCAGGCCGGCCAACTGGAAGCATCTGACCAACCCGTTCCGGCCGTCGTGGGGCGAGCCGTACGTGGACCAGGTCGTACGGATGATGGGGGCGCTGAACGCCGCGCGGGATACCGCCCGCGGACACGAGGCCGTGTGTGTCAGCCATCAGCTGCCGATCTGGATCGTGCGCAGTTTCGTGGAGCGGCGCCGGCTGTGGCACGACCCGCGCCGCCGGCAGTGCACGCTCGCCTCGTTGACCACGTTCACGTACCACGGCGACAAGATTGTTTCGGTCGGTTACTCGGAACCGGCCCGTGATCTTGTTCCGGTGCATCTTCTCGCGGGTGCCAAGCCCGTGAAGGGTAAAAGCAAGGCATTCGGCGCGTAGCGGCGCGCTGTTGTCCGCGGTCCATTCGCGGCTGATCAGAAAAATACGCATCCCGTCCAGGAACCTTTGCGTTCCGATCCGCATCTCAACCGGTGCCGGTCAGACCGGCACCGGTTTTGATGGCTCTCCCCTCGACCGGGAGAGTGCGGATGGGGGACGAGATGCGCGACATCAGTCGAAGGGGTTTGCTCGGGGCGGGACTTGGGGCCGCGGCGGCGATCGGAGTGGCGGGCTGCGGCTCCATCGGATCGAGCGGAGCCGGTCGGAGCGGGCCGTCCGGAAACGGTGACGAGGGCAAGGGCCGTAAGCCCTCCAAGAGCGAAGGCCGGCTGATCGGCGACGGCTCCACCTCCGACACCGGAAAGCAGCCGCACCAGCCGTCGCGACCCGTTCCGCTCGAACCGGGCCAGACGCCCCCGCAATTCGTGGTCTTCTCCTGGGACGGCGCGGGCGAGGTCGGCAACGGCCTCTTCCCCCGATTCCTCGAACTCGCCAAGAACCACGACGCGGCGATGACCTTCTTCCTCTCCGGGATCTATCTGCTCCCCGAATCGAAGAAGACGCTCTACAAGCCGCCGAACAACGGCATCGGGGCGTCCGACATCGGCTATCTCACCGACGACCACATCAAGGACACGCTGAAGTACATACGCCAGGCATGGCTCGACGGCCATGAGATAGGCACCCACTTCAACGGGCATTTCTGCGCGGGATCCGGATCGGTCGGCAACTGGTCTTCCGCGGACTGGCGCAATGAGACGGACCAGGCTGTGTCGTTCGTCACCGAATGGCGCACCAACAGCGGCTGGCGCGACATCGACCCGCTGCCTTTCGACTACCGCAAGGAACTGGTCGGGGCCCGCACCCCCTGTCTGCTCGGTCAGGACAAACTGCTGCCCACCGCCAAGCAGCTCGGCTGGCGCTACGACGCGAGCTCGCCCGGCGGCCGGCAGATGTGGCCCGACAAGCGGATGGGCATCTGGGATCTGCCGCTGCAGCAGATCCCCTTCCCCGGGCACTCCTTCGAGGTCCTCTCGATGGACTACAACATCCTCGCCAACCAGTCACACAATTCGACCAACGGAGTTCCGGCGAACTACCCCGGCTGGAAGAAGCAGGCCACCAACGCGTATCTCAAGGGGTTCACCCGCGCCTACGAGACGAATCGCGCGCCCTTCTTCATAGGCAACCACTTCGAGCAGTGGAACGGCGGTATCTACATGGACGCCGTGGAGGAGGCGCTCAAGGGGATGGCCGGCAAGCCGGACGTACGGCTGGTGTCCTTCCGGCAGTTCTGCGACTGGCTCGACGTACAGGACCCGCAGGTGCTCGCCAAGCTGCGCACGCTGGAGGTCGGCCAGGCCCCGGCGGGCGGCTGGAACGCTTTCTTTAACGCTGCCTGACAACGGGCCATTCGGGCAACGGGGTCGTGGTCGACCGGGCCGGGGGTACGGCGGTTGCCGGGGGCGCCGGGTTTTCGTGTGGGCATTGCGAGGCAGCCAGGGGGGTGCGGAAGATCCCGGATTCGGCCATGCGAAACTTTTCACATGAGTCTTAGCCGTGCCCCTCGCGCCGCCCTGCTGACCGCGCTGGTCGCCGTGGGCGCGCTCACACTGTCGGCCTGTGTCGACGGCGGAAAGTCCGGCGGCGGCGGTGACACGAACTTCGTCACCAACACCGGCGGAATCGACACGGTCGCCAAGGGGAAGCGTGTTGCGCCCAGCAAGCTCGCGGGCGAGACCCTGGACGGCAAGCAGCTCGACGTCGCCGACTTCAAGGGCAAGGTCGTCGTACTGAACGTCTGGGGATCGTGGTGCGGGCCCTGCCGTGCCGAAGCGGCGTACTTCGCCAAGGTGGCCAAGGAGACCGCGGACAAGGGCGTGCAATTCGTCGGGATCAACACACGGGACCCCGAGAAGGGCCCGGCGATCGCCTTCGAGAAGGACCACGGTGTCGGGTATCCGAGCCTGTACGACCCGATCGGAAAGCTGATCGTCAACGGCTTCCCCAGGGGCAGCCTCAATCCCCAGTCCGTTCCGACCACGATCGTCCTCGACCGCGAGGGAAAGATGGCGGCGCGGTCGCTGAAGGCGCTCGACGACCAGGGGCTCCGCAAGATGCTCGACCCGCTGATCGCGGAGAAGTGATCACGTGGAAGTTCTCGCGGAAGCGGGCCGCAACGAGACGGTCTTCGGCGGCGCCCTGGTGCTCGCGCTGCCCATCGCCGTGCTCGGCGGCCTTGTCTCCTTCTTCTCGCCCTGCGTCCTGCCGCTGGTGCCCGGCTACCTCTCGTACGTCACCGGCGTCACCGGCACCGATCTGGCTGACGCCCGGCGCGGCCGGATGGTCGGCGGCGCGTCCCTCTTCGTCCTCGGCTTCACGGTCGTGTTCGTCTCCGGCGGCGCCCTGTTCGGCTACTTCGGCAACACCCTCCTCGGACACCGGGAGATCATCTCCAGGATCCTCGGTGTGCTGATGATCCTGCTGGGCGTCTTCTTCATGGGCCTGATGCCCTGGCTCACCCAGCGCGAATTCCGCTTCCACACGCGACCCGCGACCGGACTGGCCGGGGCCCCGCTGCTGGGCGCCCTGTTCGGCGTCGGCTGGGCGCCGTGCGTCGGACCCACCCTCGCGTCCGTGAACGGGCTCGCCCTCAGCGAGGCGAGCGCGGGTCGCGGGGCCGTACTCTCGGTCGCGTACTGCCTGGGGCTCGGCCTGCCGTTCATCGCCGCCGCGGTCGCCTTCCGCAAGGCGCTCGGGGCGTTCGGCTGGGTCAAGCAGCGCTATGTCTGGGTGATCCGGATCGGCGGCGGGATGATGATCGCGACCGGTCTGCTGCTGCTCACAGGTGTGTGGGACAGCCTGGTGCAGGAGATGCAGGGCTGGACACAAGGCTTCCAGGTGGGGATCTGAGTTCGATGAGCAAGACCGAAGCGACAGAGCAGCAGGACCTCGGCGCGGCCGGGGCCCAGCTGTCCACGGCGCCGGCCGAGGAGCCAATCGGCGGCGCGACCCTCGGAGTCATCGGCTGGGCACGCTGGTTCTGGCGGCAGCTGACGTCCATGCGGGTCGCGCTGATCCTGCTCTTCCTGCTCTCCCTGGGCGCGATCCCGGGCTCCCTCATCCCGCAGAACAGCGTGGACGAGCTGAAGGTGCAGGCCTTCAAGGAGCGGCACGACCTCCTCACGCCGGTCTACGAGAAGCTGCAGTTCTTCGACGTCTACAGCTCGGTGTGGTTCTCGGCGATCTACATCCTGCTGTTCGTCTCGCTCATCGGCTGCATCGTGCCGCGCAGCTGGCAGTTCGTCGGGCAGCTGCGAGGCCGGCCGCCGGGCGCGCCCAAGCGGCTGACCCGGCTGCCGGCCTACACCACCTGGCGCACCGAGGCCGAGCCCGAGCAGGTGCGCGAGGCGGCCCTCGCGATGCTGAAGAAGCGTCGCTTCCGCGCGGACGCGGTCGGTGAAGCGGTCGCCGCCGAAAAGGGCTATCTTCGCGAAGCGGGCAATCTGGTCTTTCATATCGCCCTGATCGTGATGCTGGTGGCATTCGCCTCCGGGCAACTCTTCAAGTCCGAGGGCGGCAAGCTCATCGTCGAGGGCGGCGGCTTCTCCAACACGCTGACCCACTACGACGATTTCAAGTCCGGCTCCCTGTTCAGCGCGGACGAGCTCGCGCCGTTCAGCTTCACGCTCGACGCGTTCACCGGAACGTATGCCAAGAGCGGACCGCAGCGCGGTACCCCCCGTACGTTCGAGGCCGCTGTCACCTGGTCCGAGGGCACGGGCCCCGATCGCAGATCGGTCATCGAGGTCAACAAGCCCCTGAACGTCGACGGCACCAAGGTCTTTCTGCTCTCGCACGGCTACGCGCCCGTCGTCACCGTCCGGGACGGCAGGGGCAAGATCGTCAAGCAGGGGGCGGTGCCGCTGCTGCCGATCGACAACAACGTCACCTCGACCGGTGCGATCAAGGTGATGGACGGCTACCGCGACGCACGCGGCAGGAAGGACCAGCTGGGCTTCCAGGCCTTCTTCGTGCCGACGTTCTCGGGCGCGGGCAACGGCAACATGTTCTCGCAGTTCCCGGGTCTGGAGTTCCCGGTGCTCGCGCTCACCGGATACCACGGCAGCCTCGGCGTCGACGCGGGACTGCCCCAGAACGTGTACCAGCTCGACACCCGCAAGATGAAGCAGTTCAAGGACTCCAAGGGCGAGATCCTCAAGCAGCGCCTGCTGCCCGGCGAGACCATGAAGCTCCCCGACGGAGCGGGCTCCATCACCTTCGAGAAGGAGGTGAAGGAGTGGGCGAGCTTCCAGGTCTCGCAGCAGCCCGGCAACGGCTGGGCGCTCGGCGGAGCGATCGCCGCCATCGCCGGCCTCGTGGGCTCGCTGTTCATCCAGCGCCGCCGCATCTGGGTGCGGGCGGTGCGCGGCGAGGACGGCGTCACCGTCGTGGAGATGGCGGGCCTTGGCCGAAGCGAGTCGGCGAAGCTTCCCGAGGAGCTGGCCGACCTCGCCGTCACCCTGAATTCGCAGGCGCCGACCGCGCCTGAACCAGCCGATGTTCCTGCCGAAGGGGCTGAGAAGTGACTCTCGCCGCCGCAACCAACGAGAATCTGGCGCAGATCAGTAACTACCTGATCTATTCGTCGATGGCCGTCTACACGCTGGCCTTCTTCGGACACATCGCCGAGTGGACCCTCGGCAGCCGCAGCAAGGTGGCACGCACCGCGGCCGCGCTGACCCGGTCCGCCGACAACCCCGCTGCTGTGCATGTTCAGGTCAAGAATGCGGGCGGAACCGCTGTCCTGGACAGGCCGAAGGTCGTCACGCGTGCCGCGGCCGGTGCCCGGGACGTACCCGACGGCCCGGGCGCGCACGGCGGCACCGAGAAGGGCGATCTGTACGGGCGGATCGCGGTCTCCCTGACCGTCCTCGCGTTCCTGCTCGAGGTGGGTGGTGTGGTGGCCCGCGCCCTGTCGGTGCAGCGCGCGCCGTGGGGCAACATGTACGAGTTCTCCACCACCTTCTCGGCGGTCGCCGTCGGCGTGTACCTGGCGCTCCTCCTCGCCGGGAAGAACGTCCGCTGGGCCGGCCTGCCGCTGGTCACCACCGTTCTGCTGGACCTCGGTGTTGCCGTCACCTGGCTGTACACGGAGAGCGACCAGCTGGTTCCCGCGCTGGACTCGTACTGGCTGTGGATCCATGTCTCCACCGCGATCTTCTGCGGTGCGGTCTTCTACCTCGGGGCCGTCGGCACGGTGCTCTACCTGTTCCGCGACTCGTACGAGAGCAAGCTGGCCGGCGGAGGCAAGCCCGGTCGCTTCGCGACCTCGGTCCTGGAGCGGCTGCCCGCCGCGGCCTCGCTCGACAAGTTCTCGTACCGCGTCAACGCGGCCGTCTTCCCGCTGTGGACGTTCACGATCATCGCGGGTGCGATCTGGGCCGGAGACGCATGGGGCCGCTACTGGGGATGGGACGCCAAGGAAGTCTGGTCGTTCATCACCTGGGTGGCCTACGCGAGCTACCTGCACGCCCGCGCGACCGCCGGCTGGAAGGGCCGCAAGGCCGCGTACCTGGGGCTGATCGCCTTCGCCTGCTGGCTGTTCAACTACTACGGCGTGAACATGTTCGTTAACAGCCTGCACTCGTACGCGAAGTAGCGCCCGGGCCGCCGAAGAGTGACGCTGGAGCCATGAGCGACGCGATCCCCCAGGGAACCAGCGAAACCCGGGACGACGGCACTCACCTGCTGCGGTACGAACTGCACCTGCCGCATCCCGTGGTTCGGGTGTGGGCCGCCGTCGCCACACCCGAGGGTCTGCCGACCTGGCTCTGCGCCGCCGATGTGCTCGAACCGAGAGTCGGCGGAGCGGTCACCCTGCGCTGGCTGAACGCCGACGCGGACGGCCGCCACACCGTCGCCGAAGGCACCGTCACAGCGTGGGACATGGAGCGGGTGGCCGAGTACTCGGTCACCGTGCACGGCCGCATCCGCTTCCATCTCGAACCGCACGGCGAGAACGGCACCGTGCTGCGCTTCACCAATGAGCTGCGGTGCGACGACGAGGTGCTCCTCGACTGTCTGGCCGGCTGGCACAACCACTTCGAGCTGCTCGCGGCATCGCTCGACGGGAAGCCGACCACCGACTGGTCGGGCTGGACGCCCGAGCGCTGGGAGCAGCTGCGCAACTCCTACGCCCGGCAGGCCTAGGAAGCGTCCGGCGGCACCGCGATCGCGTCGAGCTTGGCCCGCAGATACGCGTGCGAGTCGACCGGCTCGTACGCGACCCGGCCCTGCGGCGCGGGGACCGGCGTCACGACCGTGCCCGGATCGCACTCGTAGAAGTAGACCAGGGACATCAGCTCCTCGGCCGGCTCGTCCGCGGGCGGCGGCAGCACCCGGTGGCGGCCCGACCGCCAGCGGTCACCCGTCCAACGGGCCATCAGATCGCCGATGTTGACGGTCAGCGCCGCCGGGTCGTAGGGCGCGTCCTGCCAGCCGTCGTCGTCCGTGAACACCTGCAGCCCGCCCCGGCCCGCCTGGCGGTCGAGGACCGTGACCGTGCCGAAGTCGGTGTGCGGGCCGATCCGGAACTGGCCGGGCCGCGGTGCGCCGACCTCGTCCCTGCTCGGGTACCAGTTGATGTTGAAGCCCCAGGTCGGGTGGCCGGTGTGCCGGGTGAAGAAGGTCTCCCCTTTGCCGAGCGCGACCCCGAGCAGCTCCAGCAGCCGGTCCGACAGCGCCCGCATCTGAGCGAGGTACTCCTCCACGGCGGCCCTGAGCGCGGGGACTTCACCCGGCCAGGTGTTGGGCAGGAACCACTCGGCGTCGACCTCCGGGTCGCCGGTCGGCTCCTCGGCCGCGAACGACAGCGACTCCTTCAGGTCCGGCGGTGTCCGGGTCCCCTCCGCATAGCCGTTGGCCTCGGCGCCTGGCCCCAGCCAGCCACGGCCGCCGACCCGCACCGCGTACGGCCCCTTCACGGCGGACGGCAGCCCGAAGAAATCCCGTGCGGCCGACCGGATACGCCGGCGCAGCGCGTCGTCCACGTCATGCCCGGTGACCAGCAGAAAGCCGGCCGACTGCAGGGCCCGGTCGACGGCCTGGGCGATCTCGGCGCGGGTGGCGGGGTCCTTGGACAGCCAGGGCCGCAGATCGACCGTGGGGATCGTGGAAGGCTTCGTGGATTCACTCACCGATGTCCTCGTTCCACAGGTCGGCATGGTGCTCGATGAAGTCACGCATCATCGCCGTGCATTCGGGGTCGTCCAAGAGGACGATCTCCACGCCGTGCTCGGCCAGCCAGTCGTGACCGCCGTGAAAGTTCTCGGCCTCGCCGATCACCACCCGGGAGATGCCGAACTGCCGTACCAGACCACTGCAGTACCAGCACGGCGAGAGCGTTGTCACCATTGTGGTGCCCCGGTACGAACCTTGCCCGGGCCGTGGCTGACCAGGGCCGGGGCCGTTGGTGGTGGCGGTGGGTGGGGGGTTTTCGCGGGGGCTGACGCTTTGCCCGGGCCGTGGCTGGGGGCGTCGGCCGGCGGCACGGAAGGCTGCCGTCTCCGCATGCATGGACGGATCGCCGTCCTGGACGCGCCGGTTGTGGCCGCGTCCCAGGAGTGTGCCGTCCGCGCCGTACAGGGCCGCCCCGATCGGGATGCCGCCCTCGGCGAGCCCGGCCCGGGCCTCCTCGACGGCCGTGGCCAGCCATCGTGCGTACTCGCTGTGCGCCATGGTGTCCTTTCCGGGGGCACCGTCACCGGATCTGCCGATGGGCCCATCGGCAGCGCCGCCCACCGGCTTGTGGACCGCGGCGCGGGCCCCGCTCATAGCGTCACAGACCGGTGGTCGAACAGCCCCGGCGGCGCGGGCAGCCGACAAAATGTCAGCGACTCCATTGCCTTCTCGAAGTCACCAGGAGCCGGAGCTCCAGGCGCCAGGGCCTTCAGGACTTCTCGGAGTCGTCGCCCTGCTCGCGCTTCTTGAGCTCTTCCTCGCGGCGGCGCAGATCGGCCTCCCAGTCCTTCAGCAGCGCCTCGTCCTTCTTGTTCTCCTCCTTGAGGGACTTCAGGAAGTCGGGGTTGTCGTCCGGCGCGACCCACTGGGTGCGGTGGTTGCGGTGCCACTCGGAGGGCGTGCGGCCACCGGCCGGGGCGTGCCGCATCTTGCCTGCGGCGAACCAGACGATCGGTCCGACGATCCAGAAGAGCAGGATGATGAAGATCCAGGCCAGCTTGGGGAGATGCTTGGCCTCGTCCTCGGGGGTGTTCAGGCAGTCGATGAACGCGTAGATCGTCAGCGCCAGCGGCAGGATGTACATCAGCGCCCTGAGCATGTGGGACAGCCCCCTGGAAGCAATGGCGGGCCGTCTTCCACGGCCCCGGTGACGGGCCCAGAGTAGCTGGTGACGGATACTTGGCCCCATGGCTTACGACGATCTTCGCTCCCTGCTCCGGGCACTGGAGCGCGAGGGAGACCTCAAGCGCATCAAGGCCGAAGTCGACCCGTATCTGGAGGTCGGGGAGATCGTCGACCGGGTGAACAAGGCAGGCGGCCCGGCCCTGCTGTTCGAGAACGTCAAGGGCTCGGCCATGCCGCTGGCGATGAACGTGTTCGGCACCGACCGGCGTCTGCTGAAGGCGCTGGGCCTGAAGTCGTACGCGGAGATCAGCGACAGGATCGGCGGGCTGCTCAAGCCGGAGCTGCCGCACGGGTTCGTCGGTGTGCGCGAGGCGTTCGGCAAGCTCGGCTCGATGGTGCATGTGCCGCCGAAGAAGGTGAAGGACGCCCCCGTGCAGGAGGTCGTCCTCCAGGGCGACGACGTCGATCTGAACCAGCTGCCCGCGCTGTTCACCTGGCCGGAGGACGGCGGCTCCTTCTTCAACCTGGGGCTCACGCACACCAAGGACCCGGAGTCCGGTGTGCGCAATCTGGGCCTGTACCGCCTGCAGCGCCATGACAGGCGCACCATCGGCATGCACTGGCAGATCCACAAGGACAGCCGCAACCACTACCAGGTGGCGGCCCGGCGCGGTGAGCGGCTGCCGGTCGCGATCGCCTTCGGCTGCCCGCCCGCTGTCACGTACGCCTCGACCGCGCCCCTGCCCGGCGACATCGACGAGTACCTCTTCGCCGGCTTCGTCGCGGGCAAGCGGATCGAGATGGTCGACTGCAAAACCGTCCCCCTCCAGGTCCCGGCGAACGCCGAAGTGGTGCTGGAGGGCTGGCTGGAGCCGGGGGAGATGCTGCCGGAAGGCCCGTTCGGCGACCACACCGGCTTCTACACGCCGCAGGAGCCGTTCCCGGCGCTCACCATCGACTGCGTCACGATGCGCAAGCGCCCGCTGCTCCAGTCGATCGTGGTGGGCCGCCCGCCGACCGAGGACGGCCCGCTGGGCCGGGCCACGGAACGCTTCTTCCTGCCCCTGCTCAAGATCATCGTCCCGGACATCGTGGACTACCACCTGCCGGAGTCGGGCGGCTTCCACAACTGCGCGATCGTCTCGATCGACAAGAAGTACCCGAAGCACGCGCAGAAGGTGATGCACGCGATCTGGGGCGCGCACATGATGTCGCTGACCAAACTGATCGTGGTCGTGGACGCCGACTGCGACGTCCACGATCTGCACGAGGTCTCCTGGCGCGCACTCGGCAACACCGACTACGCCCGCGACCTCACCGTGGTCGAGGGTCCTGTCGACCATCTCGACCACGCCAGCTACCAGCAGTTCTGGGGCGGCAAGGCGGGCATCGACGCGACGAGGAAGCTCCCCGAGGAGGGATACGTCCGCGACGGCGGCTGGCCGAACATGGTCGAGTCGGACCCCGATACGGCCGCGAAGGTCGACCGCCGCTGGAAGGAGTACGGGCTGTGACCTCCGCCGCAGCGGCCGTTCCGCAGCCCGGGCGTACCAGGGCCTTCCTGCGCCTGGTGATGATCGAGCACTCGGTCTTCGCGCTGCCCTTCGCGTACATCGCCGCGCTGACCGCGATGTTCGAGCTGGACGGGAGGATCCACTGGGGCAAGCTGCTGCTCGTCACCGTGGCCATGGTCGGGCTGCGGACCTTCGCCATGGCGTGCAACCGGATCATCGACCGCGAGATCGACGCCCGTAACCCGCGCACCGCGGGCCGGGAGCTGGTCACGGGGGCCGTCTCCGTGAAGTCCGCGTGGACCGGGGCCGTCGTCGCCCTGGTGATCTTCCTGGGGGCCGCGGCCCTGCTCAACCCGCTGTGCCTGGCGCTCGCGCCGGTCGCCGTGGTGCCGATGGTGGTCTATCCGTACGGCAAGCGGTTCACCAACTTCCCGCACGCCCTCCTCGGGTTGGCCCAGGCGATGGGCCCGGTCGGCGCCTGGATCGCGGTCACGGGGGCCTGGTCGTGGGACGCGGTGATCCTCGGACTCGCCGTCGGCGTGTGGATCGGCGGTTTCGACCTGATCTTCGCCTGCCAGGACGTCCAGGCGGACCGTGCCCATGGAGTGATGTCGGTGCCGGCCCGCTTCGGTATCCCGGCCGCGCTGTACGGAGCACGGGTGTCGCACGTGGTGACGACCGCTCTGCTGTTCTGGTACGGACTGGCCACGGATGCGGGCCTGTTCTTCTGGCTGGGCCTGGTGATCGTGGCTGTGGCGTTCCTCTACGAGCACACGATCGTGCGCCCGCACGATCTGTCGCGTCTGAACAGGGCGTTCTTCACCACGAACGGCTTCATCGGGGTCTCGCTCTTCGTGTGCGCCCTGCTCGACCTGCTGGCGCGCGGCCTCACGGTCTGAGTCCGTCCGGGTACCTGACCGGTTCCGGTGTCCCGGTGGCCGGATAGGCTCACCGGTGTGGAGCCGCAGGAATTGAACACACGCCGGCCGTGGGTCGTGGGAGTGTCGGGTGCCTCCGGCACGCCGTACGCCGCCGCCGTGCTGCGCGGGCTGCTCGCCGTCGGCGAGAGCGTGGACCTCGTCGTCAGCAGGGCCTCGCGCCTGACGCTGCTCGACGAGACCGGGATCGCCTTCCGTGACGCGCACTGGCGCGACGACCTGCGCGCCTGGCTGGCGCGCGGCGCCGACGGGAAGCCGGACACCTTCACCGTGGATGTCGACGACGTACGGTACTGGGCCGCGGGGGATCTCGCCGCCGGGCCGTCGTCGGGGTCGTATCCCGTCAAGGGGATGCTGATCGTGCCCGCCTCCACCGCCTGTGTGGCCGGTGTGGCGTTGGGACTTTCGAAGGATCTGCTGCAGCGGTCCGCGAGCGTGACGCTCAAGGAACGGCGCAGGCTCGTCGTCGCCGTGCGGGAGACTCCGCTCGGCGGGCAGACGCTGAAGCATCTGGTGACACTGGACGAGGCGGGCGCTGTGGTGCTGCCCGCCTCTCCGGCGTTCTACGCGGGGGCGACGCACATCCAGGATCTGGTGGACTTCGTCGCGGGGCGGGTGCTCGATGCGGCAGGCGTGCCGCATCGGCTGTACCGCCGGTGGGAGGGGGAGCTGCGGGGGCATCTCCCGCCGGAGCGAGGGGGAAGCTCCGGTGAGGACTAGCGCTTCTTGGTGTGGCGCCGCGCGCGGGACGTGTCGGCCTGTCCGGCGATGCGATTCTCTCCCATTCCGAAGGCTGTGGGGGACGGACGGTGGGCACGCGAGCGGTTGGCCAGCTCCTGCAGCTGTCGCATGTGGGCGTAGGCCATCTCGATCGTGTACACGGTGAGTGTCATCTCCTGTATGGATCGTCTTTGATCGTTTGAGTAAATCGCAGGACGCCAGCCCTGCACACCTTAGATTCTACACGTAAACTTGCGGTATCGCTGAATAATGGAAGGCTCAGGCATATGGACGCCGTGGATAGGCAGCTCATCCAGGCCCTGCGTGAGAACGGCAGGGCTTCCTACGCCGAACTCGGCAGGCTCGTCGGGCTCTCCGGCCCCTCCGTCACCGACCGCATCAACCGTCTCGAGGCCGCGGGCGTTATCACCGGCTACCGCGCCACGGTCGACGCCGCCTCGCTCGGTCTCGGTGTCACGGCCCTGATCGGCATCTCGCTCTCCGACGCCGCCGACCACGAGGACGTGGCACGCCGGCTGCGGGACCTCGCCGAGATCGAGGACTGCTGGTTCATCGCGGGCGACGACTCGTACATGCTCAAGGTGCGGGCGAACGACGTCGACGGGCTGGAGAAGACGATCCGCCGGCTCTCGGGCACGCGCGGGGTCTCCCGTACGCGCACGACCATCGTGCTCTCGACCAAGTGGGAGAACCGGGTCGGAGAGCTGCCGGAGGAGAGCTGACGCGCGCAGCGTCCATGGGGGCCTCCCCGCCCGTGAAGTGCGGGGGAGTAACGTGATGGGGCCCGATGAGCAGAGGTATGGGAGGCGGCCGGGGATGGACGTAGGACTCAAGCGAGAGCTGGAGGAGAAGGTCCGGGCCGGTGAGCGGCTGACCCGTGAGGACGGCATCGCCCTCTACGCGTCGGACGACCTGGCATGGCTCGGCGGCCTCGCCCACGAAGTGCGCACCGGCAAGAACGGCGACGTCGTGCACTTCAACGTCAACCGCCACCTCAACATGACCAACGTGTGCACCGCGTCGTGCGCGTACTGCTCGTTCCAGCGCAAGCCGGGCGAGAAGGACGCGTACACCATGCGCATCGAGGAGGCCGTCCGCCTCGCCAAGGCGATGGAGAACGAGAACCTCACCGAGCTGCACATCGTCAACGGGCTCCACCCCAACCTGCCCTGGCGCTACTACCCGCGCTCGCTCTCCGAGCTCAAGAAGGCCCTCCCCGACGTCTCGCTGAAGGCCTTCACCGCCACCGAGATCCACCACTTCGAGACCATCTCCGGGCTCTCGGCCTCCGAGATCCTCGACGAGCTCATCGAGGCCGGACTCGAGTCGCTGACCGGCGGCGGCGCGGAGATCTTCGACTGGGAGGTGCGGCAGCACATCGTCGACCACCGCACCCACTGGGAGGACTGGTCGCGCATCCACCGCCTCGCGCACGAGAAGGGCCTCAAGACCCCGTGCACGATGCTGTACGGGCACATCGAGGAGCCGCGCCACCGTGTGGACCACGTCCTGCGACTGCGTGAGCTGCAGGACGAGACCGGCGGCTTCCAGGTCTTCATCCCGCTGCGCTACCAGCACGACTTCGTCGACGTGCAGGACGGAAAGGTCCGCAACAAGCTCCAGGCGCGCACCACCATGGCGACCGGGGCCGAGGCGCTCAAGACCTTCGCCGTGTCCCGGCTGCTGTTCGACAACGTCCCGCACGTCAAGGTCTTCTGGGTGATGCACGGGGTTCAGACCGCGCAGCTCGCGCTGCAGCACGGTGCGGACGACATGGACGGCTCGGTGGTCGAGTACAAGATCACGCACGACGCGGACAACTACGGCACGCCCAACAAGCTCACCCGCGACGATCTGCTCGACCTGATCCGCGACGCCGGTTTCCGCCCGGTGGAGCGCAACACCCGCTACGAGGTCATTCGCGAGTACCCGGGACCGGACGCCGACCGGCGTGAGTCGCCGCAGCCCATGCGCGTCTGAGGCGCCGCGGCGCCGCGCCGTCTCGCTCATCGAAACCCCGGTGCACGCCGGGGTTTTCGTTTCCTAGGCTGACCCCATGGCCCTCACCTTCGAACTCGACCCGCGCGGCGGGCCCGCCCTGGGCCACGGCGTGCTGGCGCTGTGGACCGAAGTCAGCAACGCGGGCGGCGCCGTCGGCTTCGTACCCCCCGTCACGGTCGAGGACGTCAGGCCCGAATGGCGCAAGCATCTGACGGCCATGGCCGAGGGCCGGATGCGCCTCCTCGTCGGCCGTGACGAGAACGGCGAGATCGCGGCGACCGCCTTCCTCGCGCTCAACCCGCACCGTCTGATGGCCCACTGGATCTGGCTCTACACGGTGATGGTCCACCCCCGTCACCAGGGCAAGGGGTACGGCCGCGATCTGATGGCCGCGGCCGCCGACGCCGCCCGTGGACTCGACGGCATCGATGCGATACGGCTCACCTGCCGCGGCGGCACCGGCGCCGACCGGTTCTACGCCGCCTGCGGCTACAAGGAGGTCGGCCGGGTGCCCGGGGCGATCCGTGTCGCCGAGGGCGACGAGCGCGACGACGTCATCATGCTCCTGCCCCTGAACTGACCCGGCGCCCTCCCCGGCCACCGGTGCGGGCTGCGAGTGCCACCTCTCATCGAGGCGAGGCGGCCCTACGGGCAGCCCGTTGCGCCCGGCGTGCTTCACTGGACAGGCACGTCCGTCGAACGTAGAGAGAAGGCCCGCCGTGTCCGCTGGAAAGACGAGCGCCGCGCTCCGGTACACCACCCTGCGGCTCGCGATCTTCGTCGGCTGCCTCGTCTTCGTGGGCGGCCTGGTCCAGCTCGGCGTGCTGCCCAAGGGACTCGGCGACTCCAACTTCGTCTGGGTCGTCCTGCTCGCGCTCGTCCTCTCCGCACCGCTCAGCTTCGTGCTGCTGCGCAAGCAGCGCGACGCCATGTCCGAGCAGATCGTCGGCAAGGTCGACCGGGCCAAGTCCCGGCTGGAGGCCAACCGTACGCAGGAGGACGGCGCCGCGCGGTAGGCGCCGGGCCGGCTGCGGTACGCGCTCCCGGCAACCTGCCCGCGCCGGCCGTCAGCGGGCGCCCTGCTTGGAGCGCGTGCGCAGTGCCCCCGGCCCCCGCACCTTGGCGGGTTCAGGGACCGCGGCCAACCGCTTGGCGGCGAACTCGCGGTTGGTGACCGTCTGCTTGCGAAAGGCGTCGGGCACGTCGGGCATCGCCAGGAGTCGGTCGCACGCCTGCAGCGAGCCGGCGAAGTCACCCACCCAGTAGGCAGTGATCGAGAACTCGAACAACAGCCCCCAGCGGTACACCCACGGCTGGATGAACAGCAGGTCCTCCGGCGGCTTCTTCCCCAGCCCGGCCCGGACGATCGCGTGCGCGGCCTGGTGGCGGCCCCGTCGGCGCAGTCCCGCTGCCAGTTCGTAGCACGCTTCGAGCCGCTGGGGACGTGACTCCCAGGCGCGGGAGAAGGCGTCCATCGCTCCCGGCCAGTCGTCGCTGCCGACCTTGAGAATCCCGACCTGCAGGAGGGCGTAGTACACCTCTTCGACCCAGCCCCCCATCTCGGCGCGGCGCTCGTACAGGCTGATCGCCTTGTCGGTGTCGCCCATGTCGCGCATGGTCTGTGCCAGGTAGAAGACCGTGCGGGTATTGGTGGGGTCGCGTTCCATCTCGGCGCTCAGCAGGCGGGCGTCGCGCTCGAACTTATCGTGCCGTGAGCCTCCGTCGTGGAAGTCCTCGATCACGAGCGCGTCCAGATTCTCCTGGCCGTGCTTCTGGTCGGCGGTGAGGTACTCATGGGTGACGCCCTCGTACCGCCAGGCGATGTCGCCGCGGACCAGACGCCTGATGCGGTACTCGGTCGCGCCTTCGTGGCGCAGCATGTAGGCGTCGGCGGTCAGCGGGGGCAGGGGACCTTCCCGCCGGATCGCGAGGTCGGCGTCGAGAAGGAGCAGGTAGTCCGCCTTGCCGTGGGCGTGTCTGATGTTCAGGGTCCGGTTGTGGCCGAAGTTGACCCAGGGCTCCTCGTGCAGTTCGCCCGGGATGTCCTTGAGCGCGTCGCGGATCAGTTGCTGGGTTCCGTCGGTCGAGCCGGTGTCGGAGATCACCCAGGTGTCCACGAGGCCACGCACCGAGGCGAGGCATCGCTCGATGACTTTCGACTCGTTCTTGACGATCATGCACAGGCACACAGACGGTTTCACAGCATCACCCATTCCGGCGGGTCGGTCCGTCGGCGACCCTATGCAGCGGACCCGCCCGCCCGGGGACGGCACGCCGACAGCCGTGGCGGGTTCGCCGCCGCGTACGCGTCCATTGGTGTGCGTCTCATAGGCCATTGCGTTGATAGCTCCGCAAGTCCGTAAAGGCATTGCGTACGCGAACCGATGATTCCCAGGGAAGCCCGAACTTGCTTCCGGAGCGTCACTCGAACTGGTTCAAAAAGGAGCAGTGTATGAGTCCTGAGCACAGGACCAAGTCCCCTATGGGCCCGCTTCCACGGCGGCGCGCCTGGCTGACCGGCGGCACGGTCGCGTCGCTCGCGCTCGTGCTCGCGGGGATCGCGAGTCCCACGGCTGCCGCGGTGCAGAGCGCCAACACGGCAGCAGATCTGGCCGTGGCCAGCTCGTCGGCCAAGGACAAGGACAAGGACAAATGTGATTCCGACCTGAGGACCAAGTCCCAGGCGGAGCAGGCGAAGAAGGACAGGGGCAAGGGCGACAAGGACAAGTGCAAGGTGGGCCCCACGGGGCCCACAGGTCCCACGGGGCCGGCGGGAGACACCGGTGACACGGGTGACACCGGTGACACGGGTGACACCGGTGACACGGGTCCGACCGGTCCGACGGGTGACACCGGTGACACGGGCCCGACCGGTCCGACCGGTGACACCGGTGACACGGGCCCGACCGGTCCGACGGGTGACACCGGTGACACGGGCCCGACCGGTCCGACGGGTGACACCGGTGACACGGGCCCGACGGGTCCCACGGGCGCGACGGGTGACACGGGTCCCACAGGCGCGACGGGTGACACGGGTCCCACAGGCGCGACGGGTGACACGGGTCCGACCGGCCCGACCGGTCCCACGGGTCCGACCGGCCCGACCGGCCCGACCGGCCCGACCGGTCCCACGGGTCCGACCGGTCCCACGGGTCCGAGAGGGCGCTGCCACGACACCGACTCGTTCACCTTCGTGACCGGCCGTGAGCACATCGTCGTGATCAACGACTCTGGGGCATTCGCCCAGGACGAGGCCGACGACCCGCCGGCGTGGGAGCCCATCTCCGACGCCACGCAACCGGGCTTGCCTGAGGACTCCTGCGGCGTCGACCTCTCCGTGGACATCATCACGGGCGACGCGTGGGCGAGGACCACCGCCCCGGACGGGACCCTTTGGGAGACGCACGGTGACGTTGTCGTGGACGACATCATCTGGGATGAACCATGGGTTCCGGCTCCGCCGGTGGGAGGACCGCCGCTTGCCTTCGGCTTCGGACCGAGCGAGTTCACAGGGGCCCTGGGCTCGATGAACTCTGTCCCGCAGAGCACCAGGCGTTCCTGACCCGGTCGGGATCGTGACGACGCGTGCTGTGCCCGTTCTCCGGGCACAGCACGCGTCTTCTGTCTGCGGCGGGCGCGGTGTGCGTCTGCCGTACGCGGGCCGGGGGCCGAGCTCCGTCGCATCCTCGGCGGCGCGGACTCCTGCTCTCCCAACTGCGCCCGCGCACAGAGCGCGTGCCCACCGCGCTGCCCGCCACTCCGCGTCACGACCGCTGTTCCGGGGCCCGTAGGCTTACCGCGGAGTAGGGGTGCGGGGCGGGAGGATGTCTGACATGGGTCCTGTGAAGGGGACGAAGGCCAAGCGCATGCCGCGCGCCGTGCGCGAGCGGCAGATGATGGACGCCGCCGTACAGACCTTCGGGCAGCGCGGCTACCGGGCGGCGTCGATGGACGAGATCGCTGAGCTCGCCGGGGTGTCCAAGCCGCTGGTCTATCTGTATCTGAACTCCAAGGAAGAGCTCTTCACGGCCTGCATCCGACGCGAGGCGAAGGCGCTCACCGAGGCCGTGCAGGCGGCCGTCCAGCCGGGGCTGCCGGCCGACCGGCAGATGTGGGCGGGGCTCGAGGCGTTCTTCCGGCACACCGCCGAGAACCCGGACGGCTGGTCCGTACTGCACCGCCAGGCCCGTACGCACGGGGAGCCGTTCGCCGCCGAGGTGAGCGTGATGCGGGAGGAGATCGCCGCCTTCGTGACCGGTCTCATCGGTGCCGCCGCGAGCCAGGGCACGCCCGCGGTGTCGCAGCGGGACGCCGAGCTGGCCGACCGTGATGTGGCCGGCCTCGCCCAGGCGCTGGTGGGGGCCGCCGAGTCACTTGCCGGGTGGGCGAACGAGGCCGGCGGCGTCGGCGCCAAGGAGGCCGCGGGCATGCTGATGAACTTCGCCTGGACGGGCCTCGGAGGCCTGATGCGCGGGGAGCGCTGGTCGCCCCGGTGAGCTTCCCGGTGATGTGGCCGGCGAGGTGACCCGGTCGTCGCTGCGGCGCAGTTGGAAGGCGGTGCCGGCCGTGGCGCTCGAGACACGCCGCGTCGACCCCGCTGCGGCGGCCCTGCCTCGGCACGGTGGGGCCGCGGCCGGCGCCCAGGCCTCCCGCCCGGCAGTCGGTCCCGGCACAGGCAGGAGCCCCGCTCCGTACGAAACCGCACGGAGCGGGGCTCCTTGGGTACTGCTAAGTCGTGCGCGATCGCCGACCCAGGCAACTTAGGCCGGGGTGACGTTCTCCGCCTGCGGGCCCTTCGGACCCTGGGTGACGTCGAAGTTCACGACCTGGTTCTCCTCGAGGGAGCGGAACCCGGACGCGTTGATCGCGGAGTAGTGGACGAAGACATCCGGGCCGCCGCCGTCCTGGGCGATGAAGCCGAAGCCCTTTTCAGCGTTGAACCACTTGACGGTTCCGGTAGCCATAAGCCCTCCTTGGGCCAAAGGGTTGCCCTGCTCCAGAACCTGCAAGAAGTCTGAAAACTACAAAAGCCTGCGGGTTACATGCTCCGCAGGCTCTGTACTGCAAGGGAAACCAAACTGCAACTTGCGTCGAGCCTAGCACGCAGCGTGTGTGCTGCGGTAGAGGGAAAGATCACGTCACCCGTCCGTTTGAATCGATCTTGAGTCGCTGACGGCGGGAGGGGACGAAGCCCAGCTCGGACGGGGGGTGGGCGCGGATCGCCGTGCCCCGGCGGCGTAGTCCTTGCGCCACAGGTCTAGCCTCGCGATGTGGACAGTCTTGGAGAAAGCGCAGCAACCGCAACCGACCACCGTCGCAGCCGGCCACGTGTTGGCCACATCCAGTTCCTGAACTGTCTGCCGCTTTACTGGGGGCTGGCCAGAACCGGAACTCTCCTCGATCTCGAGCTTACGAAGGACACCCCCGAGAAGCTCAGCGAGCGGTTGGTGAACGGCGACCTCGACATCGCGCCGATCACCCTTGTGGAATTCCTCCGCAATGCCGATCGGCTTGTCGCATTTCCCGACCTCGCGGTCGGCTGCGACGGACCGGTGATGTCCTGCGTGATCGTCTCGCAGCTGCCCCTGGAGAAGCTCGACGGGGCGCGGGTCGCGCTCGGTTCCACGTCCCGCACCTCCGTACGGCTGGCGCAGCTGCTGCTCGCCGAGCAGTACCAGGTGACCCCCGACTACTACACCTGTCCGCCCGACCTCGGGCTGATGATGCAGGAGGCGGACGCGGCCGTGCTGATCGGCGACGCCGCGCTGCGCGCCTCGCTGCACGACGCGCCCCGCCTCGGCCTCGAGGTCCATGACCTCGGGCACATGTGGAAGGAGTGGACCGGGCTGCCGTTCGTCTTCGCCGTGTGGGCGGCGCGCAAGGACTACCTGGCGCGTGAGCCCGCCGTCGTGCGCAAGGTCCACGAGGCGTTCCTCGCCTCCCGGGACCTCTCCCTCGAGGAGGTCGGCAAGGTCGCCGAGCAGGCGGCGCGCTGGGAGGCCTTCGACGCGGAGCTGCTGGAGCGCTACTTCACGACGCTGGACTTCCGCTTCGGGGCGCAGCAGCTCGCCGGTGTACGGGAGTTCGCCCGTCGGACCGGGCCGACGACCGGGTTCCCGGCCGATGTGGCGGTCGAGCTGCTCGGCGGCTGAGGCGGCTGCGTGCCGCGGACCCTGTCCCTCGCGTGCTGCCGACCCGGTCTCCGGCCTGCTGACGGCCGTCACTTCCGCGTGCTGCCGTACATGGCGGGTCGCCCCTAGGCTGAGGATCGGCAATCGGCAACGCAATCGGGGGAGTTCAGATGCAGCCGCTGGATCCGGGCGAGCCACGGAGCATCGGCGCCTACCGACTGCTCGGCAGGCTGGGTGCGGGCGGCATGGGCCGCGTCTACCTCGGGCGCAGCGCAGGCGGCCGTACGGTCGCGGTCAAGATCGTCCATCCGCACTTCTCACTCGACGAGGAGTTCCGGGCCCGGTTCCGGCGTGAGGTGGCCGCCGCACGGCGGGTCGGCGGCGAGTGGACCGCGCCCGTACTGGACGCCGATCCGGACGCCACCCTGCCCTGGGTGGCGACCGGTTATGTCGCCGGGCCGCCCCTGTCGCAGGCGGTCGCCGACCACGGTCCGCTGCCCGACGGCGTGGTACGGGCGCTGGGCGCCGGACTTGCGCAGGCGCTGGCGGCCGTGCACGCGCTGGACCTGGTGCACCGGGACGTGAAGCCGTCCAATGTGCTGCTAACCCTGGAGGGCCCGCGGCTGATCGACTTCGGGATCGCCCGCGCCACGGAGGGAACCGCCTCGCTCACCTCCACGGGTGTCTCGGTCGGCTCGCCCGGCTACATGTCCCCCGAGCAGATCCTCGGCAAGGGCGTCACCGGTGCGGCCGACGTCTTCTCGCTGGGCGCGGTCCTGGCGTACGCGGCGACCGGCGAGGCCCCCTTCCCGGGCGACTCGTCGGCCGCCCTGCTCTACCGGGTGGTGCACGGCGAGCCAGAACTGGGCTCGCTGGATGGGGAGATGCGGGGGCTGGTGGCCGGGTGCCTGGCCAAGGACCCGGCCGCGCGGCCGACGCCGGACGAGATCGTGGCGAGACTTGCCCCGGACGGGGTGGCGGCGATGATCGGGGTGGGCCGGCTGCCGGGGCTGCTGGTCGAGCAGATCAGCCGCGCGGCAGTCGAGTTGCTGAACCTGGAGGCGCTGACGGAACCCGACCCGGTGGTATCCGGACCGGTGGCGTTCAGCAGTGCGGCCATCGGCGTCTTCGGCCCGCCGGTGGAACCGCCACGACCGGGGCCGCTCGTAGCGGACTCGGCACCGCAGCCGTCGGCCGACGCGGAGGTGCCGTCGGCACGCACGCCGGAGACCGGGACCGGCGCCGGTCCGAGCATCGGGTTCTCCGTCTCGGCGAGCACCGCCATGAGCCCGGATACGGACGGGGCCCGCCGGGGCCGGCGGATCAGCTGCACCGTGGCGCTGACCGTCGCGGGCGCACTGGCCGCGGTGACGATCGGCAGCGGTGTGCTGCAGGACCTGTGGCGGGGCAGCCCCGACGCACAGAAGGGCAGTGACACGGCGGCGAGGCCGCCCGCCTCGACCGGCCCCGCCGAAACCCCGACCGGTGCCACGCCCAGCGGCTCCTCGTCCACCGCGCCCGGCACCGCGCCCCGGCAGGTTGGTGCGGTCCCCGCGGCCTTCGTCGGCACATGGCAGGGCGAGATCACCCAGGACAACGGCCTCTCGGGAGGCATGCTCACCGCGGTGATCACCAAGGGCAGGAAGGGCAAGGACGTGATCCGTACGTCCGTAAAGCTCGGCCCGTTCGAATGCAACGGCGTGGGGAAGCTCGCCTCCGGTACCGAACGGGAGTTGCGCATCACGGAGCGAACGGATCCGGACCGGCCGACATCGCCGCTGTGCACGAGCGGCACCACGACGGTGACGTACACACTCACGGCGAAGGGGACGGTGCGCTACCGGTCCCAGGAGGAAGCCGCGGGCAACCCGTACGCGACGCTCGTGAAGAAGCCGGCCGACTGACGGCAGCTGGTGTGGCGTGCGCACAGCAAACGCGTGAGCAACCGCGGGTGGACGGGGGTACACGGACGGGCTCTGCCTCCTCCTGGGGCGAGGAGGCAGAGGCGCCGGTGCTGTGGGGATACACCAGACGTACGCCTGGCTGGCGATCACGGACAGCAAGGACTGGTACCACCGATGACGGTGGTTACGGCTCCGGAGAGGACAGGTCGGACAGGACGTCGGACTTGCGGCCCCGCCTGTGGATCTCGTACAGCCAGAGGAGCAGGGCTGCGGTGGCGAGGGTGGCGAGTAGGCCGACGACCCAGACATAGGGGTAATGGCTGTGAACCCAATGCTCCGCGCGGCGGCTGCGTTTCTTGGGCGGTATGGAAGCGATGGCCACGAACGAAATCGTCAGGGCTGCGCCCGCACACCCCAACGCGACTGCTCCGCGGATGAGTGAACGAACCTTTCCTGTCTTCCAGTTGATGCCGGCAGCGCACACCCCCAGCACGGCCAGCACACAGGCCAGCAACGCCCCTGCCGTGGCACCGAATCCGTATCCTCCCCCGGGCCAGTCCTGAGCGAACTCCTTCCACAGCGCTTCGCCCCAGGTGATGCCCCCCAGGACCCACAGTGCGAACAGGGCGAGGATGCCCAGGACGCCAAGGATGCCGAGCGTGTTGGCCACGAAGCCCTTGCCCCGGTCACGGCGCGGCCGGGCCCTCGATGGAGTCCGTACGAGCGACGGCGGCGCCGCCCTTCGTCGCCCCGGCTTGGTCGAACCCCCGATGGACATCCCCCAGTTGTCGTCATTGCCGCCAGATCGCAGGTCTGCCCCGTGACCACAGCTCCCAGCATCAGCGCACGGTACCCATCATCCTCCGTGATCCCATCCGCCTCTACTGTGGTTTGCAGTCACGGGAATTCAGAAACGCAAGCGGTCGGGGGCACCAGCATGGAACCACTGAAGCCGGACGATCCCCAGGAGTTGGGCACCTACCGCCTACCGCCTGCCGGCGCAGCGGTGGGGCAGAGGCCGGGTGACCCCGTGAGAGACCCCGACCGGCCGGGAACCGAGTGCTGGCAGGCGGCGGGCGAGGAGCTCCCGCCGCCTCCGCCCCAAGCGCAGACCCGGTGGAACTCCTTTATGTGGGCGCTCCTCATACCAGGGCTGCTCACCCTGGCGGGCGTCACCGCCCAGTACCCGTACGGGATGTTCGTCGGTGTCGTCCTCGGTCTCGGGACCGTGACGGCCGCCGCCGTCGTGCTCGGTGGCCGCTGGCACCGGCCGGGCGCCGCGGTCGTCGCCTGTGTGTGCGGCTTCGCTCTGACGTTCTTCGCGGGCCCCGGGGGCTACGAGCTGTACATGAAGCAGCTCGGCGAACCCGTACCCGCGATGGTCGCGACGATCGAGGAGAAGGACGGTCTGCTGCAGTGCCGGGTCGTCGAGATCGAGAGCCGGACCGTGCACGACGTGTCGCAGCAGCAGAACTGCTTCTCGCACATCCGGATGCTCCAGCGCGTGACGCTGCGCAAGGACCCGCTGGGCCTGCTGGAGCCGCGCCTGCCGGACGGACCGGACCAGGCGGGCACCACCCGGCTCACGCTGATGATCGCCGCGGGGCTCTTCGCCGCGACGGGAGCCGCGGTGCTCTACGCGGGGCTGCGCAGGCGAGCCGCGGTGGTGCCGAGGCGCGGCCCGGGAGGCGCACGGCCGGGCCGCGAGCCGGTGGCGTAGCCTGGATCGGTCCGTAGATCCACAGGAAAACCGCCGAAGGGTGACGCCCGGTGACCGAGAAGGCCGACCTTACGACTTCTGATGTCGCAGCCGTCCTGGACCGTGCCGCCGAAGGCGGGCGGATCACGCCCGAGGAAGCGCTCGAGCTGTACCGCTCCGCGCCGCTGCACGCACTGGGCGCGGCGGCGGACGCCGTACGGCGGCGGCGGTACGCGGGTACGGAGCACATCGCGACGTACATCATCGAGCGCAACATCAACTACACCAACGTGTGTGTCACGGCGTGCAAGTTCTGTGCCTTCTACGCGCCGCCGAAGGACACGGCCAAGGGCTGGACGCGCGACCTGGACGACATCCTGCGCCGGTGCGCCGAGACCGTCGAGCTCGGCGGGACGCAGATCATGTTCCAGGGCGGCCACCACCCGGACTACGGCGTCGAGTACTACGAGAAGCACTTCGCCGCCATCAAGAAGGACTTCCCGCAGCTGGTGATCCACTCGCTGGGCGCGTCCGAGGTCGAGCACATGGCCCGGATCTCCGGCGTCCCCGTCGAGGAGGCGATCTCCCGGATCCACGCGGCCGGTCTCGACTCGTTCGCGGGCGCCGGCGCCGAGCTGTTGCCGGAGCGGCCGCGCAAGGCGATCGCCCCGCTCAAGGAGTCCGGCGAGCGGTGGCTGGAGATCATGGAGATCGCCCACGGCCTGGGTGTGGAGTCCACCTCCACCATGCTGATGGGCACGGGCGAGACCAACGCCGAGCGTATCGAGCACATGCGGATGATCCGCGACGTACAGGACCGGACGGGTGGCTTCCGGGCCTTCATCCCGTACACGTACCAGCCGGAGAACAATCACCTCAAGGGCCGTACGCAGGCCACGATCTTCGAGTATCTGCGGATGATCGCGATCGCCCGGCTCTTCTTCGACAACGTCGCCCACATCCAGGGCTCCTGGCTGACCACCGGCAAGGAGGTCGGCCAGCTGTCGCTGCACTACGGCGCCGACGACCTGGGCTCGATCATGCTGGAGGAGAACGTCGTCTCCTCGGCCGGTGCCAAGCACCGCTCCAACCGCCAGGAGATCATCGACCTGATCCGTAAGTCGGGCCGCGTCCCGGCGCAGCGCACCACGACGTACGAGCACATCGTCGTGCACGACGACCCGGCGAACGACCCCGTCGACGACCGCGTGGCCTCGCACATCTCGTCCACGGCGATCGCGGGCGGCACAGCGCACCCCGAGCTGAAGCTGCTCGCCTCCAACTGAGGCCGCGTTGCTGACGATTCACGCCGCGGACCGGGTCTTCGTCCGCCGCCCCGAGGCGCAGGCCGTCGCCGTGGACGGCGGGCTGATCATCGCCATCGGCTCGTACGAGGAGCTGGTCGCCGCCCGTCCTCGGGCGCGGGTGCGGCGCTGGCCGGGGCTGCTGATGCCGGGTCTGCTCCATCCGCAGGCTGTCGCGTTGCTGGAGGCGGCCTATCACCCCGATGCGCGCGAGGCCGACGAGCTCGGCACCGAGCCGCTGACCGGCGAGGCACTGGCGGCGCTCGCGATGGACGACACGCGCTGGGGCGCGAGTGCCCGGCGCGGGCTGCAGCGGATGCTGCGGCACGGAGTGACCGCGCTCTCCGGGCCGTTCGACCGGGACGCGGTACGGACGGCGGTGGCGCGGTCGGGACTGCGGGTGAGCCGACCACGCCTGGGCGGGGAGGGCGAGACGCTCTCGCTCGACCCGTTCGCCCTCTTTCCGCTCAGCGCCCTGATCGGGGGGGACCTCACGGTCGGCGCCCCCGCGGACTTCGCGGTCTTCGACGTGCCGATGGACGACATCCCCGCCCGAGCACTGCGGTTGCACGGCGCGCGCAGCTGCGTCGCGACGGTCCTGGACGGCCGGCTGGTGTACCGACGGCGGTGAACCCGGGCGGTCGGCCGACAGGCGAGGGAACGGCCGACGGGCGGCCTCGCGACCCCCGCCGCCCGTCCGCCCGCCAAGTGCCTTGCCGGTTCGGCCCGATGGGCGCGGCGCTAGGGTGGGCGTCGCCGACAGGACGGGAGGGTCTGGTGTGGCATACGCGATACGGGTGGCAGGTGTTGCCCTCGGCCTGCTCATGGCGGCCGGGGTCGCCGGACTCGCCGGGACCGCTGGTGTCGCCCACGCCGCCGAGCCGGCGCCCACCCGCGCCGACATCGCCGCGGACGCCCTGCGCGAGGACCCCGTCCACATCAGCCCGCACCTCGACCCCGGCGCCATGGGCCCCAAGGACATCGAGCGCATACGCGCGGCGGCACAGAAGCTGAAGGCGGCCGGCACCTCCGTCTACGTCTCCGTCAGCCCGGTGTGGGAGGGCGACGGCAGCGGGGAGTTCGGCATCGCGTATCTCGCGCTGCTGCACGACCGGCTCGGCAAGGACGGCGTGTACGTCCATGTCTCCGAGGACGGGCGGGCCCGGCTGCGCCAGTACGGGGTGAAGCCGCCCGGCGCGAGCGCCGCGAGCGTGGAGAACCGGGTGGAGGACCGGGCCGCCGACGAGAGCGCCTCGCTCGCCGATGTCGCGGTCCTCGCGCTGGACGGGCTGCGCACCGGTCAAGTGCCGCGCAGCAAGGCCGCGGTCATCGACGACGTGGCTTACCGGGGGCCCGAGTACCGCGCGGCGCAGGCCGCCCTGTGGGCCGGTTCGGCCGGTGCGGTCGGGGTGGGCGTGCTCACGCTGCTGCACCGTTTCACGGACGTGCCGCTGTGGCCGAGGCGCAGGCGCACCCCGCAGCGGCAGCCACAGCCGCTGCCCGACGTCGACTGGAGTTCCGCCCCGGATGTTCCCGACCACTCGTACGACACGCTGTACGACCTGGCAAAGCGTCGCACGGACGCCCTGAGGGACGCGGTGGTGACGGCGGAGGCGGCCGGGCTGAAGATGGCGGGCTCAGTGGCCGACGACGCCTGGGATCTCGCTGACGACCTGGTGATCTGTGCCCTTCCGCCCGTCCACGAGCCCGATCCCGAGGTCGTCGCCGAGCACGGTCTCGCCTGGTGGGAGGAGCGGCTGTCGCTTGTCCAGGGCGCCGATCTGCCCGACCTTGTCGCCGCGATCGAGGTGAGCAGGATCGGCATGCGGGCGCTGGCCGCGCAGCGTGACGGAGTACCCCTGACTGCCGAACCGCCCTGCTACCACAATCCGTTGCACGAGCGCGGGACCGCGCGCACCCCGTGGACCCGCGGCGACGGCGAGGTCACCGACATCGCGGTCTGCCCCGCGTGCGCCGAGCACGGACCCGATCCGCTGCTGGTGGCAACGGAGGCGGGGATGCGGCCGTACCACGAGTCCGACGAGACGAACCCGATGTGGTCGGTCACCGGCTACGGGGCGACCTCGCCCGACTGGTCGCCGGAAGACGTGATCGACTTCCTGGGGAGGTGGGCGGACGAGTTCGCCGACGAGGAGCCGGACGAGGAGCCGGAGGACCGCACCGGCACCGACCGGGTTGCCGGGCCCGGTACCGATGCGGGCGCCGCAGCCGGCACCGGCCGCGACGGGGAGGCCCGCTCATGAGGAGGACGGCAGCGCTGCTGCTCGTTGCGGCCGCACTCCTGGGTGTCGGCGCATCCGCCCCGTACGACCCGGTCGAGCGCGCCGCCGCCGCGCTGCGCGAGCGGCCCGTGTACGTCGACCCCGACCTCGGCCATCTCCTCACGCCCGAGGACCGTACTAAGGTCGAGGAAGGGCTGAGGAAGCTCGAGGCCCCCGTATATCTCGCGGTGCTTCCCGGCGTACCCCAGGGCTACATCAACGACCCCCGCATCCGGTCCCTCGCCCGCCGGACCGGAAGGAACGGCGCGTACCTCCTGGTGATGGACGACGGCTGTTTCGCCGTCAACACCCAGACACTGCCGAAGAAGAACCCGCCGGAGATCCCGCAGCAGTGCGAGCGCGACAGTGCCGCCATCCGCGATCTCACGCTCGACTACGCGCGGGCCGCCGACCGGCTCGCCGATGGGCCGCCCGGCAAGCTCAGCGGCCCGACCACCTGGAACGACCCGGCTGCCGACGACGGCGACGCCGCGAGTGAACATCCCGACGACCGGCTGTCCGCGGACCACTGGGGCAGGATTGCGGCGGCGCTGATCCTGGGCGCCCTGGTGGGCGCGTATGTGCTGCGGCCGCTGGTGCTGCTGGTGGTCCGGCTCGTTCGCCGCCGTCCCACCCCGACCCGGTCGGCCCGGCGGGCCGCGGCCGAACTCGACGCCCGGCTGGAGGGGGTCCGATGACCGCCGCACGCCGGGCGCCCACGGCAGTGTTCCTCGCGCTGCTCGCCGTCCTCGCGGGCGCGGCGCCCGCCGCAGCCGCGGAACAGCCCGACCGCGCCCGCATGATCGCCGACCGGTTGGCCCAGGACCCGGTGTACGTCGACCCGGACAGCGCGGGGCAGCTCGATGCGTCCGTGCGACAGCGCATGCGCAAGCAGATCCGTGACTCCACGGTGCCGGTCTTCGTCGTGGTCGCCCGCAGCAACTACGACTCCCGGGACCCGTACGAGGGCGATCCCGAGATCCTGCTGTCCTTCGTGCACGACCGGCTGCGCCGCGACGGCGTTTATGTGATCGCGAGCGAGGACGGTGATCGGCCGGTCTCCCAGGAGTACGGCGTCGACCGCGACGCGGCCACCGCCGAGCTGCTCGGCGACTACGACACCCCCCTCGACGTCTCCCTGCCGCGGTTCGTGGACGCGGTCGTCTCCGATACGGCCGAGGAGCAGTACGAGGAGGAGAACGGCTGGAACGACGACGAGGACGACCGCGAGGGCACGATGCCCGGCTGGGCCGCGCTCGCCGTCGCCGCCACGGTCATCGCCGTGATGCTGGGCCTTTTCGCGTACGTCGTCCGCCTGAGGAGAAGGGTGTGGAAGTAGCAGCGGGCGGTCGGGATGCGCGGACACTGCGTCACGAGGCGTCCATGGTGATCACCACGGCGTGCTGCGCCGCTGCGGGGCGTGCCGTCCGGCCGACGGGCGTGCTGCTTGAATGGGGTACGTGACCCGAGCAACCCTGGACAAGCAGCCGCACGAAGTCGCCTCGATGTTCGACGACGTGGCGGCGAACTACGACCTCACCAACGACGTGCTCTCGCTCGGCCAGGACCGGCGGTGGCGCAAGGAGGTCGCCAAGGCGGTGGACGCCCGCCCGGCGCAGAAGGTCCTCGACCTTGCGGCCGGCACCGGCACGTCCTCGCTGCCCTTCACCGCGACCGGCGCCTACGTCGTGCCGTGCGACTTCTCGCTCGGGATGCTGCGCGAGGGCAAGAAGCGCAACCCGTGGCTGCCGCTCACCGCCGGCGACGCGACCAGGCTGCCGTTCCGCGACGACGTCTTCGACGCCGTGACGATCTCCTTCGGGCTGCGCAACGTGCAGGACACGGACGCGGCGCTGCGCGAGCTGTACCGGGTGACCAAGCCCGGCGGCCGGGTGGTGATCTGCGAGTTCTCGCACCCGACGTGGGTTCCGTTCCGGGTCGTGTACGAGGAGTACCTGATGCGGGCGCTGCCGCCGGTCGCGCGGGCCGTGTCGTCCAACCCGGATGCGTACGTCTATCTCGCCGAGTCCATCCGGAGCTGGCCCGATCAGGCCGCTCTGGCCGGGCGGCTCCAGCAGGCCGGCTGGTCCAAGGTCGCCTGGCGCAATCTGACGGGCGGCGTGGTGGCGCTGCACCGCGGCACCAAGCCGCTCTAGGGCGGCCCGCCGTGGAGCACTCGGCGGTGGCCGTGGACTATCAGGGCGTCCTGGAGGAGATCGCCGCCGACGTCGCACCGCTCGTCGGCAGCGGAACGCCCGCCGAGTACATCCCGGCCCTCGCATCCGTCGACCGGCACCGTTTCGGCATGGCCATCGCGGACCTGAACGGCACTGTGCACGGGGTCGGGGACTGGCAGCGCCCGTTCTCCACCCAGTCGATCACCAAGGTCTTCACCCTCGCGCTGGCCCTCGCCAGCGGCGGGGACAGCCTCTGGGAGCGCGTGGGCCGGGAGCCATCCGGCAACCCCTTCAACTCGCTGGTGCAGCTGGAGTACGAGCACGGCATCCCGCGCAACCCGTTCATCAACGCCGGCGCGCTCGTCGTCACCGACGCGCTTCAGTCCCTGACCGGTGACGCGAGCAGCGAACTCCTTGAGTTCCTGCGGCAGGAGAGCGGCAATCCGGAGCTGACGTTCGACCCGAAGGTCGCCGAGTCGGAGTCCGCGGCCGGAGACCGCAATGCCGCCCTGGCCCACTTCATGGCCTCGTACGGCAACATCGTCAACCCCGTGCCGACCCTCCTCGACCACTACTTCTGGCAGTGCTCGATCGAGATGAGCTGCGCCGATCTGACGCTCGCGGCCCGGTTCCTGGCCCGGCACGGGCTGCGCGCCGACGGCTCCCGGCTGCTCACCCGCAGCGAGGCCAAGCAGATCAACGCCGTGATGCTCACCTGCGGTACGTACGACGCGGCCGGTGACTTCGCCTACCGGGTCGGGCTGCCGGGCAAGAGCGGGGTGGGCGGCGGAATCGTGGCGGTGGTGCCGGGGCGCTGCACCCTGTGCGTATGGAGCCCAGGTCTCGACGCGCGGGGGAACTCGGTGGTGGGGGTGGCGGCGCTGGACCGCTTCACGACGCTGACCGGTCAGTCGGTGTTCTGACCCGCTCACTTCCCTTGCGGGGTAAGTGAGTTGACGGGAACCGGTGGGCGGGGAAGATGAGTCAGTTGTTTACGACTTCCTTATCTCGTTGTCCCCGCCAGCCACTTCGGAGTCTCCCCATGGCGTCGTACTGCCCGCACTGCGGCAACCCATCCCCGGATGAGGCGCGCTACTGCATGAAATGCGGGCGGGAGCGACTGCCCGAGCCCGTGCTGCCTCCTGCCCCTCCGCCAGCTGCCGCTACGGCCGCCCCCGCTCCTGCCCCCGCCCTGCCGTCGGCGGCACCGCCGGTGCCGGCGCTCGGTGCGCCTCCCGCCGCGCCGCCCGCGTATGCGCCGGGTCCCGTACAGCCCTCCCCCGTCGGGGAGTTCATCGGCCGCGTCCTCCGTGGTGGCTGGCCGGCAGCGGCGAAGGCGACGATGTGGCCGGCCGGGCTGCTGCTGGTGCTCGCGGCGCTGCTCGCCATTCCGTCCTACGGGCAGGAGGACGAGGTCGTCGTCGGCTGGAGCGACCGGCTGCGGATCGCTCTCGCGCTGCTGCTGCAGGGCGTGGGCGGCGGCGTCGAAGTGAAGGCTGTGGGCAGCCCTTCGCCCTACGAACGGGGTGACTACTCGGGTGGCTACTCGGGCGGCTATTCCGACGGCGACCGCTACTCCGGCTCCGGTACGGACTCCATCGGCCAGGGCATGGCGTCGTTCTCCGTGGTGCCGATGACGGTGACCGTGCTGGTCATGGTCGCTCTGCTCGTGGGCGCCCGGATGCTGCGCAGGCGCGCCGAAGGTCTCGAGGCCGCCGTACGGATGTCCCTGCTGTTCGCCGGCGAGGTGCTGCTCCTCGGGCTGTTCGCCCAGCCCGAGGTCGAGGGAATCAGCTTCTCCTCGGCACCGCTGCTCGCCGCGCTCGGCGCGCTGGCCCTCTCGCTCGCGGTGAGCTCGGGCGTGCTGCAGCGCGACCAGCTCGCCGCGTGGCTGGCGCAGCGGCCGGCCGCCCTGTCGGCGGTTCGCGCCCTGGGCACGGCGGTGCGCGCGCTCGGTGTGGTGCTGGCGCTGTGCTCGCTGACCGGATTCATCCTGTACGCCAACGTGGACGAAGTGGACGGCCAGGCGCTGCTGATCGCCCTGCCCCTCCTGCCGAACATCGGCTTCGCGGTGCTCGGGGTGAGCTGGGGCGCGCCCGTCGACTACGACGTCGGCGGTCAGTTCGGCCTGCTCGGCCCCAGCACGGGGCACGGCAGCATCGGACTCGGCGAGATCGCGGACGTGTGGGG
Source organism: Streptomyces sp. NPDC002889 (assembly GCF_042888425.1). Taxonomy (NCBI): domain Bacteria; kingdom Bacillati; phylum Actinomycetota; class Actinomycetes; order Kitasatosporales; family Streptomycetaceae; genus Streptomyces; species Streptomyces sp. NPDC002889. The sequence goes on from NZ_JBIAPT010000002.1 coordinate 79,212, forward strand.
CGACGGTGCGGTGGTCTGGGCGCTGGTCCTCGGCCTGCTCTGCGCGCTGATCCTCGGGGTGTTCGCGGCCCGCCGCTCGCCCGACCGGCGCGATCAGGTGCAGGCGGGGGTGTTCGCCCTGGGACTGATCCTGCTGGGCGCTGGACTCAGCGGAATCTCGGCCGAAGGCGGCGGCAGTGAGTTCGGCGCCACGGGCACGTCCGAACTTGCCCCCGACGTCGCGGAGGCGCTGCTGTTCGGGCTGCTGTGGGTGGGCGGGGCGACGTTCCTCGGCCCGTACGTCCTGCGGATGGTGGGCCGGCAGCCGGCCGTCGTGCCGCTGCCGGGGTACGACCCGGGCGGTACGTGGTCGCCCGCCGCGCAGCCCATGCCCGCGGCCCCGTTCGCGGCGCACCCCGCCCCGGCCGCACCCGGGGTGGTCCCGGCACCCGCGGCGTCGCCGGAGGCGCCTGCCGCGCACGGATCGTCCAAGGGGCTGCAGCCCGCCGGGCCGCCCATCGGGTCTGCCGCAGGCGGGGGGCCCGCCGGTCCGCTCACGTTGCCGGACGCGTCCGCGGGGGCGCCTCCTGCTCCCGGGGCGGTGGCGGGGCACGACGCAGCCGGGCGGCCCGCCGCGGGGTTCGTGCCCGGGCAGGTCTCGGCGTCCCTTGTTCCGCCGGACAGGTCCGCCGGTGCGTCCACGGCGCCGGCCGCCGGGCCGGAGGCACGCGCCCCGTCGCCCGACAGCGGCCCCGTGCCCGTGCCGTACATTCCTCACCCCCAGGCGCCCGGCGGGCCGCAGGGCGGGTACGCGCCCTACACCGTGCAGCTCGGCGCGGCCTCGGCCATCTCCCGCCCCGACGCCGACACCGACGTCGACACCGGCGCCCGCGCCGAGCGCAGGCGGAAGGTCCTGATCTGGACGGCCACCCTCACCGCGGCGTTCGTCATCGGTGGCGGCGCGACGGCGGGTGTACTCGTTCTGAAGAACAAGGACGACAGGGCGCCCGCGGCGCAGCAGTCCCAGAAGTCCGGCGGCACGCCCCGGGCCTCCGCATCCCCGGCACCGTCCCGGTCCTCCGCCGCCGCCTCCCCTACCCCGTCGGCGAGCGCGTCGGCGGATGCGTCCTCCACCCCGGCGGGCGACGGCACCCTCCCCGCCGGCATGGTGCTCAAGCAGGACCCGGCCGGGTTCACCGTCGGTGTGATGGAGGGCTGGAGCCGCCGGCAGGCGGGCAGCCAGGTCTTCTACGAGGCTCCGACGGGCGGCGCGTACCTCCAGATCGGCGTCATCAAGAACACCCCCATGACCTCGTACGAGAACTTCCTGGGACTGGAGAAGAAGCACCTGGAGACCCCTCGGACCAGGTACGAGCGCAAGCAGCTGACCCAGAACACCTACCAGGGCCGGCCGGGAGCGCTCTGGGAGTTCGTCCATGTCCCCGAGCCGGACGAGGGCGACCTTGAGCGGCATGTCATCGACCAGGCGTTCGTCGCGGCCGACGGCACGGAGTACGCGATCCTCGCCGCCGGCCGCGCGGACCAGTGGGACGCCGACAAGGACGTGGTGTTCTCCACCGCCGTCGAGACCTTCAGGATCGACTGAGGTCCAGGCGGAAGCAGTACCCCTGCCGCTCGGACAGCGTCGTGAAGGTCTCGGCGAGCTCCATGCCGAGCCGTCGCGTCAGGGCGATGGACCGCTCGTTGCGGGCGTCCACCATCGCCACCACCCGCTCGACCCCCGCCGCCCGTACCCGCTCCAGCGCGGTGCGGGCGGCGGCCGTCGCGTACCCCCGGCCCCACGCCGACCGTGCCAGCCGCCAGCCGATCTCGATCTCGCCGGCAGGCCCGAAGTCCTTGTGCGGCCATGGCTGTGCTCCGGTGAAGCCGAGGACCTCGCCGTCCTCGTCGAGAATCGTCCACAGGCAGAAACCGCGCTCGGCGTCGTGCATCCGCTGCCGGGCGGTCAACTCCTCGTACACGGACAGCTCCGCCGGAGAACCCCCGTGGAACTCCATGACGTCCGGGTCGGCGAAGGCCCGGTGCCACGCCAGGGCGTCCTCATCGGTGGGCACACGCAGCTGAACGGCGGGGAGCGGACTGCTGCTCATGGACGGAGCCCTTCGTTCGGTTGATCAGTACGCCCCATAGACTGCACATGTCCTGTGCCGTTCGGTACGCAATATCGAGTCTTCGGGAGAACCCGCCGTGACCGAACCCCTCACGGAGCACACTGCCGATGTGATCGTCGTCGGGGCGGGCCCGGCCGGCTCCACGACCGCGTACTACCTCGCCAAGGCGGGACTCGACGTCCTGCTCCTCGAGAAGACCGCGTTCCCCCGCGAGAAGGTCTGCGGCGACGGACTGACCCCGCGCGCCACCAAGCAGCTGGTCGCGATGGGCATCGACATCTCGGAAGAGGCCGGCTGGCTGCGCAACAAGGGCCTGCGCATCATCGGCGGCGGTGTACGGCTCCAGCTCGACTGGCCGGATCTCGCCTCGTACCCGGACTACGGCCTGGTCCGCAAGCGCGACGACTTCGACGAACAGCTGGCCCGGCAGGCGCAGAAGGCGGGCGCGCGGCTGTACGAGCGCTGCAATGTGGGCGCGCCGGTCATCGACGACCGCACCGGCCGGATCACCGGCGTGCACGCCAAGCTCGGCGAGGAGAAGACCCCGGTCACCTTCCACGCCCCCCTCGTCGTCGCCGCCGACGGAAACTCCTCCCGGATCTCGCTCGCCATGGGCCTGCACCGGCGCGAGGACCGCCCGATGGGCGTTGCCGTACGGACGTACTTCACCTCGCCCCGTCACGACGACGACTACCTGGAGTCCTGGCTGGAGCTGTGGGACCGGCGCGGTCCCGGCGAGGACCGGCTGCTGCCCGGCTACGGCTGGATCTTCGGCATGGGCGACGGCACCTCGAACGTGGGCCTCGGCGTGCTCAACACCTCCGCCTCGTTCAAGGAGCTGGACTGGCGTGAGGTGCTCAAGGCCTGGTGCGCCTCGATGCCCCAGGACTGGGGCTACACCGACGAGAACATGACGGGCCCGATCCGCGGGGCGGCCCTTCCGATGGCCTTCAACCGGCAGCCGCACTACACCAAGGGCCTGCTGCTGGTCGGGGATGCGGGCGGCCTGGTCAACCCGTTCAACGGCGAGGGCATCGCGTACGCGATGGAGTCCGGGCAGATCGCCGCCGATGTCATCGTCCAGGCGACTGCCCGGCAGACCCCGGCCCAGCGCGAACTGGCCCTGCACCGCTACCCGAAGGTCCTCAAGGACACCTACGGCGGCTACTACACGCTCGGTCGAGCCTTTGTGAAGCTGATCGGCAACCCGAAGGTCATGAAGATCGCGACACAGCGCGGTCTGACACATCCGCTGCTGATGAAGTTCACGCTGAAGATGCTGGCCAACCTCACCGACCCGACGGGCGGCGACGCGATGGACCGCATCATCAACGGTCTGTCGAAGGTGGCCCCGAAGGCGTGAACGCCCGGCGGTAGCCGCTGGGGGAGACCCCGAAGGCGCGGGTGAAGTGGTGGCGCAGATTGGCCGCGCTGCCCAGCCCGCTGCGCTCGCCGATGATCTCGACGGGCAGATCGGTGCTCTCCAGCAGTGACTGGGCGAGTGCGAGCCGCTGGTGCAGGAGCCACTGCAGGGGCGTGGTGCCGGTGGCCGCCTGCAGACGGCGGAAGAAGGTGCGCGGGCTCATTCGGGCCCGGCGTGCCAGTTCCTCGACGGTCAGCGGACGGCTCAGACGCTCGCCGGCCCACTGGAGCACGTGCCCCAGGCCGTCGTCGTCGGGGGCGCTGGGCACCGGGTGCTCGATGAACTGGGCCTGGCCGCCGCTGCGATGGGACGGTACGACGAGTCGGCGGGCGAGCTGGTTCGCGACCTTGGCGCCGAGGTCCTGGCGGACCAGATGCAGACACAGGTCGAGCGCGGCGGTCGCGCCCGCACTGGTCAGGACATGGCCGTCGCCGGTGCGTTCGTCGGTGTAGAGGACCGAGTCGTCCACGACGACCTCCGGGTGGCGGGCGGCGAGTTCGCGGGTGTGCTGCCAGTGGGCGGTGGCCCTGCGGCCGTCGAGCAGCCCGGCGGCGGCGAGCGCGAAGGCGCCGGTGCACAGCGAGACCATCCGGGACCCGGCCGCGGCGGCGGCGCGCAGGGCGTCGACGAGCTCGGCGGGTATGGGCGCGTCCGCGTCGACGCATGCCTCGGGCACGGAGGGCACGATCACGGTGTCGGCGCCGGCGAGGGCGTCGAGGCCATGGTCCGTACGGACGGCGAACGCGGACCCGGGCGCGGCGGCGGGGCTGCCGCACAGCCTCAGCTCGTACCAGGGGTCGGCGAGGTCGGGGTGCGGGATGCCGAACACCGTGCAGGCGATGGTGAGTTCGTACATGTCCCACAGGGAGAGACCGCCTCGCGGATCGGGTACGACGGCGACGGCGACGACTCCTGCGCTCATGCTGCCGAGGCTACGGCAGGAATTTTGCGGAAGGAGGCAGTCCTGCCACTGTCGGCCGCTTCGGCCCGCTGTGAGGGTTGTTCTCGTACCGAGAAGGACGCCGACAGGGCAGATGAGGAGTTTGTGAGCATGAGTCATGAAAAGGTCTCTGTCGTGGGGCTGGGACAGATGGGGGCGGCGCTTGCGGGGGCGTTCCTGGCCGCCGGGCATCCGACGACGGTCTGGAACCGAACGCCGGGCAAGGCGGACGCCCTGGTGGAGCGGGGCGCGGTGCGGGCCGGGTCGGTCACGGAGGCTGTCGCGGCGAGCGAGGTGGTGGTGGTCTGTGTCCTCGACCACGCTGCCGCACACGAACTCCTCGACCCGGTGACGGCGGAACTGGCCGGCCGCACCCTGGTCAATCTGACGTCGGGCTCGCCGGAGCAGGCCCGCGAGAGCGCCGCCTGGGGCGATCGCAACGGCTTCGCGTATCTGGACGGCGGCATCATGTCCACGCCGCCAGGCGTCGGCAATCCGGCGAGCATGATCCTCTACAGCGGATCGCCGGACGCGTTCGCCGCGCACCGGGAGACGCTGAGGGCCCTGGGCGACCCCATCGACCTGGGCGCGGACGCCGGGCTCGCCTCGCTGTACGACACGGGTCTGCTCGGCCTGATGTGGTCGGTGTTCGGCGGCTGGCTGCAGGCCACGGCTCTGGTCGGAGCGGACGGTGTGCCCGCGGCCGCCTTCACGCCGCTGGCGGTCCGCTGGCTGACCGCGGTCAGCGGCTTCATGGACACGTACGCGGCCCAGATCGACGCGGGCCACTACCCGGGCGACGACGCGACGATCGACGTCCAGCTGGCCGCGGTGGAGCACCTGCTGGAGGCGTCGCGTGACCGAGGCGTCGACGTGCGCCTGCCGGAACTGCACCGTGAGCTGATGGCGAAGGCCTCCGCGGCGGGCTACGGCACCGACAGCTACGCCCGGCTGATCGAGGCCTTCCGCAAGGCCTGAGGCCCCGGAGAGCGAAAGCCGGCGGGTACGCCCCGCACAGTGCTGTGGCCCGGCAGGGCGTCATCGCTCGATCCGGTGAACTCCTCGTCCACAGACACAAGATCGACGACTACCGAGGGTAGCGGCAGTGATCCTTTAGGTGCGCGCGAGCAGGCAGTGCTCGGTGCCGCACCCTTGAGAAGGAGTACTTCCGTGAGCGTTCGCCGTTCCCTGACCGCCGCCGTCGGCGCCGTCACCCTGGCCCTCGGCCTGACCGTCGCCCTTGCTCCGTCGGCAGCCGCCAACCCCTGCGGGTTCTACGAGACGGCCAGCGACGCGTACTACAACCACTGCACCGGCGACGGCTCACACATCGTCATCGAGGTGGAGGTGTTCGGCCCCAACTACGAGCGGTGTGTGGTGCCCGGCGTCACGTGGTTGGGCCCGGCGGGGCGCATCGACGGTGCGGCGTACACAGGGCGCACCTGCTGACGCGATGCCCCGTGCAGACGTCGAAGGGCCGCCGGCTCCCGGGCGGGAGCCGGCGGCCCTTCGACGGATGAAGCGGCCTGTGCTCAGAGAACGCGGATCGCGCCCGAAGCCGGGTAGCCCGACAGGTCCTGGATCACGACGCCCTTGCTGGGGTTGGCGGCGTCCAGGTACTGGCCGTTACCGATGTACACACCCGTGTGGTACGCGGAGCCCGCGCCACCCCAGTACAGGATGTCGCCGACCTGGAGGTTGGAGGTGCCCACCTGGGTGCCCGCGACCGACTGGTCCTGCGAGACGCGCGGCAGGTCGACGCCGACGGTGCGGAACGCGGCCTGGACGAGGCTGGAGCAGTCCCAGGCGTTCGGACCGGTGGCGCCCATGATGTACGCGTCGCCGAGCTGCGCCTTGAGGAAGGCCACGACGGTGGCGGCGGAGCCGCTCGCCGGCGCGGAGCTGGTGGAGGCCGACGCGGAGAGCGTGGTGCGGGCGGCGGTGCGCGAAGCGCGCTCCTTGGCCGCTGCCTCCGCGCGCTCCTTGGCCTCGGCCTTCTCCTTGGCCTCCGCCTTGCGGTCCGCCTCGGCCTTGGCCTTCTTGGCGGCCTTGGCGGCCTTGGCCGCGGCGGCGTCCTCCTGGGCCTGCAGCTCGAGGTCGAGCGCGACCAGCTGCGTGGCCTCCGCGGACTGCGCGACCGAGGCGGCGAGGTCGGTGGTGAGGACGGGGATCTCGATGGTCTCGGTCACCGGGTCGGCGCTCGCCGGCCCGGCGGCACCGGCCACCGCGATGGTGCCGAGGAAGCCACCGGCAACTCCGGCGCGGAGCGCGAGCTTGGAGGCGCTGCGGCGGGGCTTCCGGTGGCTGGGTATGTGAGCGGTCTGGGACATGAGAACAACCGCTATCAGGGGTTGGCGGTTCCCTTCAAGAAACGTGTGTTGCGCCACAGTTGTGGCCGGAATCCTCGAATCCGCTCCCCTGGGGCCCTTATTGACGCCGTAACGGGCAAATCCGGCACTCGTGATCACAGCTGTGATCATGGGCTTTCCGTAAAAGGTCCGAATTGCCTGTCACTTACCACCGCTTCACACCGATGGCCAAGCCCGCTTTTGTCGCGGAACGGTAACGAGTGGTGCAGGTCACAGAATGGTCAACGCCGGACCCGGGTGGCGGCGGTGTGGGGGGCTCGTGAATGTGTGCACGCGTCACGCGTGCGTCCATCCCCGTCCGCGCCGTCCCACGGTCGAGTGAACAGGCGTCCACTATCACCCGATGCGGTCCATCGCCAATTTGCCCGCACCCGCCACCCCTTGATAGGGCGACCCCCCTCTGACCAGCGGTAACAGCGCCAGATGTCACGTCTGGTGACCGCCCGGGCGCTTCGCGTATGAAGATCACCGCTCATCCGACTTCATGATCGTTCGTGGGGTGGTGGAGATCACAAACGCGAGGGCGGACCCCGTGTCGCAGATCACAGACCGGCAGGCATAGGATGCGGAGCAGTCGGGCTTGTGAACTGCCTCACATATGCACGATCTTCGTGAGGCGGCGAGGTGGAGGCCCGGTGCGGTCCAACGGTCAAGGACGACTGGAAGGAGCGGGAGGGTGAATGCCTACGCGCCCATCCTTGTGCTCGGCGCCCTCGGGGCAGGGTTTGCGATCTTCTCCGTGGTCATGGCCACGCTTATCGGCCCAAAGCGGTTCAACAGGGCGAAACTTGAAGCGTACGAGTGCGGCATCGAGCCCACCCCTACACCGGCCGGAGGCGGCCGCTTCCCCATCAAGTACTACCTGACGGCGATGCTCTTCATCGTCTTCGACATCGAGATCGTCTTCCTCTATCCCTGGGCCGTCACCTTCGACGCCCTGGGGATCTTCGGGCTCGTGGAGATGCTGCTCTTCGTGCTCACCGTCTTCGTCGCCTACGCGTATGTGTGGCGGCGCGGCGGCCTGGAATGGGACTGAGGGGCTGAGGGGCACCAATGGGACTCGAAGAGAAGCTGCCGAGCGGTTTCCTGCTGACCACCGTCGAACAGGCCGCGGGCTGGGTGCGCAAGGCATCCGTCTTCCCAGCGACCTTCGGCCTGGCCTGCTGCGCCATCGAGATGATGACGACGGGTGCCGGCCGGTACGACCTGGCCCGCTTCGGCATGGAGGTCTTCCGCGGCTCGCCGCGCCAGGCCGACCTGATGATCGTGGCCGGGCGGGTGAGCCAGAAGATGGCGCCCGTTCTGCGCCAGGTCTACGACCAGATGCCCAATCCCAAGTGGGTCATCTCCATGGGTGTCTGCGCATCATCGGGCGGAATGTTCAATAATTATGCGATTGTGCAGGGCGTTGATCATATTGTCCCCGTTGACATCTATTTGCCGGGCTGTCCGCCCCGCCCGGAGATGCTGATCGACGCGATCCTCAAGCTTCACCAGAAGATCCAGAGCTCCAAGCTCGGTGTGAACGCCGAGGAGGCGGCCCGTGAGGCGGAGGAAGCGGCCCTCAAGGCGCTCCCGACGATCGAGATGAAGGGGCTGCTGCGATGAGCGACCAGCCGAATCCGGAGAAGGAGCTCTCCGAGCAGAACCTTCCCGGCCAGCGCGGTGAGCACGGCGAGGAGATCCGCGTTCAGCGCGGCATGTTCGGCGCCAACAACGGAGGGGATACGTCCGGTTACAGCGGGCTCGTGCGCTCCGTACGGCTGCCGGGCCCCGCGAGCCGCCCCTACGGCGGCTACTTCGACGAGGTGGCCGACGAGCTCGAGGGCGCGCTGGAGGAGCAGGGACTCGTCCCGGAGAACGCGATCGAGAAGACGGTCGTCGACCGTGGAGAGCTCACCTTCCACATCGCCCGCGAGCACCTGCCGCAGGTCGCCCGGACCCTGCGCGACGACCCGGCACTGCGCTTCGAGCTGTGCACGGGCGTCAGCGGCGTCCACTACCCCGAGGACAAGGGCCGCGAGCTGCACGCCGTCTACCACCTGCGCTCGCTCACCCACGGCCGGCTGATCCGGCTCGAGGTCTGCGCCCCGGACAGCGACCGGCACATCCCGTCCCTGGTGTCGGTCTATCCCACCAACGACTGGCACGAGCGCGAGACCTATGACTTCTTCGGGCTCGTCTTCGACGGCCACCCCGCCCTCACCCGGATCATGATGCCGGACGACTGGCAGGGCTTCCCGCAGCGCAAGGACTATCCGCTCGGCGGCATCCCCGTCGAGTACAAGGGCGCCCAGATCCCGGCTCCGGACCAGCGGAGGTCGTACTCGTGAGCACTTCACCGGCATCGCCCCGCGAGACCACCGAGGGGACTGTATACACGGTCACCGGTGGCGACTGGGACGAGATCGTCCAGTCCGCGGCCAAGGCCGACGACGAGCGGATCGTCGTCAACATGGGCCCTCAGCACCCCTCCACGCACGGCGTGCTCCGCCTGATCCTGGAGATCGACGGCGAGACGGTCACCGAGGCCCGCTGCGGCATCGGCTATCTGCACACCGGTATCGAGAAGAACCTCGAGTACCGGACCTGGACGCAGGGCACCACCTTCGTCACGCGCATGGATTACCTGACGCCGTTCTTCAACGAGACGGCGTACTGCCTGGGCGTGGAGAAGCTGCTCGGTATCGAGGACCAGATCCCGGACCGGGCCACTGTCATCCGGGTTCTGCTGATGGAGCTCAACCGGCTCTCCTCGCACCTGGTGTGCATCGCCACCGGCGGTATGGAGCTCGGCGCCACCACGATCATGATCTACGGATTCCGCGATCGTGAACTGATTCTCGACATCTTCGAGCTGATCACCGGTCTGCGGATGAACCACGCGTTCATCCGGCCCGGCGGACTCGCCCAGGACCTGCCGCCGGGTGCCGTCGACCAGCTCCGCGAGTTCGTGAAGACGATGAAGAAGAACCTGCCGGAGTACGACAAGCTCGCCACCGGCAACCCGATCTTCAAGGCCCGTATGCAGGACGTCGGCTATCTCGACCTGACCGGAGCCATGGCGCTCGGCGCCACCGGACCGATCCTCCGCTCGGCCGGGCTGCCGCACGACCTGCGCAAGACGGACCCCTACTGCGGTTACGAGACGTACGACTTCGACGTCCCGACCGCCGACAGCTGCGACTCCTACGGCCGCTTCCTCATCCGGCTCGAGGAGATGCGGCAGTCGCTGCGCATCATCGAGCAGTGCCTGGACCGGCTCGAGCCGGGACCGGTCATGGTCGCCGACAAGAAGATCGCCTGGCCCGCGCAGCTCGCGCTCGGCCCGGACGGGCTCGGCAACTCCCTCGACCACATCAAGAAGATCATGGGCACCTCCATGGAGGCGCTGATCCACCACTTCAAGCTGGTGACCGAGGGCTTCAGGGTGCCGGCCGGGCAGGCCTACGCCGCGGTCGAGTCGCCCAAGGGCGAGCTGGGCGCCCATGTCGTCTCCGACGGCGGCACGCGCCCCTACCGGGTCCACTTCAGGGATCCGTCGTTCACCAATCTGCAGGCCATGGCGGCCATGTGCGAAGGCGGCCAGGTCGCCGACGTGATCGTCGCCGTCGCGTCCATCGACCCCGTGATGGGAGGCGTCGACCGATGACTGACGTCCAGTTGGGGATGCCCCAGCTCCCCGCCCCCGATTACCCGGCCGATGTACGCGCCCGGCTCGAGGCGGACGCCAAGGAGATCATCCCCCGCTACCCCGACAGCCGTTCCGCTCTGCTGCCGCTGCTGCACCTCGTGCAGTCGCAGGAGGGCTATGTCTCCCGCACCGGGATGCGCTTCTGCGCCGAGATGCTGGACCTGACCACGGCCGAGGTCACCGCGGTCGCCACCTTCTACACGATGTACCGGCGCAAGCCGTCGGGTGAGTACCAGGTGGGTGTCTGTACGAACACCCTGTGCGCGGTGATGGGCGGAGACGCGATCTTCGAGGAGCTCAAGGAGCACCTCGGCGTCGGCAACAACGAGACCACCGAGGACGGCAAGGTCACCCTCGAGCACATCGAGTGCAACGCGGCCTGCGACTTCGCGCCGGTGGTGATGGTCAACTGGGAGTTCTTCGACAACCAGACGCCCGAGTCGGCGAAGCGGCTCGTGGACGATCTCCGGGCGGGGGAGCAGGTCACCCCCACCCGCGGCGCGCCGCTGTGCACGTACAAGGAGACGGCCCGCATCCTGGCCGGCTTCCCCGACGAGCGCCCCGGCGCGGTCGAGGCGTCCGGCGGAGCGGGTCCCGCCTCGCTGATCGGCCTGCGCCTCGCCAAGGGCGAGCTGTCGGCCGCCCGGGTCGTCTCCCAGCGCGGCGAGACGCGGCACGAGGCGGCGTCGCACGAGCCGTCGCCGGGTGAACACCTCAGTTCGCATGACGCACCGCAGCAGACGTCCGCGTCCGACCCGGCGCACCCGGCCGGACCCACAGCCGAGGAGGGGGAGTGATGTCCTTGTCCACCGAGTACGAGGGCTCCTCACGGCCGGAGGTCGGGGGAGAGACGAGCCCCGAGAAGCTTCTCGCGCCCGTCCTCTCCGCCTTCTGGGACGCTCCGGAGAGCTGGACCCTGGAGACATACAAGCGGCACGAGGGGTACGAGGGTCTGCGCAAGGCGCTCAGGATGTCGCCCGACGACCTGATCGCCTACGTGAAGGACTCGGGGCTCCGCGGGCGCGGCGGCGCCGGCTTTCCCACCGGGATGAAGTGGCAGTTCATTCCGCAGGGCGACGGCAAGCCGCACTACCTCGTCGTCAACGCCGACGAGTCGGAACCGGGAACCTGCAAGGACATCCCCCTTCTGTTCGCCAACCCGCACTCCCTCATCGAGGGAATCGTGATCGCCTGCTACGCGATCCGGTCCCAGCACGCCTTCATCTATTTGCGCGGTGAAGTCGTCCCCGTACTGCGGCGGCTGCACGAGGCCGTGCGTGAGGCGTACGAGGCGGGCTACCTCGGCAAGAACATCCTGGGCAGCGGACTCGACCTCGAGCTGACCGTGCACGCGGGCGCGGGCGCGTACATCTGCGGTGAGGAGACCGCGCTGCTGGACTCCCTGGAAGGCCGCCGCGGCCAGCCCCGGCTGCGTCCACCCTTCCCCGCGGTCGCCGGTCTGTACGCGTGCCCCACTGTGGTGAACAACGTGGAGTCCATCGCGTCCGTTCCCGCGATCCTGAACAAGGGCAAGGACTGGTTCAAGTCGATGGGCAGCGAGAAGTCCCCGGGCTTCACGCTGTACTCGCTCAGCGGCCATGTCGCGGGCCCCGGCCAGTACGAGGCCCCGCTCGGCATCACCCTGCGCCAGCTGCTCGACATGAGCGGCGGGATGCGCCCCGGCCACCGGCTCAAGTTCTGGACGCCGGGCGGCTCCTCGACCCCGATGTTCACCGACGAGCACCTCGATGTCCCGCTGGACTACGAGGGCGTGGGCGCGGCCGGGTCGATGCTCGGCACCAAGGCGCTGCAGTGCTTCGACGAGACGACGTGCGTGGTGCGGGCCGTCACCCGCTGGACCGAGTTCTACGCACACGAGTCCTGCGGCAAGTGCACACCGTGCCGTGAAGGCACGTACTGGCTCGTCCAGTTGCTGCGTGACATCGAGGCCGGCAAGGGCGTCATGTCCGACCTCGACAAGCTGAACGACATCGCCGACAACATCAACGGCAAGTCCTTCTGCGCGCTCGGCGACGGCGCCGCCTCGCCGATCTTCTCCTCGCTCAAGTACTTCCGCGAGGAGTACGAGCAGCACATCACGGGCAGGGGCTGCCCCTTCGACCCGGCCAAGTCCACGGTATGGGCGGACCGGCACGCCACCCACACGGAGGTGAACGCATGACTGTGACGACTGGCGCTCCCTCCGGGAGCGGCGAGGCAGCGGTACCGCCCGAGGACCTGGTCTCGCTGACCATCGACGGCATCGAGATCTCCGTCCCCAAGGGGACGCTGGTCATCCGTGCCGCCGAACTGCTCGGCATCGAGATCCCGCGGTTCTGCGACCACCCCCTCCTCGACCCGGCCGGCGCCTGCCGCCAGTGCATCGTCGAGGTCGAGGGCCAGCGCAAGCCGATGGCGTCCTGCACCATCACCTGCACCGACGGCATGGTCGTCAGGTCGCAGCTCACCTCGCCCGTCGCCGAGAAGGCGCAGAAGGGCGTGATGGAGCTGCTGCTGATCAACCATCCGCTGGACTGCCCGGTCTGCGACAAGGGCGGCGAGTGCCCGCTGCAGAACCAGGCCGTCTCGCACGGCCAGGCCGACTCCCGCTTCGAGGGCAGGAAGCGGACGTACGAGAAGCCGGTCAACATCTCCACCCAGGTGCTGCTGGACCGTGAGCGCTGTGTGCTCTGCGCGCGCTGCACCCGGTTCTCCAACCAGGTGGCCGGCGACCCGATGATCGAGCTGCTCGAGCGGGGCGCGCTGCAGCAGGTCGGCACCGGCGAGGGCGACCCGTTCCAGTCGTACTTCTCCGGGAACACCATTCAGATCTGCCCGGTGGGCGCGCTGACTTCGGCCGCCTACCGCTTCCGCGCCCGCCCCTTCGATCTGATCTCCTCGCCGAGCGTGTGCGAGCACTGTGCGGGCGGCTGTGCCACCCGTACCGACCACCGTCGCGGCAAGGTCATGCGGCGGCTGGCCGCCGAGGACCCCGAGGTCAACGAGGAGTGGATCTGCGACAAGGGGCGCTTCGGCTTCCGTTACGCGCAGCAGCGGGACCGGCTGACCACTCCGCTGGTGCGCAACGCCGGGACCGGTGAGCTGGAGCAGGCGAGCTGGCCCGAGGCGCTGGAGGCGGCGGCCCGCGGGCTGAGCGCGGCCCGCGGCCGGGCCGGCGTGCTCACCGGCGGCCGGCTGACCGTCGAGGACGCGTACGCGTACGCCAAGTTCGCGCGCGTCGCCCTCGACACGAACGACATCGACTTCCGCGCGCGCGTGCACAGCAGCGAGGAGGCCGACTTCCTGGCCGCCAGGGTCGCCGGCCGGGGCCGGGACCTCGGGAGCACCTCCCGGGCCGAAGGCTCCGGGGGATCGAGCGGGGTCACGTACAGCACCTTGGAGAAGGCCCCGGCGGTGCTGCTCGCCGGCCTGGAGTCCGAGGAGGAGGCACCTGGCGTCTTCCTGCGGCTGCGCAAGGCCCACCGCAAGCACGGTCAGCGCACCTTCGCCCTCGCCACGCACGCGACCCGTGGCCTGGTGAAGGCGGGCGGCACCCTGCTGCCCGCGGCCCCCGGCACCGAGACCGAGTGGCTCGACGCGCTCGCCTCCCGCGTCGGCCTCGACGAGGTCGGCGCCGAGGCGGCCGAGGCGCTGCGCTCCGACGGCGCGGTGATCCTCGTCGGCGAGCGGCTCGCGGCCGTGCCCGGCGGACTCACCGCAGCCGTACGCACGGCGAGCGCCACCGGCGCCCAGCTGGTGTGGATCCCGCGGCGGGCCGGTGAGCGCGGCGCGATCGAGGCGGGCGCGCTGCCGTCGCTGCTTCCGGGGGGCCGCCCGGCCACCGACCCGCGGGCCCGTGAGGAGACCGCCGAGGTCTGGCGGGTACGCGAACTCCCGCACCGCTACGGCCGCGACACCGGCCAGATCCTCGAGGCGGCGGCCACCGGCGAGCTGGCGGCGCTGCTGGTCGCGGGCGTCGAGGTCGCCGACCTGCCCGACCCGGCGCGCGCCCGCGAAGCGCTCGACTCGGTGGGCTTCCTGGTCTCACTGGAGCTGCGGTCGAGCGAGGTCACCGAGCGGGCGGACGTCGTCTTCCCCGTCGCCGCCGTCGCCGAGAAGCCGGGCACCTTCCTCAACTGGGAAGGCAGGGTGCGGCTGTTCGAGGCGGCGCTCAAGCCCGAGCAGATGACGCGGCGCCTCGCACCGGCCGATGCGCGGGTGCTGCACATGCTCGCCGACGCGCTCGACATCCACTTCGGGCTGCCAGATCTGAAGTCCGTACGCGCTGAACTGGACCGGCTCGGCCACTGGGACGGTTCCGATGCCCTCGGCACGGTGGACGCCGGTGCCTCCGAGCCGATCAGGACCGCGCCGCCGCTGCCCCGCGCGGGCGAGGGCGAGGCGGTGCTCGCCGGTCACCGGATGCTGCTCGACCAGGGGCTGCTGCAGCAGGGCGACGAGGCGCTGGCCGGTACCCGGCACGCCGCGGTGGCCCGGCTGTCCGCGGTGACCGCGGCCGAGACGGGCGTCAAGGACGGCGACGAGCTGGAGATCTCAGGGCCCGCCGGCGCGGTCCGGCTGCCGCTCCAGGTGAGCGAGATGCCCGACCGGGTGGTCTGGCTGCCGCTGAACTCCGTCGGCGGTGGGGTCGCCGCCGACACCGGGGCGACACCCGGCCAACTGGTTCGCATCGGTCCGGCCGCCGAGCCGGAGGCAGTCGAGGCGACACCGGAGGTGGAGTCATGACCGTCCGAGGAGTCTCCCGCCGACCCGGGTCCGCGCCCAGGCACGAACCCGGGTGGCCGAGCGCGCTTCCAGCCCACGCCGTCCTGCCGGGCGCTGCACCGGCCGCCCCCGCATCGGAGGTGCGTGCATGATCACCCTGGCTCATGTCGCCGAAGCCCAGCGCAGCGTCCTCGCGCTCGAGGACCTGTCCATGTTCGGGCGCGACCCGTGGTGGCTCGTTCTCGTCAAGGCCGTGTTCTGCTTCGCCTTCCTGATGATCACCGTGCTGTTCTCCATCGTGTGGGAGCGCAAGGTGGTGGCCTGGATGCAGCTGCGCATCGGCCCCAACCGGCACGGTCCCTGGGGCATGCTGCAGTCGCTCGCCGACGGCATCAAGCTGATGCTCAAGGAAGATCTGATCGTCAAGCGGGCGGACAAGATCGTCTACGTCCTCGCGCCGATCGTCGCGGCCATCCCGGCGTTCATGGCGATCGCCGTGATCCCGTTCGGACCGGCGGGCAACGAGATCTCGATCTTCGGCCAGCGCACCACGATGCAGCTGACCGATCTGCCGATCGCGATGCTCTACATCCTCGCGGTCGCCTCGGTCGGCATCTACGGCATCGTGCTGGCGGGCTGGTCGTCGGGCTCGACGTACCCGCTGCTCGGCGGACTGCGCTCGTGCGCGCAGATGATCTCGTACGAGATCGCGATGGGCGCGGCCTTCGCCTCGGTCTTCCTCTACTCCGGGTCGATGTCGACCTCGGCGATCGTGGAGGCGCAGGCGGACCGCTGGTTCATCGTGCTGCTGCCGGTCTCGTTCATCATCTACGTGGTCACGATGGTCGGTGAGACAAACCGTGCCCCGTTCGACATGCCGGAGTCCGAGGGCGACCTGGTCGGCGGCTTCAACACCGAGTACAGCTCGATCAAGTTCGCGATGTTCATGCTGGCCGAGTACGTCAACATGGTCACCGTCTCCGCCGTCTCGGTCACCCTCTTCCTCGGCGGGTGGCGGGCTCCGTACCCCCTCTCCACCTTCTGGGAGGGCGCGAACCACGGCTGGTGGCCGATGCTCTGGTTCGTCCTCAAGGTCCAGGTGCTGCTGTTCTTCTTCATCTGGCTGCGCGGCACGCTGCCCCGGGTGCGCTACGACCAGCTGATGAAGCTCGGCTGGAAGGTCCTCATCCCGGTCTCGGTGGTCTGGTTGATGCTGGTCGCCACCGTGCGGGCGCTGCGGAACGAGAACTACGACTTCCAGCAGATCGTGCTGTACGTCGGCGGCGGGGTGATCGCCGTGCTGCTGCTCTCCTTCGTGGCAGACATCTTCCGCGGCAAGAAGGAGAAGGAGGCCGAGGCGGCCAAGCCGGAGCCCCCGGCCTTCGACCCGATGGCGGGCGGCTTCCCCGTACCGCCGCTGCCCGGGCAGGAATTGCCGCAGGTGCCGCGCAGGCGCCCGCGCAGTGACCGCGAGCTGATTGTCAGTGGCGGACCCAATGCTGACAGTGATGGTCCTCGTGACGGAAAGGAGGCTGACGGTGTCTGAGGAATCCGAGAAGTTCCAGAATCCGGTTGCCGGCTTCGGCGTGACCTTCAAGGCCATGTTCAAGAAGCGGCTGACCGAGCAGTATCCGGAGCAGCAGAAGGTCACGGCGCCGCGCTTCCACGGCCGGCACCAGCTGAACCGCCATCCGGACGGGCTCGAGAAGTGCATCGGCTGCGAGCTGTGCGCCTGGGCCTGTCCGGCGGACGCGATCTATGTGGAAGGCGCGGAGAACACCGACGAGGAGCGCTACTCCCCGGGCGAGCGGTACGGCCGCGTCTACCAGATCAACTACGCCCGCTGCATTCTGTGCGGCCTGTGCATCGAGGCCTGTCCGACGCGCGCGCTGACGATGACCAATGACTTCGAGCTGGCCGACAGCAGCCGCGAGAACCTCATCTACACCAAGGAGCAGCTGCTCGCCGGCCTGGAGGAGGGCATGGTCGACTCCCCGCACTCGATCTTCCCCGGTATGGACGAGCAGGACTACTACCGGGGTCTGGTCACCGAGGCCGCGCCCGGCACGGTCCAGCAGGTCGCCGTCTCCAAGGCCGACAAGGGCGAGGAGGCGGACGTATGAACGCCCTTGCCGCATCGGCCACTTCGACGGGCGAGGCCGTCCAGTTCTGGGTGCTCGGCACTGTCGCGGTCATCGGGGCGCTGGGCACGATCCTGATGAAGCGGGCCGTGCACAGTGCGCTGTGCCTCGCCGGAACCATGATCGTCCTGGCGGTCTTCTACCTCGCCAACGGGGCGTACTTCCTCGGCGTCGTGCAGGTCATCGTCTACACCGGCGCGATCATGATGCTGTTCCTCTTCGTTGTCATGCTGGTCGGTGTCACCGCCGCCGACTCGCTCAAGGAGACGCTGAAGGGCCAGCGCTGGTGGGCCGTTGTCTGCGGGCTCGGCTTCGGCGTGCTGCTGATCGCGGGCATCTCCCACGCCTCTTTGAACCACTTCAACGGACTGGGCGTCGCCAATACCGCGAACGGCGGCAACGTCGAGGGCCTCGCCCGGCTCATCTTCACCAAGTACGTCTTCGCCTTCGAGATCACGGGCGCGCTGCTGATCACCGCTGCCGTCGGCGCAATGGTGCTCACCCACCGGGAGCGCACGGAGCGGGCCAGGACCCAGCGCGAGATGTCGGAGCAGCGCGTACGGGAAGGCAGGCAGGTGCCCCCGCTGCCCGCCCCCGGCGTCTACGCCCGGCACAACGCGGTGGACATCCCCGGCCTGCTGCCGGACGGCACGTCGTCCCAGCTCACTGTCAGCAAGACGCTCCGCGATCGCGGCCAGATCCGCGATGTGTCCACCGACGCGCTCAACGACCTCAAAGCGCTCGAGCAGCGCTCCGAGGCGCGGCTCGGACGGGACCGGGACAATGAGGAGGCCAAGCGGTGAATCCGGTCAACTACCTCTATCTCGCGGCCCTGCTGTTCACCATCGGCGCGGCCGGAGTGCTGATCCGGCGGAACGCGATCATCCTCTTCATGTGCATCGAGCTGATGCTCAACGCCTGCAACCTCGCGTTCGTCGCCTTTTCCCGCATGCACGGCAATCTCGACGGCCAGATCATCGCGTTCTTCACGATGGTCGTCGCCGCCGCGGAGGTCGTGGTCGGGCTCGCGATCATCGTGTCGCTGTTCCGTTCCCGCCACTCGGCCTCGGTCGACGACGCCAGCCTGATGAAGCTGTAAGGGGTCGCTGAATCGTGGAGAACCTGATCGCGCTGCTCATCGCGGCGCCTCTGCTCGGAGCAGCGGTCCTGCTGTGCGGCGGACGCCGGCTCGACCGCGTCGGCCACTGGGTCGGCACACTGCTCGCCGCCGCGTCCTTCGTCATCGGCGTGGTGCTGTTCGCGGACATGCTGGGCAAGGGCGCGGACGAACGCACCCTGCACCAGATGCTGTACACCTGGATCCCCGTCGAGGGATTCCAGGCGGACGTCGCCTTCCAGCTCGACCAGCTGTCGATGACGTTCGTCCTGCTGATCACCGGTGTCGGCTCGCTCATCCACCTGTACTCGGTCGGGTACATGGAGCACGACGAGCGCCGCCGCCGCTTCTTCGGCTATCTGAACCTGTTCCTCGCGGCGATGCTGCTGTTGGTCCTCGCCGACAACTACCTGCTGCTGTACGTGGGCTGGGAGGGCGTCGGTCTCGCCTCCTACCTGCTCATCGGGTTCTGGCAGCACAAGCCCAGCGCGGCGACCGCCGCGAAGAAGGCCTTCCTGGTCAACCGGGTCGGCGACATGGGCCTGTCGATCGCGATCATGCTGATGTTCACGACCTTCGGGACCTTCGCCTTCGGGCCGGTCCTCGGGGCCGTGGGGGAGACCGGTGAGGGCACGCTGACGGCCCTCGCTCTGATGCTGCTGCTCGCGGCGTGCGGCAAGTCCGCACAGGTCCCGCTGCAGTCCTGGCTCGGTGACGCGATGGAGGGCCCGACCCCGGTCTCGGCCCTGATCCACGCGGCGACCATGGTGACCGCTGGTGTCTACCTGATCGTCCGCTCCGGCGCGATCTTCAACGCCTCACCCGACGCCCAGCTCGTCGTCACCGTCGTCGGCGCGGTCACGCTCCTCTTCGGTGCGATCGTCGGTTGCGCGAAGGACGACATCAAGAAGGCACTGGCCGGTTCGACGATGTCGCAGATCGGCTACATGATCCTGGCCGCGGGCCTCGGCCCCATCGGCTACGCCTTCGCGATCATGCACCTGGTGACACACGGCTTCTTCAAGGCCGGACTCTTCCTCGGCGCCGGCTCGGTCATGCACGGCATGAACGACGAGGTCGACATGCGGAAGTACGGGGGCCTGAGGAAGTTCATGCCCATCACCTTCGTCACGTTCGGTCTCGGCTATCTCGCGATCATCGGATTCCCGGGTCTGTCCGGCTTCTTCTCCAAGGACAAGATCATCGAGGCGGCGTTCGCCAAGGGTGGCACCGAGGGCTGGATCCTCGGCGCGGTCACGCTCCTCGGCGCCGCGATCACCGCGTACTACATGACGCGCGTGATGCTGATGACCTTCTTCGGCGAGAAGCGCTGGCAGCAGGACGAGAAGGGCGAGATGCCGCATCCGCACGAGTCGCCAAGGACGATGACGGTGCCGATGATCGTGCTCGCCTTCGGTTCGGTCTTCGCGGGCGGGCTGTTCTCATGGCACGAAGCCTTCGTGAACTGGCTGAAGCCGGTCACGAGCTTCGACCACGGTCACCCGCCGATCAGCGCGGGCGCGATCACCGGCGCGACCGTTGCGGTGATGGTCATCGGCGTCGCGCTCGCCTACGCGCAGTACGGGCGCCGACCGGTCCCGGTCACCGCACCGCGCGGCTCGCTGCTCACCCGGGCCGCCCGCCGCGACCTGCTCCAGGACGACTTCAACCATGTGGTCCTGGTCCGCGGCGGCGAGCACCTCACCCGCTCCCTGGTGTATGTCGACCACACACTGGTCGACGGAGTTGTCAACGGCACGGCCGCCTCGGTCGGCGGGCTCTCGGGCCGCCTGCGCAAGCTGCAGAACGGCTACGCCCGCAGTTACGCGGTCTCGATGTTCGGCGGTACGGCGATCCTGATCGCCGCGACCCTGCTGATGAGGGCGGTCTGAGCCTATGTCCAGTTTCCCGATCCTGACGGCCACGGCGGCGCTGCCGGCGCTCGGTGCGATCGCCACCGCCGCCGTGCCCGCCGCCCGGAGAACGGCAGCGAAGTGGCTCGCGCTGCTCGTCTCGCTGGCCACCCTTGTGCTCGCCGCGATCGTGCTCGTACGGTTCGAGCCCGGCGGCGACCGTTACCAGCTCACCGAATCCCATGCCTGGATCAAGGACTTCGGAGTCCGGTACGAACTGGGCGTGGACGGCATCGGGGTGTCGCTGCTGGCGCTCACCGCGTTGCTCGTTCCCTTCGTCATCCTCGCCGGCTGGCACGATGCCGACCCCCTGGAGACGAAGAGCTCACGCTGGCGGCCGACCCAGGGCTTCTTCGCCCTGATCCTGATGGTCGAGGCGATGGTGATCCTCTCCTTCGAGGCCACCGACGTCTTCCTCTTCTACATCCTGTTCGAGGCCATGCTCA
Organism: Streptomyces sp. NPDC002889; assembly: GCF_042888425.1. NCBI lineage: Bacteria > Bacillati > Actinomycetota > Actinomycetes > Kitasatosporales > Streptomycetaceae > Streptomyces > Streptomyces sp. NPDC002889. The sequence continues at coordinate 100,091 of NZ_JBIAPT010000002.1, forward strand.
TCCCGATGTACTTCCTCATCGGCGGCTTCGGCGACCGCGCCCACGCGGGCAGCGACGAGAACGCGGCGGCCCAGCGTTCGTACGCGGCCGTGAAGTTCCTGCTCTACAACCTGGTCGGCGGACTGATCATGCTGGCCGCCGTCATCGGCCTCTACGTGGTCGCGGGGAGCTTCTCGCTCACCGAGATCGCCGAGGCCCGGGCGTCCGGCTCGCTGGAGATGGCGACCACCACCGAGCGGCTGCTGTTCCTCGGCTTCTTCTTCGCCTTCGCGATCAAGGCGCCGCTGTGGCCGCTGCACACCTGGCTGCCCAACGCCATGGGTGAGGCGACGGCCCCGGTCGCCGTACTGATCACCGCGGTCGTGGACAAGGTCGGCACCTTCGCGATGCTGCGCTTCTGCCTCCAGCTCTTCCCGGAGGCGTCCAAGTGGGCCACGCCCGTCATCGTGGTGCTGGCCCTGATCAGCATCGTCTACGGCGCGCTCCTCGCGGTGGGCCAGCGCGACATCAAGCGCCTGGTCGCCTACGCGTCGATCTCGCACTTCGGTTTCATCATCCTGGGCATCTTCGCGATGACCAGTCAGGGCCAGTCGGGCGCGACGCTGTACATGGTCAACCACGGGATCTCCACCGCCGCGCTGATGCTGGTGGCGGGCTTCCTGATCTCGCGCCGCGGTTCGCGCCTCATCGCCGACTACGGAGGTGTGCAGAAGGTCGCCCCCGTCCTCGCGGGCACGTTCCTGATCGGCGGTCTGGCCACGCTCTCGCTGCCGGGCCTCGCGCCCTTCGTCAGTGAATTCCTGGTACTGGTCGGCACGTTCACGCGCTATCCGGTGGCCGGGATCATCGCCACCTTCGGCATCGTGCTCGCCGCGCTCTACACCCTCGTCCTGTACCAGCGGACGATGACGGGCCCGGTGAAGGCCGAGGTGAGCAAGATGCCGGACCTCAGGACACGCGAGCTGGTGGTCGTCGCGCCGCTGATCGCGCTGCTGCTCTTCCTCGGTGTGTACCCCAAGCCACTGACCGAGATCATCAACCCGGCGGTGGAGCACACGATGTCCGACGTCCAGAAGAAGGACCCCCAGCCCGAGGTGGAGGCGGCCAAGTGAGCGCTACAGCTGTCCACAGCCTGTGGACGACGGCGGCGGTCGAGCCGATCGGCAAGATCCCCACGCCGCACATCGAGTACGCCCAACTGGCACCCGCGCTGATCGTCGTCGGCGCGGCCATCGTGGGCGTGCTCGTGGAAGCCTTCGTACCGCGCAAGGCCCGGTACCACACGCAGGTGTTCCTCGCCGTTGTCGCCCTCGCCGCCGCGTTCGCCGCGGTCGTGGCCCTCGCCGCCGGCGGGTACGGCACCACGAAGGCGCGCATCGCCGCGATGGGCGCGATCGCGGTCGACGGTCCGGCGCTGTTCCTGCAGGGCACGATCCTGCTGGCCTCGCTGGTCGCGGTGTTCACCTTCGCCGAGCGCCGGCTCGACCCCGAGGCACACGGCAACCGCGTCGACTCCTTCGCCGCCGAAGCGGCCGCCGTGCCGGGCAGCGACTCCGAGAAGGCCGCGGTCAAGGCCGGGTTCACCACCACCGAGGTGTTCCCGATCGCCCTGTTCGCGATCACCGGCATGCTGGTCTTCCCCGCCGCCAACGATCTGCTGACGCTCTTCGTGGCGCTGGAGGTCTTCTCGCTGCCCCTCTACCTCCTGTGCGCGCTGGCCCGCCGCAAGCGGCTGATGTCGCAGGAGGCGGCGGTGAAGTACTTCCTGCTCGGTGCCTTCTCCTCCGCGTTCCTGCTCTTCGGCATCGCGCTGCTGTACGGGTACGCGGGCTCGGTCTCCTACGCGCAGATCGCCGATGTCGTCGACGGCAGCGTCCGCACGATCGACCCGGCGCTCGCCAACACCATGGGGAACGACGCGCTGCTGCTGATCGGCGGCGCGATGATCCTGACGGGTCTGCTGTTCAAGGTCGGCGCGGTGCCGTTCCACATGTGGACGCCCGACGTCTACCAGGGCGCGCCGACCCCGGTCACCGGCTTCATGGCCGCGGCCACCAAGGTGGCTGCGTTCGGTGCGCTGCTGCGGCTGCTCTATGTGGTGCTGCCGGGCCTGAGCTGGGACTGGCGGCCGGTGATGTGGGCCATCGCCATCGTCACGATGCTGGGTGGTTCGATCGTCGCCATCACCCAGACCGACATCAAGCGGCTGCTGGCGTACTCCTCGATCGCGCACGCAGGCTTCATCCTCGCCGGTGTCATCGCGACCACGCCCGAGGGCATCTCGTCCGTGCTGTTCTACCTGGCCGCCTACTCGTTCGTGACGATCGGCGCCTTCGCGGTCGTCACCCTGGTCCGCGACGCGGGCGGCGAGGCGACGCATCTGTCCAAGTGGGCCGGTCTCGGGCGGCGTTCGCCGCTGGTGGCCGCGGTGTTCGCCGTGTTTCTGCTCGCCTTCGCCGGCATTCCGCTGACCTCCGGTTTTTCCGGAAAGTTCGCGGTCTTCAAGGCGGCGGCGGAAGGCGGCGCGGGTGCGCTGGTCGTGGTGGGTGTGGTCTCGTCGGCGATCGCCGCGTTCTTCTACATCCGGGTCATCGTGCTGATGTTCTTCAGCGAGCCCAAGCCGGAGGGTCCGACGGTCGCCGTGCCGTCGCCGCTGACCATGACGACGATCGGGGTCGGTGTCGCGGTGACGCTGGTGCTCGGTGTCGCGCCGCAGTACTTCCTGGACCTGGCCGGCCAGGCGGGGGTGTTCGTGCGGTAGCGCCGCCTCGCGGTGCGTCAAGCGCAAACGACGGCCGAGGTCCGGCGTCCTTCCGGGCGCCGGACCTCGGCCGTCGAGCGTGGGGAGCGGCCGCTTCCTTCCTGCCGGCCCCGTGCACGTGTGCACGCGTCACGTCGTGCCGACCCGCCCCGCGTACGCCCGAACATCCGCGTCCGGGTCGCTGGTGGCGGTCGCCAGAGCGGCGCGGGCGGCCTCGTCGGCCGTGTGGCGCAGCAGGGCGAGCACCGCCGCCTTGCGCACATCGGCGTTCGGGTCGTCGAGCGTCTTCGCCAGGGCAGGAACCGCCACCTCGGAGGCTGCGCCGCGCAGGGCGATGGCCGCTCCGGCCCGGACCTGCCAAGCCGCGTCCGCCAGTCCCGCCACCGCCGGCTCCGTGAGCTCCGGGGGGCACCCCGTGGTGCCGAGCGCCTCGAAGGCGGCCGCCCGCACCAGGACGTCGTCGTCGCGGACCAGCAGCGTGAGCGGTGCGAGCACGCGCGGGTCCGTGACCGCCGCCAGACCCTTCGCCGTCGCGACGCGGACCTCGCGGGCCGGGTCGGCCGCCGCCGTCTCCAGCGGGTCGACGGCATCGACCGAGACCAGGGCGCGAACGGCTGCGATCCGTACGCCGATGTCCGGGTCCCCGAGGGCAGGTGAGTAGACGGCGGACTCCGCCAGCCGCAGGGCGCGCAGCACATCGAGCGCGGCCGTGCGGACCGCCGGGTCGCTGGAGGAGAGGGCGGCCACGAGCAGTTCCCGCAGCGCAGGCTCCGGTGGCAGTGTCTCGACCAGCTCGCGCAGCGAGTCGGCGGCCGCTGTCCGCACACCCTGGTCCGGGTCCGCGAGCGCCCCGGCCAACGCGGGGCCGGTGCCGTTCGGGGTGGTCTCCGTGAGCGTGGCGACCGCCGCCCGGCGGACCGCCGGGTCGGCGTCGGCCAAGTAGGGCACAACGGCGTCCAGTTCGGGCTGTTCGTCGGCGAGGGCCACCAGCTCCAGGATGCGCGGAGATGCGGTCGCGGCCTGCGCCTCGGGACGTACGGGCGCGGCGATACCGGAGCCGGTCGGCGCGACCTCGCGCGCGCCGGCCGTCGCGACCTGCTCGAGGCGGACCTCGCCGAGATGCCGGGACGGGCCGCCGACCGGGGTGAACTCCTCGACCGGGACGAGATAGGGGGCGACCGGACGGGCCGTGAACTCCATCGTCCCGGAAGCGGACTTGCGCAGATCGAGGTGGTGCAGCCAGTCCTCGTCATCGCGCTGCGGGTGATCCGTACGTTCGTGGTACAGACCCCAGCGGGACTCCGTCCGTGCCAGCGACGAGCGGGCCGCCATCTCGGCGCAGTCCCGGATGAAGCTCACCTCGGCGCAGCGCATCAGCTCGTGCGCGGTGGTGGCGCCCATCGCGGCGATCTCCGTGCGCATCCGCTCGAAGTGCTCCACGGCGAGGGAGAGCCGGGCCCCGCTCTTCGGGGGCGCCACGTAGTCGTTCACGAAGCGGCGCAGCTTGTACTCCACCTGCGGCTGCGGCGGACCGTCCGGGTTGTGCAGGGGCCGGTAGATCAACTCATGCGCGTCGCGCAGCTGCTCGGCCGGCAGCTCTCCTTCCCATGCCCGGTACCGGGCCGCGTCCTCGCCCGCCAGATCGCCGAAGACGAAGGCGCCGATCATGTAGTTGTGCGGGACGCAGGCCAGATCCCCGGCCGCGTACAGCCGGGGCACGGTGGTGCGGGCGTGGTCGTCGACCCGTACGCCGGAGGCCGAATGGCCGCCGCACAGGCCGATCTCCGAGATGTGCATCTCGATGTCGTGGGTGCGGTAGTCGTGGCCGCGGTTGGCGTGGAAGGTGCCGCGGGTGGGCCGCTCGGTCGTGTGCAGGATCGATTCCAGCGCCGCCACCGACTCCTCGGGGAGGTGGCTGAGCTTGAGGTAGACCGGGCCGCGGTCGGAGGCGAGTTCGGCGGCGAACTCCGCCATCATCTGACCGGACCAGTAGTCGGAGTCGACGAAACGCTCACCGTGCCGGTTGACCTGGTAGCCGCCGAAGGGGTTGGCGACGTACGCGCAGGCCGGGCCGTTGTAGTCCTTGATCAGCGGATTGATCTGGAAGCACTCGATCCCGGTGAGTTCGGCGCCCGCGTGGTAGGCCATCGCATAGCCGTCACCGGCGTTGGTGGGGTTCTCGTACGTGCCGTACAGATAGCCGGACGCGGGCAGCCCGAGCCGCCCGGCCGCCCCGGTCGCGAGGATCACCGCACCCGCCCGTACGGTCACGAACGCGCCCGTACGGGTGTTGAACCCGGCGGCCCCCACCGCGCGCCCGTCCGCCGTCAGCACGCGCACCGGCATGACCCGGTTCTCGATCCGGATGCGCTCGCGCATCTCGCGGCGCCGCAGCTGCCGGTAGAGGACCTTCTTGACGTCCTTGCCCTCGGGCATGGGCAGCACGTACGAGCCGGAGCGGTGCACCTGGCGGACCGCGTACTCGCCGTGCTCGTCCTTCTCGAACTTCACGCCGTACGACTCCAGGCGCCGCACCATCGCGAAACCGCGGGTCGCGGTCTGGCGGACGGTCGACTGGTCGACGATGCCGTCGTTGGCACGGGTGATCTCGGCGACATAGTCGTCGGGCTCGGCGCGGCCGGGGATGACGGCGTTGTTGACGCCGTCCATGCCCATGGCGAGTGCGCCCGAGTGACGCACATGTGCCTTCTCCAGGAGGAGGACGTTGGCGCCGTGCTCGGCGGCGGTCAGCGCGGCCATCGTCCCGGCCGTGCCGCCGCCGATGACGAGGACGTCGCAGGAGAGCTCGTCGGCGTCCGCGAGGGAGGGGATGTCCATGGTGCAGGCCTCTCAGGTGCCGAGGGATTCGAGGACGGTACGGCGCAGGGCGACGGTGGCCGGGTCGCCATGGGCCTCGCGGTCGCGCGGGCGCGGTACGTCGAGGACGCGATCGGTGCCGAGGAGTGCGATCCGGTCGCCGAGGAAGAGCGCCTCGTCCACGTCGTGCGTGACGAAGACGACGGTCGCGCCGGTGCCGCGCAGCACGTCGACGAGCAACTGCTGCATACCGGCGCGGGTCTGGGCGTCCAGCGCGCCGAAGGGCTCGTCCATCAGCACGGCCCGCGGCTCGCCCGCGAGCGCCCGGGCGAGCTGGACGCGCTGGCGCTGCCCGCCGGAGATCCGGTGCGGGAACTTCGCACTGTGCCCGGCGAGTCCCACTCGCTCCAGCCAGCTTTCGGCGACGGCCCGCCGTGCCGCACGGGTAACACCCCTGATGGCGAGGGGGAGTTCCACGTTGGCGCGGACGCTGCGCCACGGCAGCAGGGCGTCGTCCTGGAAGATCAGCGCCCGGTCGGCGCGGGGGGCGGTGATGTTCTCGCCGTCCTGCGTCACGTCGCCGCCGAGGGAGGGGAGCAGCCCGGCGAGGGTGCGCAGCAGGGTCGACTTTCCGCAGCCGGACGGCCCGACGACGGCGAGGATCTCGCCCGGTACGACATCGAGGTCGACCCCGTCGAGCACGGGCGCCCCGGGCCGCCCGAGCGTCGCCCCGCGCAGGGTGAGCCGGGTTCCACGGAGTGGGGCGACGACGGGGGCGAGGGTGGTGTCGGGGGGTGTGGTCATCGGTCTACGCCTCCTTGGAGTGGAGTGGAGTGGAGTTGAGTGGAGCGGGGTGGGGTGGGACCAGGAATGGGGTGGGTGCGGGTGTTGGGGCCTGCGGCGGGCTCTCCCCTGCCCGCCCTTCCCCTACGGCCGCCAGGCCGTAGGGGAACAACGCCCGCCGCAGGCGCACCTCATGTCCCCGCCGGCACCCGCTCGCGCGCCGGCCCCCCGCGGCGGGGCGCGACCCGGCCCGGTGGGGCCGACTCCGTACGCGGCAGCCACCTCGTCAGCCGTCGCCCCAGCAGCTCCACCGCCGTCGACGTCAGCCAGCCCAGCAGGCCGATCGTCGCCATCCCGACGAACACGCCCGGGTAGTCCACGACCGTGTAGTCCTGCCAGGTGCGGTAACCCACCCCGTACTCACCGGAGATCATCTCCGCCGAGATCACACAGATCCACGAGACGCCGATGCCCACCGACAGTCCGCCGAAGATGCCCGGCAGCGCCCCCGGCAGTACCACCGAGCCGAGTACGCGCCACCGGCTGCCGCCCATCGTGAGGACCGCCTCCTCCCAGACCGGGGTCAGCGCGCGCACCGCGTGCCGGGTGGAGACCATGACCGGGAAGAACGCCGCGGTGAAGGTGATGAACACGATGCCCTGCTCATTGCTGGGGAAGAGCAGGATCGCCACCGGGACCAGGGCGATCGCCGGGATGGGGCGCAGCACCTCGAGAATCGGGCCCAGCAGGTCCGCCGCGAGACGCGACCTGGCGATCGCCGTGCCGACCGCCACACCCGCCACCGACGCCAGCGAGAAGCCGGTGACGATACGGGTGAGGCTGTCGGTCAGGTCCTGCCAGTACGGGCCGCTGCCGGCGCGCTGCCCGAAGGTACGGGCGATGTCCGTGACCGTCGGGAACTGCTCGAAGCGCAGCCACAGATTGACGTCCAGCGAGGTCAGCAGCTGCCACAGCCCCAGCGCGCCGGCGAGGGACGCCACCCGCAGCGCATGCCGGGGTGTCATGACGCCTGCTTCAGCGCTTCGGTGTACGGGACGGTCCGGGCACCGGTGTGGCCGGCCTCGTAGGCCGCTGCGGCGGACGGGGTGACGAAGGGCAGCAGCTTCGTGCCGTCCGCCACCCACACCGCCTTGTCGGCGAACCAGAGCGTGCCGGTCGTGGCGTCCGGGACATACGCGGCGCGCACCTTGTCGGGGTCGGCGGCGACCCGGGCGAGCAGCGCCGCGGGGGAGTCGAAGGCCGTGGTGGTGCCGTCCTTCAGCCAGAGCTCGGCACGGGCGGCACCGGCCTTGGTGGCCACAGCCTTCTCGTAGCCCGAGCCGTACGCCCGCTTCACATGGCGCTCGTCGACGAAGTCGTCCACGTCCACGTCGCCCACCAGCTTCGCCGACTTCAGCACCGGCACGTCCTTCTTCAGCGCCGCGACCAGCTCGGCCTTCACGGACGGGTCGAAGGTGGCGATGCCGTTCGCGCCGTTGTAGAGGTAGACGACCTCGGCCGGCAGCCCGGTCGCCTTCGCGACCGACTCGGCGGCCTGAACCGGCTTCTTGTGCAGATAGTCGGTGGCTCTGATCTGTGCGCGCAGGAAGTCCTCCAGCACCGCCGGACGCTTCTCGGCGAAGTCCTCGCGCACGGTGACCCCGTGGAACGTGGGCAGGTTGAGCTCGGCACCGTCGTACAGCGCCTTCGCCCGGCCCTGGAAGGTCAGCAGTCCCGGCCACGCCACGAACTGCGAGAGCGCGTCCGCGCTGCCGGACTGGAGCGCCGACGCCCCTACCGCGGGCTGCTGGTTGAGCTTGCGGATGTCGTTCTGCGGGTCGATCCCGGCGCGCTGGAGGGCCCGTACGAGCGTGCCGTCGGCCGCGGAGCCGACACTCGTCGAGACCTTGCGGCCGCGCAGGTCCTTCAGAGAGGCGAGCTTCGAAGCGGGGGCCGTGACGATGGTGTTGAGGCCGCCGCGCAGGTTGTAGCCGGTGACGGAGACCAGGTGGGTCGGCCGGTTCAGCTGCTTGCCCCGGGCGGCGTTGATCAGCAGCGGGAAGTCGCCCATCGAACCGATGTCGATCTTTCCGGCGGTCATCTGCGCGGTGATCGGCGCACCGGTGGCGTAGTCCTGCCACTCCACCTTGTAGGTGACGCCGTCCCGCGTGCCGCGCTTCTTCAACTCCTCCTCGAAGTAGCCGAGGGAACGCAGCAGCGTGCCGGCGGTGACGGTGTTGATGGTCTTGGACTGGTAGCCGACGGTCACCGTGACGGTGCGGGAGCCGCCGGCGTCCGCGTCCCCGCCGCAGCCGGCCAGGGGGAGCAGGGCGGCGGTGGTGACGAGCAGGGCAATGGTCTTGCGCGACATGGGGTGGGACCTCTCACCTGAGCAGATAGGGCATGTTGACCGTGACCGCGCCGGTGGGACAGCGGGCGGCGCACGGGCCGCAGTACCAGCACTCGTCGACGTGCATGTACGCCTTGCCGTTGTCCTGGTGGATGGCGAGTGAGTCGAGCGGGCACATGTCGACGCACAGGGTGCAGCCGTCGATGCACTTCGACTCGTCGATGGTCACGGGCACGTCGGCCCGCTGGGGCGCCAAAGGCATGGCTGTCTCCAGTAAGAGCGGTACGGAAGGGAGCTCGGGGGTCAGCAGGAGCGGTGCAGCAGACCGCTCATCGTGATGCGGTCGCCGCGGAAGCGGATGAACTCCAGGTCGACGGGGCGCCCGTCGGCGAGATGGGTGAGCCGCTCCAGCATCAGCACGGCGGCGCCGCGCGGTGCCTGGAGCACGTTCGCCGAGTGCGCGTCGGCGTTGACGGCCTCGAGTGTGATCTCGGCGGTGCCGAGCGGCTGTCCGGTCAGGGATTCCAGCAGCCGGAAGACATCGGTGTTCTCCAGGTCGCAGCCGATCAGGTCGGCACCGATGTCCATCGGGATGTAGGTGAGGTCGAGGGAGAGCGGCAGCCCGCCCAGCAGGCGCAGCCGTTCGATGTAGAGCACGTCGGCGTGCTCCGGGAGGCGGAGTCGCCGGGCCACGGGTGCGGGCGCGGTGACGGGGCCGACGGTACGGACTTCGTTGGTGACGTCGCCGTGTTCGCGCAGGGTCTCGGCGAGACCCTGCAGTCGGTTGAGGCCGTGCGGGTACTTCTCGGACACCACGACCGTGCCGACGCCCGGCTGCCGTTCGATCAGTCCTTCCGTGCGCAGCAGGTCGAGTGCCTGCCGGACGGTGTTGCGCGATACCCGGTACTCCTCGCCGATCGCGCCCTCCAGCGGCAGTACACCACTGGGGAACCCGCCCGTGCGCGCCTGGTGGCGCAGCAGGTCGGCGAGCTGCCGTGCCTGGTCCGCGCGCAGCCGTCGCCGGCGTGCGGCGGCGAGGGGCACGGTGTGCTCACGGAGGCGTTCGGCTGGCATGCGAGGGACCATACCGACGCTTTCCGCACAATGGTGTTGCCACAGTATTGCGCCACCTGAGCACCCGGCAGCAACGCGTTGACCTGCATGTTCAGGGCGGAGAGTCGAAGATCTGCCACTCAGTCCCACGACGGCGGCAGGCCGCGGGCCCCGTCCCGGCAGCCCGCCGTCCACGCCTCGGAGGGCGGGAAGGGTTCGATCCCGTCGGTCTCTGCGTGCTCGCCGCACTCCGCGTCCGCCCCGGCCTCCCCGGCCGTGTCGGCCGGGGAGGTGGCATCGTCCACATGGCCGTCCGGGATCTCGTCGCGGCCGTAGCGGTAGCCCTCCCGGTACCGCTCCGCCGGGCTCGGCGTGTCCGAGCAGCCGGCGAGGAGCAGTCCCAGGGACGCGGGTGTGACGAGACCCCGGACCGTGCGGGTCATGCCGAGGGAGCGATCCGTCCGGTGACCTCGCCGAGTCCGACGCGTACGCCGTCGGGGCCGGGGGCCCAGGCGGTCATGGTCACCTCGTCGCCGTCCTCCAGGAAGGTGCGCTTGCCGCCGGTCAGCTCGAGGGCGTCCCGTCCGTTCCAGGTGAGTTCGAGCAGCGAGCCGCGCTGCTGGACCTCCGGGCCGCTGACGGTGCCGGAGCCGAAGACGTCACCGGTGCGCAGCGAGGCGCCGTTGACCGTCATATGGGCGAGCTGCTGGGCGGCTGTCCAGTACATGCTCGCGAACGGCGGCTCGGCGACGGCCTCGCCGTTGATCGACACCGTGATGTGTACGTCGAAGCCGCCCGGCTCCTCGTCGGCGGAGTCGTCGAGATACGGGAGCAGGTCGACGTCCCGGGCGGGCGGGTCGGTCCGCGCGGCGTCCAGGGCCTCCAGCGGGGTCACCCAGGCGGAGACGGAGGTGGCGAAGGACTTGCCGAGGAACGGGCCGAGCGGCACGTACTCCCAGGCCTGGATGTCGCGCGCCGACCAGTCGTTGAGGAGGAAGAGCCCGAAGACATGGTCGCGGAAGTCCCCGAGGGCGACCGGTGTGCCCCGCTCGGAAGGGGTGCCGACGACGAAGCCGACCTCGGCCTCGATGTCGAGCTTCACGGACGGGCCGAAGACGGGAGCCGCGTCGGACGGGGCCTTGCGCTGCCCGTGGGGGCGCGTCACTTCCGTGCCGGAGACGACGATCGTGCCGGACCTGCCGTGGTAACCGATCGGCAGATGCTTCCAGTTGGGGGTGAGCGCGTCGCCGTCCGGGCGGAAGATCCTGCCCACGTTGGTGGCGTGGTGCTCGCTCGCGTAGAAGTCGACGTAGTCGGCGACCTCGTACGGAAGGTGCAGCGTCACCGAGCCCAGCGGGTGCAGCAGGGGCTCTATGTCGGGCCGGTGCGCGGGCACCGAGACCCACGCGGTCAGCGCACGCCGCACATCGCGCCATGCGGTCCGGCCCGCCGCCAGCAGCGGATTGAGGGTGGGCTGCGCCAGCAGCGCTGCGTACGGGGAGCCGAGGGCATGAGCCGCGGCCCCGGCGTCGAGGACATGGTTTCCGATGCGGACGCCGAGCCGCCGGCGATCCGGCTCGTCGGCCGTGGTGAAGACGCCGTACGGGAGGTTGTGCGGGCCGAAGGGATCGCCTTCGGCCAGATCGAGCGGGCTCTGCTCGGGCATCGGTGCTTGCCTCGCTTTCCACGTGTGTGGGGAACACGTTACGTCGGCACCCCCAGGTGGTGGCAGTGCCCCATGAGTGTCGCGGGAGTCCCAGGTGAGGGGGAGGTTCGCACCGTTCCGCCGGGCGGTGCGCGGCGGAACGGCAACTTCTCGCGACCCGGCCGCTTTCGCGGTCGGCGGGGTGCCGGGCGTCGTGGGTCCGCCGCGTCCGCCGGGGCAGCCGGGTCACCCCGTCACGCGGGGGACGCGTTTCTCCCAGGTGCGGTGGAAGACGATCTCGTCGCCGTCCCGGCACACCACCTCGTCCCGGGTGCGGAAGCCGATGTGGTCGCAGGTGAGGTCGGAGTGGGTCTCGATCCGCACGTCCCATGACAGTTCGGGCCGGTGCAGCCGGATCGTCCAGTCGCTGCGTGCCCCGGCGGACAGCGGATCGTCCTCGTGGATCGTGTACGTCTCCAGGGCCTGTTCGGTGAACTCCAGTCCGTCCGGGAACACCTGGGTGCCGCCGGGGCCCGGGTCGCACTCCAGACGCCATTCGCCCTCGGCGACGTCCCGGGTCACCAGCAGCGCGGGGCGCCGCTTGTCGAGTGTGACGGGGATGCTGACCCCGAGCGGTTCGGCGTGCTCGGGGTCCTCGAAGGCGATCGTGTCCGTGGTGCGTTCGCGTACGGGGAGTTCGAGGCGCGAGCCCTCCGGGTCGAGCGTGAAGCCCGCCGACCCGGCGCGCGGCCAGACCCATGGCCAGTACGCGCAGGAGACGGCCAGCCGGATGCGGTGACCCGGAGGGAATGTGTGGCCCATCGCGGACAGCTCGAAGCCGACCTCCTCCGTCTCGCCGGGCGTCCAGGCGTCGCACCGCTCCCGGCCGTGGCGGGCGGCCATGTCGAGCACGCCGCGCGTGACGAGGGTGGCTGCGCCGTCGGGGGCAACGTCGCAGATCCGGGCGACGGCCTGGCCGTGCGGCACATCCAGCCGCAGCCGCAGCGTGACCTGTGGGCGGCCGAGGATGTCGATCGCCTCGTCGCCGACAGGGAACTCGAAACACGCCGAACGGGCGTCCTCCTCGCGCTGGTCGGGCGGCAGGTCGGCGTCCTGCCCGACGGGACGGAGGCGCCCGGCGTCCACGCCGGTGTGCTGCGGCGAGTGCACGAGGACCGGCGCGCCGCCGAGTCCGTACGGGACGAGGGTGATGTGCGGCGACGGCCAGACGTCGTCGCCGACCCAGCGGCCGCCCGGCGGCTCGGCGTACGCCGTCGCGGGCGGATGTGCCGCGCCGATCCAGGAGCGCAGCAGCGGCTCGGCCATCACGCCGGTGGCCCCCGCGCCCGAGGCGCTGTCGGAATCGGCCTTCAGCCAGTGGTCCCACCAGCGCAGCGTCTCCTGCAGGAACCCGATCGCCGGCCCGGGCGGCCGCGCGGTGTCGGGGTACTGGTGCGGCCAGGGGCCGATCAGTCCGCGCACGCGCTCGCGTGGCAACCGGCTGACCAGGCGCAGCACGGTGTCCCGGTGCGGTTCGTGCCAGCCGCCCACTGCCAGCACCGCCGCCTCGATGCCTGTGTGGTCCTCGGGGAGCGCCGCGTGCCGCCAGTGCTCGTCGCGGAGCTGGTGGCCGAGCCAGGTGTGGACGTACGGCGTGAGCGCCTCGAGCCGTTTCAGCCACAGCGTGCGCCAGCTCTCACCGGTGAACAGCGGGTCGGGCGGGCGCACCGTGCCGGCGAGCAGGGCGGCGGCCCTCGCGTGCAGCCCGGCGGCGCTCACCGCGCCGCCCAGGTGGAGCCCGTCGTTGTCGTACGGGTCGTCACTCGCGCAGACCGTGACAACGGCCTTCAGCGGCCAGGGCGCGAGCGCGGCGATCCGCAGCGCACTGCGCCCGCCCCGGCCGAGCCCGAACATGCCGACCCTGCCCGAGCACCACGGCTGCCCGGCCAGCCACTCGATCACCTCGGCCCCGTCGACGATCTCCGTGGCGTCGCACTCGTCGCCCGGCAGGCCCTCGCTGTTGCCGTGGCCGCGCACATCGACCCGAACGGAGGCGTAACCGTGGCCCGCGTACCAGGGGTGGCGCTGGGCGTCGCGGGCGGCGGTGCCGTCGGTGAGCCGGTGCGGCACGTACTCGAGCAGGGCGGGCACGGGCTCGTCGGTCACCGGCCGCCAGATGCGCGCGTACAGCGTGATGCCGTCCGGGAGCGGAATGCGGAGGTCCTCATGGGCGGTCTTGTACGGGAACTCGGTGCGGATGCGCATGGCGACCTCGGCGGCGCTGCTCAAGGGCCCGGGCGACGGGTCGGGACTGATGCACTACTTCTGGATATATAGCCTGATCACGAACATACCGGGGGTGGCGGGAAGGCGCTCATGGTGATCGAAACGCGACCGGATACGCTGACTTGAGTGAAGACAGCGACACATCGACAATCCATGTGATCGTCAGCAGACAGGAGTACCCCTCGTGACCGTCGTCGGGCCGTTCGGGCTGAGCGTGCGGGACCAGGCTCTTGAGGCCGATGTCCAGACCGGGTTGTCTGCTGTCGAGGCGGGGCTGCTCGAGGCCACCAAGAGCGAGGTGCCCTTCATCACGGGGGCCGCGCAGCACCTCGTCCGGGCCGGCGGGAAGCGTTTCCGGCCGTTGCTGGTGATGCTGGCCGCCCAGTTCGGTGACCCGTACGCGCCGGGCATCGCGCCCTCCGCCGTCGTTGTCGAACTCACCCACCTCGCCACCCTCTACCACGACGACGTCATGGACGAGGCGGATGTGCGCCGCGGCGTGGCCAGTGCCAACGCCCGCTGGGGCAACTCGGTCGCGGTCCTGACCGGCGACTTCCTGTTCGCCCGTGCGTCGCACATCCTGGCCGACCTCGGCCCCGAGGCCGTACGCATCCAGGCGGAGGCGTTCGAGCGACTGGTCACCGGTCAGATCCTGGAGACCGCGGGGCCGCGTGACGGCCGCGACCCGGTGGAGCACTACCTCGACGTACTCGGTGGCAAGACCGGCTCCCTGGTCGCCGTGGCGTGCCGGTTCGGGGGCATGATGTCCGGCGCCGACGAGCAGGTCGTGGACATCCTGACCCAGTACGGGGAGCGGCTCGGCGTAGCCTTCCAGCTCGCCGACGACGTGCTCGACATCGCGTCCGACTCGCGCGAGTCCGGCAAGACGCCCGGCACGGATCTGCGGGAGGGCATTCCGACACTGCCGGTGCTGCATCTGCGTGCCCGGGCCGAGGCGCACGGGCGGCCCGAGGACCTGGAGCTCGTCGAGCTGCTCGACGCGGACCTGACGGACGACGCCCGGCACGCGCAGGCGCTGGCCCGGCTGCGGGTGCACCCGGCGCTGGAGCAGGCCAGGCGGGACACGGTGCGGTACGCGCAGGAGGCGCGGACGATGCTGGCACCGCTGCCCGACTGCTCGGCGAAGGCCGCGCTGGAGGAGCTCTGCGACGCGGTCGTCCACCGCGCCGGCTGACGTACTCGCGGTAACTCCACTCCTGGTTCACCTGCCGTACACCTTGCGGCGGAGGTTTGCATTCCCTTTCTGTATCTGTGATACAGGTCACATTCCTGGATTGAGTCTAACCTCGGATCCACTCCGTACCCATGCCCAGAAGCTGACGCAGGGGGCGTCAGCGTGGGTACGGGGAGATTTACCGATGAAGCGCACCAAGACCATCCTTGTCGGTACGACCGCCGTGGCCGCCGCGGCCGGCGTGGCCCTCGCGGTCCTGCCGGCCTTCGCCGCCGACGGCAAGGGCTCCGCCCGGCACGGCGCGCAAGGGGACAGCGGCTCGGGCGTGAGCGTCCAGAGCGGCGGCAGCGCGGGGAAGCCGGGCCAGGGGGCCGCGTTCTTCGTGGCGAGCCTCAACGGTGCCAATGAGGTTCCGGTGCAGTCGGGGCCGGCCGTCGGTGACCACGACGGCGCGGCGCTCGAATTCGTGAAGGTCCAGGGGGACAAGGTGTCGGTCGCGGTGAAGTTCCGCGGCACCGACAAGCCGACCGCTCTGCACATCCATCAGGGTGCCAAGGGCACGAACGGGGGCATCAGGATCGATTTCACCGAGCTGCTCGGGAAGGGCAGCACCAAGGCCAGGGGCTGGACGGGCGCGGTGAGCGGCACCGTCGAGGTCAAGGACAAGGCCGTGCTCGACGCGTTCACGAACGACCCGAACGGCTTCTACGCCAATCTGCACACCGCCGAGTTCCCGGGCGGCGCCGTCCGCGGCCAGTTCCACAAGGTCACCAGCTCCTTCCGGTTCAAGGCGGCCCTCGGCTTCCAGGCGTCCGTCGTCAAGGGCAAGCAGATCTACGAGTGCAAGAAGGGCCAGGACGGCACGTACTCCTTCCAGCAGCGCGACGTACGCGCGGTGCTGGGCGGGAACATCGCGCACTCCTTCGTCGCCCCCAACTCCGGTACACCGCAGTGGATCGCACCCGACCACAGCGCCGTCACCGGGTCCCTGATCAGCAAGACGCCGAACGGGGACAAGAACATCCCGGAGCTGGATCTGAAGGCCACCCGGTCCGGCAAGAAGCGGGGCCTGTTCGCGCAGACCCAGGAGATCTTCCGGCTGAACACGGTCGGCGGCGTGGCCCCGGCCGGCAGCTGCGGCAAGGGCGCGATCGTCGGCGTCCCGTACGGAGCCGACTACGTCTTCGTCCAGAAGTAGCAGCCACGGCTCACCACATGCGGGCACGGCGCGTCCCCTACTGGTCGGGGGACGCGCCGCGCCTTTGTGTCATCCCAGAGCAGTACGCCAAGTTGCGCCCGCGGTCTGACGCTTCTTCCGTGCCGTTTTGGTCAGATGAATACACGACGCCTGACCAACCACGGAGGTAGGGCACACCATGGCACCGAACGACAGCGCACAGACCACCGAAGAGGCCAAGGACCTGGCAGTGGGACGCCGCAAGGCCGCCCGCTACGTCGTCCCCCTCGCGGTGGCCGGGGTGGCGGCGGCGACCATCGGGCTCGTCCCGGCGCTCGCTGCCTCCGGTGACCCCGACCTGCCGGACATCACCGCGCAGGAACTCATCGAGAAGATCGCCGCGTCGGACACCCAGCAGCTCTCGGGCACGGTGAAGATCACCACGGATCTCGGTCTTCCGTCGCTCGAGGGGCTCGCGGGCCTCGACGGCGGCTCGTTCGCCCCCGGGGGCGGCGAGGGCGAGGGGTCGGCCGCGTCCCCCGACGCCAAGCTGATGCAGCTGGCGTCCGGTACCCACACCCTGCGGATCGCGGCCGACGGCCCCGACCGGCAGAAGGTGTCCCTCCTGGACGACTCCGCCGAGTACAGCCTGATCCACAACGGGGACGAGGTCTGGGGCTACGACAGCGCCACCAACGAGGTCTACCACGGCAAGGACGACGGCCGGCACGAGCGTTCCGGCAAGGACCAGGAGCTTCCCGAGGATCTCCCGAAGGAACTGCCCACCACGCCGAAGGAGTTCGCGCAGGAGGCGCTGAAGGCAGCGGACGGCACCACCTCGGTGACCGTCGGCGGCACGGCGCAGGTGGCCGGGCGGGATGCGTACAAACTCGTCATCAAGCCCGAGCAGGAGGGCTCGACGGTCGGTGCGATCACGGTCGCGGTGGACGCCGAGAACGGCACCCCCCTGAAGTTCACGCTCAGCCCGAGCAGCGGTGGCAAGGCCGTGCTCGACGCGGGCTTCACGAAGGTCGACTTCGCCGAGCCGGCCGCGTCCACCTTCGACTTCACCCCGCCCAAGGGCGCCAAGGTGACCGAGGCGGACGAGCTGGAGCGGCAGAAGGAGCACACCACTCCCGAGGAGTTCGCGGGACCTGAGGACTTCGGCGGCCTGGACGTCATCGGCGAGGGCTGGACCTCGATCGCCAGGATCGAGGGAGCGGGCGACGGGGACTTCGGCGGCGCCGAGGACGGTGCGAAGGGCGGCGACGTACCGCCCGAGGCACAGCAGTTCATGGACTCGCTGGGTGACAAGGTCACCGGGAAGTTCGGCTCGGGCACGGTCTTCTCGACCCGACTGGTCAACGCCCTGATGACGGACGACGGCACCGTCTACGTCGGCGCTGTCACCAAGGACGCACTGGTGAAGGCAGCGAACGAGGCCAAGTAGCCACACCCGGGCGGACCCTGTACGAGTCTTTGCGGTCTGTGCCCCGCCGCACGCTCCGGCGGGGCGCAGAGCTGACCCATCACGGCGTGAGGACCGCCGACGCGAAGAACTCCTTGGCGTCGGCACGGGCCCGCACGTCGTCGTGTACGTCACCGGGACGGCTGCCGTTGCCCAGCAGCACCCCGCCCCACCGCATCCGCATGTACGAGGCGGTGGCGCGCAGCGTCCCGACCAGCGGATCGGCCGCAGACCGCTCGGGGTCCGCGAGCGCGGTGACGCCCCACAGGGTGCGGCCGGCCATGCGCGGCTTGAAGTCCAGGCCGGGCACCCGCATCCACCCCGACCAGTGGTCCAGATACCGCTTGGTGGAGGTGGACACGGAATACCAGTACAGCGGCGAGGCGATCACCAGGTCGGTCGCGTCCAACGTGGCGTCCAGCAGGGCGGCGGCGTGCCCGGTGGGCGCGGGACAGATCTCGTCGTCGTGGCGCACGTCCTCGAAGTCGGGCAGCGGGTGTGCGGCCAGGTCCAACCAGCGCTGCTCGGCCCCGGCCGGGAGTTGCTCGGCGGCCAGCCGGGCCAGCATCTCGGTGTTTCCGCCGGTGCGGCTGCTGCCGAGCAGGAACAGGAACGTGCGGGCCATGACCATCTCCCCATCGAGCGTGACTGCATGCGTGTGCAGTATATGCACACGCATCCAGTCGTGGGGGGTGGCAGTCCTGAGCGGCCTCGACAGGCCTCAGAAGGTGAGCTTCCAGCTGTCGATGTAGCCGGTGTCGTACCGGGCCACGTCCTGCACCCGCAGCTTCCAGTCGCCGTTCGCCGCCTCGGCGGAAGCGTTCACGGTGTACGTGGCGACGACGTTGTCGGCCGAGTCGCTGCCGCTGGAGTTCTTCAGCCGGTACGCGGTCCCGTCGGGGGCCACCAGATCGACGACCAGGTCGCCGCGCCAGGTGTGCTTGATGTCGACGCCGACCTGAAGAGCGGCCGGGGCGTTGCCGGTGCGGCCCGAGACACCCACGGTGGAGGTGACGGCGGCGCCGTTGTCCGGGACGGCGACATCGGCGGCGTTCTCGTACACGTCACCGGGCGGAACCGTCGTGCCGGCCGACAGGGTCCAGATCGCGTGGGCGACGGCGTCGCTGTTGCGGTCGAGCGCGGTGTCGTTGATGTTTGTCGAGGAGTCGCAGGAGGAGTGGTAGCAGCGGTCGAAGGCCTGGCCGGAGGTGCCGCCCCACTTCTGGGCCTGGGCGGCGCTCTTCGTACGGCTCGCGCCGGTGAACAGACCTCCGACGGGTATGCCCACGTTCTTGAAGGACGCGTGGTCCGAGCGGCCGTCGCCCTCGGTCTCGATCTCGGTGGCGACACCGAGGCCGGCGAAGTAGTCCTTGAAGGTCTGCTCGATCGTCGGGTCGTCGTCGTAGACGAAGTAGCCCGGGTTCGGGGAGCCGATCATGTCGAAGTTCAGATAGCCCGAGAGCTTCGAACGCTCGGTGGCCGGCAGGTTGTTGACGTAGTACTTCGAGCCGACCAGTCCCAGTTCCTCGGCGCCCCACCAGCCGAAACGCAGATGCTTCGCCGGCTGGAGCCGGGCGCGGGAGACGGCGAGCGCGGTCTCCAGTACGGCGGCGGAACCGGAGCCGTTGTCGTTGATCCCGGCTCCCGAGGTGACCGAGTCGAGGTGCGCTCCCGCCATCAGGGTCTGGTTGACGTCGCCCCCGGGCCAGTCGGCGATCAGGTTGTACCCGGTCGCGCCGCTGGAGGTGAACTGCTGGACGGTGGTGGTGAATCCGGCTGCGTCGAGCTTGGCCTTCACATAGTCCAGGGAGGCCTTGTACCCGGCCCGGCCGTGGGCCCGGTTGCCGCCGTTGGCGGTGGCGATCGACTGGAGCTCGGTGAGATGCGCCTTGACGTTGGCGAGCGGTATGTCGGGCGCGGCGAGTGCGGTCACCGGCGCGGCCGACTGGTCCGCCGCCGCCGCGGCGGCGCTCGCGACGGGTACGGCGGGGGCGAGCAGTCCGGCGAGGGCGAGTGCCGCGGCCGCGACGGTGCGTCTGGGAACGGAGAGGGTCATGTGGGGGCTCCGGATTCCGTACGGGGATGGGACGGAACGTGCATGACGCCCCGGGACGGCGGGTCCCGGGGCGCTGGAGCTGTGATGCGCTGTGCGTGCTGAATGGTGAGTGAGAGGCTGACACACCGTCAAGGGCGGAAATCGGTCAGTGGCGTTCGTATACCGAACGACTACTGGGTCCTGTCCGGGCGGTCATCGAGGTCGGCCCGCGGCGTCGGATGCATGGGGTTTCCCCGGGCCCGGAGGGCCGAGGGGGCGCATCGCAAGGCGGTGGGGGTACCGCCCGGCCGGAGGCCGGGGAAGATCGCTCTCGTGCCGGACGTACTCGGGCGACCCCGACAGCACAGCGAGGTGCCGTAGCTGTCGTCGTGGGCCCGGGGGGATCGCCCGGACAGGGCTAGTGGACGCAGAACTCGTTGCCCTCCGGGTCGGCCATCACGACCCAGGAACCGCCGGGTTCGTCCACCCGGTTCACGACCGTCGCGCCGAGGGCTTCGAGGCGGGCCGTCTCCGCGTCCCGGCTGCCCGGGTCCGTGTGCAGGTCCAGGTGGAGGCGGTTCTTGGCCGTCTTGGGCTCGGGGACGCGCTGGAACAGGATGCGGCGGCCGAGGCCCGTGCCGCTGTGCTCGTCGTAGGCGTCGTCCGGATGACGGACGGCGACCAGATCACGCCAGGAGCGCCGGCCGTGGGATTCCACCGTCGCCTCGCGCGGTACGGCCCCGTGGGTGAGGAGCTGGTCGATCAGGTGGCTGTTGTCCTCGACCAGGTAGCCGAGGGTCTCGGCCCAGAAGTCGGCCTGGGCGTGGGGATCGGTCGCGTCGATCACGAGTTTCCAGTGCAGCGGCATGTCAACCAGTTATAGTGGTTACACGATGGAGGTCGCAATGGAAACGCCGGGGCTGGTCCTGCGGACGCCGGAAGGCCGTCCGTACCGCTTCGATCCGGGTGCGCTCTGTCTGGAGCTGCTGCCGACCGGCGGGCCCGGCGCGCTCGCGCGGTACGAGGTGCTGGGCGAGCCGGCCGGACTGCTCGCCTGGGTGGCGAGCAGCCGACTGTCCGGCGGGTTGGAACTGACCGCGGATGAGCGCGAGCTGGCTGCCGTGCGGGAAGTGCGCGACGCGCTGCTGGGAATGACCGCGGCCCGGGCGCATGCCCGCGACCTCGACCCGGCCGATGTCGCGGTGGTGAACGCGGCGGCGGCCAAGGCCCCGCTCGTGGCTCGCCTCGCCGCCGACGGATCGCGGCAGTGGGCCCCCGGCGCGACCGTGGACCAGTTGCTGTCGACCGTCGCGCGCGACGCGGTCGACCTGTTCACCGGTCCGTACGCGCACCGGATCCGTGAATGCGGCTCGCACGACTGCCACCTGCTCTTCGTCGACATCTCGCGCCCCGGCCGCCGCCGCTGGTGCGCGATGGAACGGTGCGGGAACCGCAACAAGGTGCGGGCCCACCGCGCACGCCTGGCGGACAGCGATGCGGACCCCGCGGCAGAAGCGGCAGAAGGAGGAGTGTCATGAGGGGCAGGCCTGTTGGGCCGACCGAGGACGCAGGCCGGGAGATCGGCGTGTCCCGGACCCTGCCGTTGCCGCCCGCCGCCGTGGCCGAGGACCCGCGCCCGGCTGCCGCTTGTCACATCGGATCGCGGCCGTCGCCCAGAATGGGGGGCTCTTCGTCGCCCCACTCGCCCTCGTCCTCGAGGTCCTGGCCTCTGCCCGTGCTCCCGCCTCCCGGCCGGCCGGGAGGCGGGCGCTCGTACTCGGGCGCGCGGCTCGGCGGCGACGCGCCGTGGCGGCCGCGCGACCTGGTGTCCCGGGCACGGTCCCACTCCGCTTCGGCGTTCGACAGCCACCGCTCCCAGCGCTGCCGCATCGGATGGACGAGACCGCCGCCCACGCCCACGACGACCACGCCGGCGATCGTGGCCAGCACCGCGATGAGTACCGGGCCGGTCACCGTGACCGCGATCTGTGCCTGGCCGAGCGCCGCGATCACCCCGAGGCCCACGATGAAGGCCCAGGCGGTGGTCGCGAGGATCCTGCCGTACGAGGCCGTGCCCAGCGCTCCCGTGACGATGTCGCGCACCGCGCGGGCGATGGCCATGGCCACGACGACGACGACGCAGGCGACGATCGCCTTCGGCAGCCAGGCGACGATGGAGTCGATCATGGTGCTGACCGGGTTGGGGCCGAAGACCCCGAAGGCCAGCTGCAGAGCCGTCAGCAGGAACGCGTAGTAGACGATTCTGACGATGATCCCGGTCGCGTCGTACTCGGATCCCCTCAGCCTGTCGGCCACGCCACCGCGCTCGGCGAGCTGTTCGAACCCGACCTTGCGCAGTACACGGCCCGCGATCTTTGCGATCGTTCTGGCCACGATCCAGCCGACGACCAGGATCGCCAGGAACGCGAAGAACTTGGGGATGAACCGCGCCACGGCGGACCACGCGTCGGTGATCCCCTGTCCGAAATCGACGGACAGTGCGAAGGGATGCCACATGGCGCATGCTCTCCGCTCTGCGGGGGGCCTCGGTCCGGACGACCGCGGCCTGTGCTTCCCGGGGTACACCGCTCGACCCGTCACTGCCTGTGCGCGGCGGCAGCGCAGGGCTGTTCGGGTGGTTAATAGGTCCCGGCGGGTGCCGCCCGGCGAGCGGGGACGAGCTGCCTCACGTGACGTCGGCGCGCTGACCCCGGCAGGGGCCCGGCGGGGTCAGCCCGTGGGCTCGGACTGCGGTTCCGGGCGCGCCGCCGGGGCCGGCCCGGGGTCGGGCGCAGCCGCCACGGCCACCGCCGCCGCAGCCGGTCCGTCGGCCGCCACCTGTGCCGCCAGCAGCAGTGCCCGGGTCTTCGTACGCCGCGCGTTGCGCAGCGCGTCCCAGGTCAGGCAGGTCAGCGCCAGCCACACGAGCGCGAACCCGGCCCACCGCTCCGGTGGCATCGCCTCGTGGAAGTACGCGACCCCCAGCAGGAACTGGAACACCGGTGCCAGGTACTGCAGCAGCCCGAGCGTGGACAGCGGTACCCGGATCGCCGCCGCGCCGAAGCAGACCAGCGGTACCGCCGTCACCACGCCCGTCGCGGCGAGCAGCGCCGCGTGGCCGGCGCCGTGGAAGCCGAAGGTGGCGGAGCCGTTCGCGCCGAGCCAGACCAGGAAGGCGAGCGCCGGCAGGAACTGGATCGCGGTCTCGGCGGCCAGCGACTCGAGTCCGCCGATGTTGACCTTCTTCTTGACCAGTCCGTACGTGGCGAAGGAGAAGGCCAGCGTGAGTGAGATCCACGGCGGCCTGCCGTAACCGATCGCCAGGACCAGCACTGCGGCGAAACCGGTACCGACGGCCGCCCACTGAACCGGCCGCAGCCGCTCCTTGAGCAGCAGTACGCCCATGGCGATGGTGACCAGAGGGTTGATGAAGTAGCCGAGCGACGCCTCGACGACATGGCCGGAGTTCACGGCCCAGATGTAGACACCCCAGTTGACGGTGATCACCGCCGCGGCAACGGCGACGAGTCCCAGCTTGCGGGGCTGTCGCAGCAGCTCGCGGATCCACCCCCAGCGCCTCAGCGCCAGCAGCGTGACGCCGACGAAGGCCAGTGACCAGACCATCCGGTGGGCGAGGATCTCCAGCGCGCCGGACGGCTTGAGCAGAGGCCAGAAGAGCGGGACCAGACCCCACATGCCGTAGGCGCCGATCCCGTACAACAGGCCTGCCCGCTGTTCGCTCTGCGACTTCACTGACCCTCCTGTCCTGCGCGCGTCACCTCGAAGAAGGTACGCCGCGCAGGGGCAGGATGTCATGTCCGTATTGCAATACGGTCATGACGGAACTTGGGGGAAGGGTCCATGTCACGCGATCGCGAGCGCCGCGGCCACCGGGTCGGCGAGCGGCGTCGTGGACCGGCCGCGCGACAGCTCGGCGGCGTATTCGGCAGAGGATGGACCCGGTGCGGGCCGCGCGCGACGCCTGATACGCCTACGGCGTCGCGCGACGCCTGAGACGCCTACGGCGAGGAGAAGGGACGCGCCGGGTGAACTCCCGCACGGGGGAGAACTGCCCGGGGGCGGCCGTACACGCGAGAGGGGCAGGAGCCCGGTGGCTCCTGCCCCTCTGTGACGATGTCCTGCGGCGTCAGCCGACGACGGTCCAGGTGTCGCGGCCCGCGAGCAGCGTGGCGAGGTCGCCCTTGCCGTTCTGCTCGATGGCGGTGTCGAGCTGGTCGGCCATCAGCGTGTCGTAGACCGGCCGCTCCACGCTGCGGAAGACACCGATGGGCGTCTGGTGCAGCGTGTCCGGGTCGGCCAGCCGGGACAGCGCGAACGCGGTCGTGGGACTCGCGACGTGAGCGTCGTGGACGAGGATCCTCGACTCGTTCTCGGCGGTCACCTGCACCACCGTGAGATCGCCGGTCCGTTCGTCGCGTACGACGCCCTTGGAGCCCTCGCTGCCGAAACGGATCGGCTGCCCGTGCTCCAGCCGGATCACGGCCTCTTCCGCCTGCTGCTTGTCCTTGATGACGTCGAAGGCGCCGTCGTTGAAGATGTTGCAGTTCTGGTAGATCTCCACCAGCGCGGTGCCCTGGTGGTCGGCGGCCTGACGCAGTACCTCGGTGAGGTGCTTGCGGTCGGAGTCGACGGTCCGGGCCACGAACGACGCCTCCGCGCCGAGCGCGAGCGAGACGGGGTTGAAGGGCGCGTCGAGCGAGCCCATCGGCGTCGACTTGGTGATCTTGCCGAGCTCGGATGTCGGGCTGTACTGGCCCTTGGTGAGGCCGTAGATCCGGTTGTTGAACAGCAGGATCTTCAGGTTCACATTGCGCCGCAGGGCATGGATGAGATGGTTTCCGCCGATGGAGAGCGCGTCGCCGTCTCCGGTGACGACCCAGACGGACAGGTCTCGGCGCGAGGAGGCAAGGCCGGTCGCGATCGCCGGTGCGCGGCCGTGGATGGAGTGCATCCCGTACGTGTTCATGTAGTACGGGAAGCGGGAGGAGCAGCCGATGCCGGAGACGAAGACGATGTTCTCCTTCGCCAGGCCGAGCTCGGGCATGAACCCCTGCACGGCGGCGAGGATCGCGTAGTCACCGCAGCCGGGGCACCAGCGCACTTCCTGGTCGGACTTGAAGTCCTTCATGGACTGCTTGGCTTCGGCCTTGGGAACCAGGGAAAGAACACCGGATGCTGTCTCAGTCATTGATGGCCTCCTTGAGAGCTTCCGCGAGCTGCTCGGCCTTGAACGGCATGCCGTTGACCTGGTTGTACGAGCGAGCGTCGACCAGATACCTCGCCCGGATCAGGGTGGCGAGCTGGCCGAGATTCATCTCGGGCACCACTACCTTCTCGTAACGCCCCAGAACGTCCCCGAGATTCCTCGGGAACGGGTTGAGGTTGCGCAGATGCGCCTGGGCGATGGGGATGCCCACCGCGCGCAGCCTGCGTACGGCGGCGGTGATCGGCCCGTACGTCGAACCCCATCCGAGTACGAGCGTGGTGGCGCCCGCCGGGTCGTCCACCTCCAGGTCCGGGACCTCGATGCCGTCGATCTTGGCCTGGCGGGTCCGGACCATGAACTCGTGGTTGGCCGGGTCGTAGGAGATGTTGCCGGTGCCGTCCTGTTTCTCGATACCGCCGACACGGTGCTCGAGCCCGGGCGTGCCCGGTACCGCCCAGGGGCGGGCCAGCGTCTGCGGGTCGCGCTTGTACGGCCAGAACACCTCGGTGCCGTCGGCCAGCTCATGGTTGGGGCCGGTCGCGAACTGCACCCGCAGATCGGGCAGTTCGTCGATGTCCGGGATCCGCCACGGCTCGGAGCCGTTCGCCAGGTAGCCGTCGCTCAGCAGGACCACCGGGGTGCGGTAGGTGAGTGCGATCCGGGCCGCGTCGAGAGCGGCGTCGAAACAGTCCGCCGGAGTGCGCGGCGCGACGATCGGGACCGGGGCCTCACCGTTGCGCCCGTACATGGCCTGCAGCAGATCCGCCTGCTCCGTCTTGGTCGGCAGACCGGTCGACGGGCCGCCGCGCTGGATGTCCACGACCAGCAGCGGCAGCTCCAGCGACACCGCGAGGCCGATCGTCTCGGACTTGAGCGCCACACCCGGGCCGGATGTGGTGGTGACCGCGAGGGAGCCGCCGAAGGCCGCGCCCAGCGCGGCGCCGATACCGGCGATCTCGTCCTCGGCCTGGAAGGTCCGCACACCGAAGTTCTTGTGCTTGGACAGCTCGTGCAGGATGTCGGAGGCGGGCGTGATGGGGTACGAGCCGAGGTAGAGCGGCAGGTCGGCCTGCTTGCTCGCGGCGATCAGCCCGTAGGACAGGGCCAGGTTCCCGGAGATGTTGCGGTACGTACCGGTGGGGAAGGCGTGGGTGGCCGGGGCGACCTCGTAGGAGACCGCGAAGTCCTCGGTCGTCTCGCCGAAGTTCCACCCGGCGCGGAACGCGGCGACGTTCGCCTCGGCGATGGCGGGCTTCTTCGCGAACTTCGTGCGAAGGAAGGTCTCGGTGCCCTCGGTGGGCCGGTGGTACATCCAGCTCAGCAGCCCGAGCGCGAACATGTTCTTCGAGCGCTCGGCCTCCTTGCGGGACAGCCCGAAGTCCTTGAGGGCCTCGATCGTCAGCGTCGTCAGAGGCACCGGATGGACGTGGTAGCCGTCCAGCGAACCGTCCTGGAGCGGTGAGGTGTCGTAGCCGACCTTCGCCATCGCCCGCTGGGCGAATTCATCCGTGTTGACGATGATCTCGCTGCCGCGCGGCACATCGCCGATGTTCGCCTTCAGCGCGGCCGGATTCATCGCCACCAGCACGTTCGGGGCGTCGCCCGGCGTGAGGATGTCATGGTCGGCGAAGTGCAGCTGGAAGCTGGAGACACCCGGCAGCGTGCCGGCGGGGGCCCGGATCTCGGCGGGGAAGTTCGGCAGCGTGGAGAGGTCGTTGCCGAACGACGCCGTCTCCGCGGTGAACCTGTCACCCGTGAGCTGCATACCGTCACCGGAGTCACCCGCGAAGCGGATGATCACCCGGTCCAGGCGGCGGATTTCCTTTTCGCCCGCGGGCTTGCGCTGCCCACCGACGACTGCCTCGTCGGCCTCGTCGGCCTGCTCGGCTGAGGTGCTGACCTGGCTGGTCACTGAACTGGACCTCCCTTGAGGCGGCTGCTCGGGCCCGGCCGGCGCACCGGCCGACCCCAATGCCACCCTACGTCTGTAAGGGTGGCCTTCCTTGGACCGCTCGTATTTCGGACGTCCTTTTGAGATGGTCCGACGGCCTGGTTTGCCATGGTTTGCTCGCCCCCGGGTCCTTTGAGGAAAGACGCTCTCCACTCATTCTTCGGTTCTCGGACTGCTGATTCACTCGACAGCTGACAGATTGTCAGTCGATTAGGAGTTCAGGTAGGTCAATACCGCCAGTACACGCCGATGATCCCCGTCACTCGGGGTAAGGCCCAGCTTCAGGAAGATGTTGCTGACGTGCTTCTCGACCGCACCGTCGCTGACCACGAGCTGCCTGGCGATCGCCGAGTTCGTACGGCCCTCGGCCATCAGGCCGAGCACCTCACGCTCGCGCGGCGTCAGACCGGCCAGCACATCCTGCTTACGGCTGCGGCCCAGCAGCTGGGCGACGACCTCGGGGTCCAGCGCCGTGCCACCCCGTGCCACCCGCACCACAGCGTCCACGAACTCGCGTACTTCCGCCACACGGTCCTTCAACAGGTAGCCCACACCGCGGCTGCTGCCGGCGAGCAGCTCGGTGGCGTACCGCTCCTCGACGTACTGCGACAGCACCAGCACCCCGACCCCGGGGTGGTCGCGGCGCAGCTGCACCGCCGCCCGCACCCCTTCATCCGTATGGGTGGGCGGCATCCGTACGTCCGCGACGACGACGTCCGGCAGCTCGGCCTGCGCGGCCAGCTCGTCGACCGTCTTGATCAGCGCCTCCGCGTCCCCCACCCCGGCGACGACATCGTGCCCGCGGTCGGTCAGCAGCCGGGTCAGCCCCTCCCGAAGCAGTACGGAATCCTCGGCGATGACCACCCGCACCCTGTCCTTCACTGCCTTTGAGCCCCCCTGTCGATGCGTCCCGCGTACTCGGTGCCCGCGCGGCCCTGCCTCGTGCCTGCGCGGCCCCGCCTCCAGCATTCCAGCTGGGGAGCGCGGAAGGGCCCAGTCCCGTGTATTGGACAGGGACCGGACCCATGGCCCTTGGGAGGACGCGGGAAGGAGGCAGGGTTGAGGGCGGAGCGGGGGTCAGCCGCGCCAGGGGAGCTCGGCGGTCACCGTCGTCGGACCGCCGGCCGGTGAGTCCACGGCCAGGATTCCGTCGACGGCGTCCAGCCGTTCGGCGAGCCCGGCCAGACCGCTGCCCGCGGTGGTGTCCGCGCCGCCTCGGCCGTCGTCCGTGACCTGGAGCATCAGCCGGTCGTCGGAGCGCCACACGTCCACCGACGCCCGGCTCGCCCGGGCGTGCTTGCTGACGTTCTGCAGCAGCTCGGACACGGTGAAGTAGGCGATGCCCTCGATCGCGGGGGCCGGGCGCGTCGCCAGATCCACCTCGACCGTGACCGGGACGGTGCAGCGTGAGGCGACGGCGGACAGTGCGGCGTCCAGGCCGCGGTCGGTCAGGACGGCGGGATGGATGCCGCGGGCCAGGTCGCGCAGTTCCTGCAGGGCCACTTTCACCTCGCCGTGCGCTTCGTCCACCATCCGGGCCGCCGCCTGAGGGTCCTCCGTCAGCTTCTCCTTCGCCAGACCCAGGTCCATGGCGAGGGCGACGAGGCGGGCCTGCGCCCCGTCGTGCAGATCGCGTTCGATACGGCGGAGGTCGGCCGCGGCGGTGTCGACGACCACGCCCCGGTCCGACTCCAGCTCGACGACGCGGGTGGCGAGCCGGGACGGCCCGAGCAGCCCGGCCACCATCAGCCGGTCCACGCTCGTCATCCCACGCATGATCCACGGCGTGACGAGGGTGAGTATCAGCCCGATGACGCTGGTCGCGACGATCTCGAAGGGGGAGTCGAGATAGAAGGCGTGGCCGCGGTCGCCGTACAGCTGAAGACCGTCCTGGCCGGCGTACACCGGGAAGACCCACTGCCACAGGGGATAGAGCAGCAGGCCCCAGCCCGACACCCACAGCGGCAGCGAGACGCAGAAGGCGAAGACGGCCCACGGGAAGTGGAGGACCGAGTAGAGCAGATGCCGCCAGGACACTCCGCTCTTGAGAACGCCGCCGATCCAGCCGGTCACGCCGCCCTTGCCCGTGCGGCCGCGGGGGCCGGCACGCATCGGCTGGGGGTCGGCCACGTCCAGGCCCAGCAGGGCCCGGGCCCGGGCGCGCTCCAGCGCGCCGAATCCGCGCAGTGCGGCCAGGCCGGCGGCGAGGACCGGGATGCCGAGGAAGGTGATGAGCAGCCCGGCACCGAGGGAGGTCACGGTGACGGCGAAGCTGAAGGCGATCGTGCTGATCGGCAGGCTGAGCATCAGATAGCCGAACTCGCGCCAGGTGCGGCCCTCGAGCGGAGCGCGCACTACGGAAGGCAGGCGACGGGCCCGGGTCTCGGGGCCGTATACGTCTGCGTGTCCGTACCCCTGGTTCATGGCCATCGGCGTCGTCCGTTCTGGGATGCGGGCTTTCATGGCTCCAAGACTGCTGCGGCCGACCGCCGCGCACCATGAGGGCGGTATCCGTCTTGGACCGGGGGTTTCCCCTACTGCGGGGAGGGTCCGAGGCCTGTGCCGCGTGGCGAATCCTGTCGCGGGGAGGGTCCGAGGCCTGTGCCGCGTGGCGAATCCTGTCGCGATGAAGCCCGGGTCCTGCGCGCGGGAAGCGGTCTGCGCTCGGAGGGCTCGTACCGCGGGGGGCCCGGATCCGTACGGGGCGGGGGGGACCCCTACCGGGCGGAGGGACCCGTACGGGCGTGGCGAGCGGTCAGCGGGCGCCGCGCTCCCGCCAGGGCAGCTCCGCCGTGACCGTCGTCGGGCCGCCCACCGGCGAGTCCAGCGCGAAGAGCCCGTCCACCGCACCGAGCCGTTCGGCGAGACCGGCCATACCGGAGCCGGCGTCCAGCCGTGCGCCGCCGCGGCCGTCGTCCACGACCTGGATGAGAAGCCGGCTGTCCCTGCGCCACACGTCCACCGACACTTTGCTCGCCTTCGCGTGCTTGCTGACGTTCTGCAGCAGCTCGGACACGGTGAAGTAGGCGATGCCCTCGATCGCCTCCGCGGGCCGCGTCCGAAGATCCACGGTCACCGCCACCGGAGCCGTGCAGCGTGAGGCGACGGCGGAGAGCGCGGCGTCCAGGCCGCGGTCGGTCAGGACCGCTGGGTGGATGCCGCGGGCCAGGTCGCGCAGCTCCTGGAGCGCGAGCTTCACCTCGCCGTGCGCTTCGTCCACCATGGCCGCCGCCGCCGCGGTGTCCAGTGCGTCCCCGCTCAGCTTCTCCTTGGCGAGGCCGAGCCCCATGGCGAGGGCGACCAGGCGGGCCTGCGCCCCGTCGTGCAGATCGCGTTCGATGCGGCGCAGGTCGGCGGCGGCAGTGTCGACCACCAGGCCCCGGTCGGACTCCAGTTCGGCGATCCGCCGCTCCAGTTCGTCGGAGGGCGACAGCAGGCCGCGCACCATCGCACGGTCGGCGTTGGCCAGCCCGCGGACGATGAAGGCGAGTACCGGCCACAGGACGAACAGGCCCACCAGCGTGACGGTGAAGGTGAGCACGCCCCACGGCAGCCGGATGCACGCGTACAGCACCGCACGCCAGGCCACCGGGTCCTTCAGCCTCGACCGCACCCAGGGGATCAGGCCCCGCGCGCGGCCGCGTCCGTGCGGAGGGCTCGGCTCGTCGATCCGGACCCCGAGCAGCTTGCGGGCCCGCGCCCGATCCGCGATGCCGATGGCGCGGGCGCCCATGAGCCCGGCAGCGAGCAGAGGCAGACCGACCACCGTCACCGACAGTCCGACCCCGGTGAAGATCGCGAACGCGACGTACACGAAGCCGAGCAGAGCCAGGGGCAGATTGGCCAGCAGGTGCGCGATCTCCCGCCATGTCGAGCCGTCGAAGGCGAAGCGCGCGGGTGGCGGCCGGTCGTCCCCGTCCTGTCTGTCGTCGCTGTCAGGCGTGGTGTTGCTCGCGGTCATGGGGGCCAGCCTGCCGGGCCGGACGGCCGCGCGCCATGGGGTTCTTGGGTGGGAGAAGGTAGGGACAACCCCACCCCTTTCCCTTCCGGTGCTCAGCGGAAGCGTGACGCGACTGCTTACGGTCCCTTTAGCAGGGCCTAGACTCCCGTGCGTACAGATCGTCGAACAAGGCGACAGGGTGCAGGCGAGGTCAGGGAGCGAGGGGCGGACGTGCCGGAACCGACCGTGGTCGTGCTCGCGGCGGACTACTTCCAGAGTTACTCGGTCGTCGGAGTGCTCGCGGTCATCGGCGTGCTCTTCGTGGCCGTGGCCTTCGGGGCGGGCCGTCTGCTGCGGCCCGTGGTGCCGACGCCGGAGAAACTGCTGACGTACGAGTGCGGAGTGGACCCGGTGGGCGAGGGCTGGGCCCACACCCAGGTCCGCTACTACATCTACTCTTTTCTGTATGTAATCTTCGCGGTCGACTCGATCTTCCTCTTTCCCTGGGCCACGGTCTTCGCGGCCCCCGGATACGGCGCGACAACGCTCGTGGAGATGTTCATTTTCCTCGGCTTCCTGGCCGTGGGACTGCTCTACGCATGGAAGAAGGGCGTCCTGACATGGACGTGACCCCCGATCCCGAGCTGCTTCCCGTGCCCGAGCTGCTTCCCGAGCCGAAGAGGCTCGGCGCGCTTGCCCGGCTCGCCCCCGAGCCGATGAAGGTGGTCCTCAACTGGGGCCGCCGCTACAGCCTGTGGGTCTTCAACTTCGGACTGGCTTGCTGCGCCATCGAGTTCATCGCGGCGTCCATGGCACGCCACGACTTCATCCGGCTCGGCGTGATTCCCTTCGCGCCCGGCCCGCGCCAGGCGGACCTGATGATCGTCTCGGGCACGGTGACGGACAAGATGGCCCCCGCGGTGAAGCGTCTGTACGAGCAGATGCCCGAGCCCAAGTACGTCATCTCCTTCGGCGCCTGCTCCAACTGCGGCGGCCCGTACTGGGACTCGTACTCCGTGACCAAGGGCGTCGACCAGATCATCCCCGTCGACGTCTACGTGCCCGGCTGCCCGCCGCGGCCCGAGGCGCTGCTGCAGGGCATCCTCAAACTGCAGGAGAAGATCGCGCGCGAGTCGCTGGGTGAGCGCTACGGAAACGGCGGTGCCCGGCCGTCCGCCGCCGCACTCCAGAGCGGCCTCGTCACCCCGCCACCCGTGCACGCTGCCGGGGAGGGCGGACAGTGACCTCGCAGGACGAGACCTCTCAGTACGACCGGCTCCCGGACGCCGTCACCGAGATCTTCGGCGAGGAGGCCACGGCCGAGCATGCCTACGAACTCCTCACGGTCGATGTCCCCGTGGGCTCGTGGATCGCCGCGCTGGAGACCGCCCGCGACAAGCTGGGCTGCACGTATTTCGACTGGCTGAGCGCGGTCGACGAACCGGGAACCGGCTTCCGGATCTGCGCCCATGTCGTCGCCCTGGAGGGCCGCACGGTCCGCAGGCTGCTGCTGCGCACCACCGTCCCGCACTCCCTCCCCTCGCTGCCCTCGGCCGTCGACATCTACGCGGGCGCGAGCTGGCACGAGCGCGAGACCTACGAGATGTTCGGCGTCACCTTTACCGGCCACCCGCATCTGGTGCCACTGTTGCTGCCGGATGGCTTCGAGGGACACCCGCTGCGCAAGGACTTCGTGCTCGCCGCCCGGGTGGCCAAGGCCTGGCCCGGTGCCAAGGAGCCGGGGGAGTCCGAGCACGGTGGTCCCAAGCGCCGCCAGATGCTGCCGCCCGGCGTCCCGGACCCGAACGAATGGGGCCCGCTCAAGGGCCAGCTCCCACCGGCCCCGGCCCGGCCGGCCCGCACCCCGCGCGCCGCGGGCGCGGCCGCCGGAGCCGCCGGGGAACGTCCACCGCGCCGCACCCGCAGCGTCTCGGAAGGCTCGGCGTCCCAGGCCGCAGCGGAGGCGCCGGCCGCGGCCGAACCCCGGCCGCGCCGCACCCGCAGCGCGAGCGAGGGGTCGGCCTCCCAGGCGGGGGCGACGCCGGATGCGCCCCCGGCAGGCCCTGCCGGACCACGCCGTAGCCGCAGCGCGGCCGAGGGCTCCGAGAGCGAACCCCGGCCGGAGGAGGGGCAGGAAGCCGACGCGACCGCACCCCCGCGCACCCGCAGCTCCGACGCCCCGTGGCACCAGGCTCGCCCGGCATTCGACGACGCGGAAACGAAACCGGCGGCGCCGGCACCGAAGCCCGCCCCGGCCCCCGAAGCCGCGCCGGAACCGGATACGGCGACGGAACCCGGCCCGGGGCCCGAGCCAGAGCCGGCCCCCGGGGCCGCGACCGGACCTGGACCCGCGACGGAACCGGCAAGGGCGACGGAACCCGCGACCGGACCTGGACCCGCGGCGGAACCCGCACCCGGACCTGGACCCGCGGCGGAACCCGCACCCGGACCCGCGACGGAACCCGGACCCGAAGCGGCGACGGAACCCGCAAGGGCAACGGAACCCGCGACGGAACCTGGACCCGCGGCGGAACCCGCACCCGGCATCACTCCCGAGCGCGAAGCCCCCCGGCCCCGGGCCGAGTCCGCCGACGAGCCGGCGGGCGAACCCGCCGAAGGACCCGACAACGAGCCGAACCGACCGACCGGAGGCGACCCCGCGTGAACGACGCTCTCGATGTCGCCTTCCGGCTGCTCGTCATCTTCGGAGTGTTCCTGGTCCTCCCCCTGGTCATCGGGCAGACCGAGCACAAGGTGATGGCTCATATGCAGGGCCGCCTCGGCCCCATGTACGCAGGCGGTTTCCACGGCTGGGCCCAGCTCGTCGCCGACGGTGTGAAGTTCGCGCAGAAGGAGGACGTGGTCCCGGCCGCCGCGGACCGCCGTATCTTCCAACTCGCGCCCGCCGTTGCCCTCCTCCCGTACCTCCTCGTACTGGTCGCGATCCCGATCGGCCCGAGCGAGGGCGCGGTCGGCCAGGTCATCGACGCCGGCATCTTCTTCGTGCTCGCCGTCATGGGCGTCGGGGTGCTCGGCTCGCTGATGGCGGGCTGGGCATCGGCCAACAAGTTCTCCCTTCTCGGTGGACTGCGCACCGCCGCCCAGCTGCTGGCGTACGAGCTGCCGATGCTGCTGGCCGCCGCGTCGGTCGCCATGGCGGCCGGCACGGTCTCGCTGCCCGGCATCCTGAACGCCTTCGAGTGGTGGTGGCTGCCCTGGCAGATCGTGGGCGCCCTCGTCTTCTTCGTCGCCGGTCTCGCCGAACTGCAGCGCCCGCCCTTCGACATGCCGGTCGCCGACTCGGAGATCATCTTCGGCGCGTACACCGAGTACACCGGCCTGCGTTTCGCGCTGTTCCTGCTCGCCGAGTACGCGGGCATCGTCGTCCTGTGCGGTCTGACCACCGTCCTTTTCCTGGGCGGCTGGCACGGCCCGCTCGGCGCCGAAGGCCTCGGCTGGGTGTGGACCCTCCTCAAGACGGCCGTGCTCGCCTTCATCGTCATCTGGCTGCGCGTGACCTATCCCCGGATGCGCGAGGACCAGCTGCAAAAGCTCGCCTGGACGACGCTCGTCCCGCTCGCCCTCGCCCAGATCGCCCTCACCGGCATCGTCAAGGTGGTGATGTAGACATGTCCCCCTCGTTCCCCGGATCCGGGCTGGCCAAGGGCCTGGCCGTCACGTTGCGGACCATGACGAAGAAGACCGTCACCCAGCAGTACCCGGAGACCCTGCCGGAACTTCCGCCCCGCTCTCGCGGCGTGATCGGCCTGTTCGAGGAGAACTGCACGGTCTGCATGCTCTGCGCCCGTGAGTGCCCCGACTGGTGCATCTACATCGACTCCCACAAGGAGACGGTCCCGTCGGCCACCCCCGGCGGCCGCGAACGCAGCCGCAATGTCCTCGACCGGTTCGCCATCGACTTCTCGCTCTGCATGTACTGCGGTATCTGCATCGAGGTCTGCCCTTTCGACGCGCTGTTCTGGTCCCCGGAGTTCGAGTACGCGGAGACGGACATCCACGAACTCACCCACGAGCGCGACAAGCTCCGCGAGTGGATGTGGACGGTCCCGCCCCCGCCGGCGCTCGATCCGAGCGCCGAGGAGCCGAAGGAGGTTGTCGCGGCCCGCAAGGCGGCCGAGAAGCTCGCCGCCGAGAAACTTGCCGTCGAGCAGCCACCCGCCGACCCCGCGCCGACCGATGGGGCGACCCCGTCGGCCGAAGGGCCCACCCCGTCCACCGGTGAGGCGACCCGGCCCTCCGGCGACGCATCGGGCGAGGGAGGCCCCGCATGACGTTGGCCGAGGCCGCATCGCACGGCTTCCTCACCCCGACCGGCGTCGAGATCGCGTTTCTGCTCGTCGGTATCGCCACTCTCGGCGCCGCCGTCATGGCCGTCACGACCAAGCAGCTGGTGCATGCCGCCCTCTGGCTGGTCGTGGCGCTCGGTGGTATCGCCGTCGAGTACCTCCTGCTCACGGCCGAGTTCATCGCCTGGGTGCAGGTTCTTATCTACGTCGGTTCCGTGGTCGTCCTCCTTCTCTTCGGGCTGATGCTCACCAAGGCCCCCATCGGCCGTTCCCCGGACGCGGATTCCGCCAACGGCTGGGTCGCCCTCGTGGTGGCCGTCGCCGCCGCGGCCGCCCTGGTCTGGGTCGTCGTGGACGCGTTCCGCACGACCTGGATCGACCTGGACGGAGCGCCCCAGGGCTCCACCAAGGTGTCGGGCGAGATCCTCTTCCGGCACTGGGTGCTGCCGTTCGAGGCGCTTTCCGTACTGCTGCTGGCCGCGCTCGTCGGCGCGATCGTCCTGTCCCGCAAGGCCCACGAGGGGTCCGGCACGGACCGAGAGGGGAAGAGCTGATGCACCTTGCCTATCCCGCCGTGCTCGCCGTCCTCCTGTTCAGCGTCGGGGTGTACGGGGTGCTCGCACGGCGCAACGCGATCCTCGTCCTGATGTCCGTCGAGCTGATGCTCAACGCCGTCAACCTCAACCTTGTCGCCTTCGACATCTGGCTGCGCGACACCCTGCACGCCGGCCAGGCGCTCACCCTCTTCACCATCGCCATCGCCGCCGCGGAGATCGGCATCGGTCTCGCGATCGTCCTGATGGTCTACCGCAACCGCGGCACCTCGGACGTCGACCGGCTCCGTGACACCGCCGAAACGGCAGGCGGCGACACACCCGCAGACCGCGAGGAGAAGGCCGAGGCCACCGCGTGACCACCACGACCCTCGCCGTCCTCGTTCCCCTCCTTCCGTTCCTCGGCTCCATCGCCGGACTGCTGCTCGGCCGCACCGCCCCGGGCTTCGTACGCCCGCTGGCCGTACTGCCGGCGCTCACCGCGGTCGCGCTCGCGGTCGTCGTCGCCGTACGCCAGGACGGCGGACGAGCGATCGCCGCCTCGACCCAGCTCACCCCCACCGGCTCGGTCCCGATCGACCTCGCCCTCTTCATCGACGGCTTCGCCGCCCTCACCGCGGTCCTGGTCGCAGTCGTCGCGTCCTGTGTGCAGATCTACTCGACGGCCTATCTGCGCGACGACCCGCGCTACTCGTCGTACGCGGCGCTCGTCTCCCTGTTCACCTCCGCGATGCTGCTCGTCGTCTACTCCGGCGACCTGATGGTGCTGCTGGTCGGCTGGGAGATCATGGGCATCTGCTCGTACTTCCTCGTCGGCCACTACTGGGAGACGCCCGAGGCGCGCGCCGCCTCCCTCAAGGCCTTTCTGGTCACCAAGCTCGGCGACGTCCCCTTCCTGATCGGTCTGTTCGCGCTCGCAGTCGACGCCGGAACGTTCCGTATCACCGGCGTCCTCGGCGCCGTCGCGGCCGGCAGCATCGAGCACCCCACTCTGATCGCGCTCCTTCTCCTCGCGGGCGTGGCGGGCAAGTCGGCGCAGTTCCCGCTGCACACCTGGCTGCCCGACGCGATGGCGGGTCCCACCCCCGTCTCCGCGCTGATCCACGCCGCGACGATGGTCGCGGCCGGTATCTACTTCGTGGCCCGGCTCCTTCCTGTCTTCGCCGCCTCCGCGGCGGCCATGACCGTCCTCGCCGTGATGGCCGCGATCACGATGGTCGGCTCGGCGCTCGCCGCCCTGGCCCAGGACGACATCAAACGCGTCCTCGCCTACTCGACCATCGGCCAGCTCGGCTACATGGCGGGCGCGCTGGCCGTCGGTGACCGTGGTGCCGCCGTCTTCCACCTGATGTCCCACGGAGCGTTCAAGGCGCTGCTCTTCCTCGCCGCCGGCGTGATCATCCACGCCGCGGGCACCAACTCGCTCGCCGCCATGTCCCGTATGAGCGGCCTGGCCAAGCGCATCCCCGACGCGTACTGGACGATGACGATCGCCCTGCTCGCGCTCGCCGCGATCCCTCCTTTCGCCGGCTTCTTCTCCAAGGAAGCCGTCCTCGTGGCCGCCGAGCACACCGCCCTCGGCGACTCGGACATCGCGCCCGCGGCCGCCGGCTGGGCGGTACTCGTATCCGGTCTGCTCACCGCCCTGCTCACCGCCGCATACGCCATGCGGCTGTGGCTGCTCGCCTTCCGCGGTCGTGGCGCCGAGGCTCCCGACCACGGCCGGCAGCCCCTCGCCATGACCACCGTGCTCTGGGTGCTCGCCGTCCCCTCGCTCGCCTTCGGCCTGACCGTCGGCCGGCTGCCCCGCTGGTTCGACGGCCATGACCTCGCCCCGACCGTCACGACCGCCGTCCTCGGCACCGGCGTCGCTCTCGTCGGCGGCCTGATCACCTACGGCACTTGGCGGCACATGAGCGCCGTCATCGTCCGGACCGGCGCGGCCGTCGCCCCCGACGTCGTGCCCCACCCCGACGCCGAGCCCGCGCTGGTCGAGGCGGAGGCGCTCCACCTGCCGCGCCCCGCACCGGCCCCGTACGACCCTGCCCGGCTGCTGCTCGGCCCGCTCCGCCGTCATGCCGCCGCCGGCTTCCACGTCGACGCCGTTTACACCGCCCTGTTCGTACGCCCCGTGCGCGCGGCCGCCGAACTCGTCCGTTTCCTCGACCGCGAGGTCGTCGACACCTACGTACGCGGCTCGGGCACCGGTGCCCGCCTGCTGGGTGCCGGCGTGCGCCGCGCACAGACGGGCAACGTGCAGACCTACCTCACCGTGCTGGTCGCCGGCACCGTCGTGCTGGCCGTCGCCGCCGTCGTCCTGTCCAACGTCAACGCGGGATCGTGAGCCGTGATCGATATCAGCGCGTCCGTGATGCAGTTCCTTCTTGCGTTCATCGTCGTCGGCCCGCTCATCGGCGCGGCGGCCGCGCTGCTCCCCGCTCCTCCCGGGCTGCGCGGCAGCAGCCCCGGGCAGGCGGTGCTGCGCCACGGCGTCACGGTCACCGGCGCGATCCTGATCGCCGCGGTCGTCCTGGCCGTGGGCTTCGACCATGACCACCCGTCGAAGATGCAGGCCACGACCGACATCAGCTGGATCCCCGCACTCGATGTGCGGATCCACCTCGGCGTCGACGGCATTTCGCTCCCCCTTGTCGTCCTGACGGCGTTGCTGACCTTCCTCTGCGCGCTCTACAGCTACTTCAAGATGCCTTCCGGCCCGTCGCCGAAGGCATTCGTCGCTCTGCTGCTCGTCCTCGAGTCCGGAACTCTCGCGACCTTCGCCGTCCTCGACCTGCTGCTGTTCTTCCTGGCCTTCGAGATGGTGCTCATCCCGATGTACTTCCTCATCGCCCGCTGGGGCGGCGAGGCGAGGCAGCCCGCCGCCTGGAAGTTCATCCTCTACACACTGCTCGGCTCGGTCGTCATGCTGCTCGGCCTGCTGCTGATCGGGCTGAAGACCGGCACCTTCGACATGGTGGCACTCGCCACTGACAACGGCCGCGACCTGACTACATCCGTGCAGGTCGCCGCCGTTTTGGCGATCGGGATCGGCCTTGCGGTGAAGACACCGATGTGGCCGCTCCACACCTGGCTCCCCGACGCCCACACCGCCGCCCCGACCGTCGGCTCCGTGCTCCTCGCAGGCGTCCTGCTGAAGATGGGTACATACGGTTTCGTCCGTATTCTTCTCCCGATCGCGCCCGAGGGCATGCAGACCTTCGCGCCCTATCTCGCCGCGTTCGCCGTCGTCGGCATCATCTACGGGTCCCTCGCCTGCCTCGCCCTGGCCAAGCAGGGCGCGGGCGGTGACCTCAAGCGCCTGATCGCGTACTCCTCGGTCGGCCACATGGGCTTCGTCCTGCTGGGCATCGCGACGATGACCCCCACGGGCGTCAACGGCGCGCTGTTCGCCAACATCGCCCACGGCCTGATCACCGGCCTGCTGTTCTTCCTCGTCGGAGCGGTCAAGGACCGGTACGGCACCGCGGATCTCGACACCCTGGCGGGTGCCACCGGAGCCGCGCTGTACGGCCGGGCCCCCCGCCTCGGCGGCCTGCTCGCGTTCGCTGCCGTCGCCTCGC
This sequence comes from Streptomyces sp. NPDC002889, assembly GCF_042888425.1. NCBI lineage: Bacteria > Bacillati > Actinomycetota > Actinomycetes > Kitasatosporales > Streptomycetaceae > Streptomyces > Streptomyces sp. NPDC002889. The sequence goes on from NZ_JBIAPT010000002.1 coordinate 139,221, forward strand.
TCGGGCTGCCGGGCCTCGCCGGTTTCTGGGGCGAGATGCTTGCGCTGTTCGGCGCCTTCGACCCCGCCGACGGCCTGAGCCGCCCGGCGTTCCTCACCTTCATGGCGATCGGCGCCTTCGGCACCCTGCTGACCGCCGCGTATCTGCTCGTCGTCGTGCGCCGCGTCTGCATGGGCGCGCAGCCCACCGGGACGGCAGCGGCCGCGGCGGCGACCGACGCGGCGGCCGGGGGCACGGCCGTGACGCGGGGGGCGATGAGCAAGGCGCCGCCGCAGCTCGCCGACGTCCATGGCTACGAGTTCGCCGCCTGGAGCCCGCTCGTCGCCCTCACCGTTCTCGCCGGACTCTGGCCCGCGGTCCTCCTGGGCCTCACCGACCCGGCAGTGCAGAAGCTCCTTACCGGAGGCAAGTCGTGACCGTGGCAGCAGACAGCGTCACCAGCCTCGTCCAGTCCGTCGACTGGCTCGCCATCGCACCCCCCACCATCACCGCGGTGGTCGCACTGGCCGTCCTGGTCGCCGACCTCTTCGTCGCCGACCGGCAGAAGCCGCTGCTGGGTGTTGTCGCGATCGCCGGCCTCGCCGCCGCGATCGTCACCCTCGTGCCTCTGCGCAAGGGTGACCGCGAGACGTTCTGTCTCACGAGCGACGCCGATGCCTGCAGTTACACCGCCGACCACTTCACGCTCGTCATCCAGTTCCTGGTGCTCGGCGGGGCACTGCTGACCGCCCTGCTCTCGCTCACCGACACCCGCGAAAAGCTTCCGGCGGGCGAGTTCTGGTTCCTGCTGCTGTCCTCCGCGGCCGGCGCCGCACTGCTGCCCGCCTCGCGCGACCTCGCCACCCTCGTCGTCGCCCTCGAAGTCGCTTCTCTGCCCGCCTTCGCCCTGGTGGGACTGCGGCGTGGCGACCGGCTCTCCAGCGAAGCGGCCCTGAAGTTCTTCCTGTCCTCGGTCACCGCGACCGCCGTGATGCTGCTCGGCATCAGCTTCGTCTACGCCACCACGGGCACGCTGCACCTGACGCAGATCGCCGCCGAACTGGAGAACGTACCCGCCCAGCTGGACACACTCGCCAAGGCCGGCGTCGCGCTGACGCTCGTCGGCTTCGCGTTCAAGACGGCCGCGGTCCCCTTCCACTTCTGGGTGCCCGACACCTATGTGGGCGCGCCGCTGCCGATCGCTGCCTATCTCTCCGTCGTCGGCAAGGCGGTCGGCTTCTCCGGCCTCATCCTGGTGACGGTCATCGCGTTCCCCGCGTACGCCGACATCTGGGGCCCGGCGATGGCCGTACTGGCCGCCGCCACCATGACCGCCGGCAATGTCGCGGCGCTGCGCCAGTCGGCCGACCGCCGGTGGAGCGCGGTCCGCCTGCTGGCCTGGTCCTCGGTGGGGCAGGCCGGCTATCTCCTGGTGCCGATCGCGGCCGCGGCGTACTCCAGTGACGACCAGATCGGCGCGACGGTCGCGTACGCACTGATGTACACCGTCGTGAACCTCGGCGCCTTCGCGGTAGCGGCGCTTGTCGCCCGCACCCGTCCGCTGAACCGGATCTCCGACTACCGCGGTCTGTACGCCACCCGCCCGCTCGCCGCCCTGGCCATGGGTTTCTTCCTGCTCAGCCTGGCCGGTCTGCCGCCAGGAATCATCGGCCTGTTCGCCAAGGTCACGGTGTTCTCGTCGGCGGTGGACGCCGGGCTCGGCTGGCTCGCCGTGATCATGGGCGTCAATGTCGTGATCGCCCTGTACTACTACCTGAAGTGGACGGCGATCCTCTTCCGCGCCCCGGAGCCGGCCGCGGAAGGCCCCGAAACGGCCGAGCCGGCCCGCGGACGCGCCCCCGCGCCTGTGACCGTCGTCATCGCCCTGACCGCCGTCATCGGCGTCGTCCTGTCCGGCTACCCCCAGCTGGTGCTGCGCTTCGCGGCGAACAGCCTGTTCTGAGCCCTCGCGGGCCCGGCCTCACCCGAACGGCCCACCCCGGGACGGGGCGTGCAGGGAACCAGCGTCCTTCGCCTGGCGTTGACCAGTGCAGAAGGGTCCACTGAACAGTGGAGCACCACCACGCAAAAGGGTTCCCCTGCCGCACCACTTGGAGGGCGTACCGTGCACCGCCGGCACAACGGGCTGAGGACCGCCGTACTCCTTGGGGGACTGTCCGCAATCATCCTCGTCATCGGCAGCTTCTTCGGCCGCACGGGGCTGATCGTCGCGCTCGTCGTAGCGATCGGTACGAACGCGTACGCCTTCTGGAACAGCGACAAGCTGGCCCTGCGGGCCATGCGAGCACGCCCCGTCAGCGAGTTCGAGGCCCCGGCGCTGTACCGCATGGTCCGCGAGCTCTCCACCGAGGCCCGCCAGCCCATGCCCCGCCTCTACATCTCGCCCACCCAGGCCCCCAATGCCTTCGCCACCGGCCGCAATCCGCGCAACGCGGCGGTGTGCTGCACCGAGGGAATCCTGCGGCTCCTGGACGAGCGTGAGCTGCGCGGGGTCATCGGCCACGAGCTGAGCCATGTCTACAACCGCGACATCCTCATCTCGTCGGTCGCCGGGGCCCTCGCCTCGGTGGTGATGTTCCTGGTGAACTTCGCCTGGCTGATCCCTGTCGGCCGCTCCGACGACGACGACGGCCCCGGGCTCCTCGGGATGCTGCTGATCATGATCCTCGGTCCGTTGGCGGCCTCTGTGATCCAGCTCGCCGTCAGCCGTTCGCGCGAGTACGAGGCGGACGCGTCGGGAGCCCAGCTCACCGGTGACCCGCTTGCCCTCGCGAGCGCGCTGCGCAAGTTGGACGCGGGCACCAAGCAGCTGCCTCTGCCGCCCGAGCCGCGCATCGAGACGGCGAGTCATATGATGATCGCGAACCCCTTTGGCCCGGTCCGCGGCCTCGCCAAGATGTTCTCGACCCACCCGCCCATGGCAGAACGAATCGCTCGACTCGAGCAGATGGCAGGTCATCGCCCGTGAGAACCATTCTGAACGTCATATGGCTCGTCCTGAGCGGCTTCTGGCTCTTTCTGGGATACCTGGTCGCAGGCCTGATCCTGTGCATCACGATCATCGGCATCCCGTTCGGCCTGGCAGCCTTCCGGATCGGCGCCTACGCCCTGTGGCCCTTCGGCAATACGGTGGTCGACCGCCGGGACGCGGGCGCCGCCTCCCTCATCGGCAACGTGCTGTGGCTGCTTCTGGCCGGCTGGTGGCTCGCCCTCGCACACATCGGCACGGGCATCGCGCTGTGCCTCACGATCATCGGCATTCCGTTCGGCATCGCCAACTTCAAGATGATTCCGATCTCCTTGATGCCGCTGGGCAAGGACATCGTCCCGACGGACCGGCCCTTCACGGAGCAGTACCGGTAGGGCCCGGTCCGCGGCACTCACCGCTCGAGTACGACGCGGACCGATGGGACCGGTTCCCGGTGCGGGCGGTGCCGACGCCTCGAACTTCTCGTGCCCAGGGACACCGAGGTCGTCCCCGCCCGACGGTGCCCGCCGCGAACGGCCCGGTTCACCGACGCGGACGCCGCCTGCGCAGCGCGTACAGCCCCGCTCCTGCCGCCAGTACCGCTGCTCCGACAGCGACGGACACCGTGGGCAGCGCGAACGCCAGCACCAGACACCCCACGAGCCCGCACCCGGCAGTCGCCCGCGCCCGGCGGGAACTCAGCGTCCAGGCCGAGACGTTGGCAATGGCGTAGTACACGAGCACTCCGAACGACGAGAAGCCGATCGCCCCGCGCACGTCCACCGTCGCCGCCACCACCGCGACGACGGCTCCCACAGCCAGTTCGGCGCGGTGCGGCACCTGGAACCGTGGATGCACGGCGGCCAGTGCTCCCGGCAGATGTCCGTCCCGGGCCATGGCCAGCGTCGTGCGGGAGACACCCAGAATCAGCGCGAGCAGAGAACCGAGCGCCGCGACGGCGGCACCCGCACTCACCACCGGCACCAGCCAGGACGCGCCCGCCGCCCGGGTTGCATCGGCGAGCGGAGCCACAGCCCGGCCCAACCCGTCCGCGCCCAGCACGGAAAGGACCGCGACCGCGACACACACGTACACAGCCAGCGCCATGGCGAGCGCCAGGGGGATCGCCCGCGGGATCGTACGGGCCGGGTCCCGTACCTCCTCGCCCAGTGTGGCGATCCGCGCGTATCCGGCAAAGGCGAAGAACAGCAGACCCGCCGCTTGCAGCACCCCGCCCACCGAGACGTCCCCGCCTGAGCCGAGCCGTGCCGAGTCAGCCGCCCCCGACCCGAGGGATACCACCACGACCGCCGTGAGGACCGCCAGCACCACTGCCACGATCGCCCGGGTCAGCCACGCCGACTTCTGAACGCCCCCGTAGTTCACGGCAGTCAGCGCCACCACCGCGGCGACCGCCACGGCGTGCGCCTGCTCCGGCCAGGCATACGCGCCGACCGTCAGCGCCATCGCCGCGCAGGAGGCGGTTTTTCCGACGACGAACGCCCAGCCGGCCAGATACCCCCAGAAGGCACCCAGCCGCTCACGCCCGTACACATAGGTGCCGCCGGACGCCGGATGGAGGGCCGCGAGGCGCGCCGACGACATGGCGTTGCAGTACGCGACGGCAGCGGCCAGCGCGAGACCGAGCAACAGCCCGGACCCGGCTGCCCGGGCCGCCGGACCCAGCGCCACGAAGATGCCCGCCCCGACCATCGACCCCAGACCGATCACGACCGCGTCGAATGTCCCCAGCGTCCGCCGCAGTTCCGGTGTCATACGCCGCACCCTACTGATCTCCGCAACCGCGCCCGTCCCCGCGTCGTCCTGAGGGACAACACTGTTCGAAAGGCAGGTTCACGGCATGAACTTCATCAGTTGGATCGTCCTCGGGCTGCTGGCCGGGGCCATCGCCAAGATCCTGCTGCCCGGCCGTGATCCGGGCGGACTGATCGGCACCACGGTCATAGGCGTGGTGGGCGCGTTCACCGGGGGCTGGATATCGGCGCGCTGGCTGGACCGGCCGATTGCCAACGACTTCTACGACGGGGCCACTTGGGCCGCGGCGATCGGCGGCTCGCTCGTGCTGCTGATCGTCTACCGGATCCTGTTCGGCCACTCACGCTCACGCTGAGCACGCGGAGAAGGTGGGGCGACGAGGGCTCACAGGCCGGTCTCGCGCAGGGTGATGTTCAGCCGCCCTCTGCTCATCCCCGTTGCCGGGTCGGCCGTGCCCGGTAGCACCTTCGGCACCCCGTGGTACGCGAAGCGGGACGGCCCGCCGAAGACGAACAGGTCCCCGGACGCCAGCTCCACATCGGTATACGGCCGCCCTCGCGTCTGCGTGTTCCCGAAGCGGAACAGGCAGCTGTCGCCGATGCTCAGCGACACCACGGGGGCACCGGACCGCTCCTCCTTGTCCTGGTGCATTCCCATCCGCGCCGTGCCGTCGTAGAAGTTGATCAGCGCGGTGTCGGGGGTGTATCCCTGATCGCCCTGGTCCTCCCCGTAGGCATCGACCAGCGCCGCGCGCCCCAACTTCACCAGCCAGTCGGGGAATTCCGCGACCGGCTCGCCGTTCACATCGTCCGCCGTACGGGAGTAGCGGTACGGCTGCCAGTGCCAGCCGAGGCACACGGTCTGCACCGACATCACACCGCCGCCCGGCAGCACGGTGTGCCGGATCGGTACGGGTCCGCGTGCCCAGGCCCTGCAGGCCTCGACCAGTTCCCGCTGGCGCTCCACCGGCAGCCAGCCGGGCACATGCACCGCGCCGGGCGCGACGACCGCCCGTTCCCCGGGAAACAAGGTCCCGCTCACGACCGGCTCACGATGCAGGCGCGCCCTCGAGTTCGAGGAGCCGTTCCTTGCGCTCCAGACCGCCCGCGTACCCACGCAGTGCGCCGTCCGCCCCGATCACGCGGTGGCACGGACGGACGACGAGCAGCGGATTGCGGCCGATCGCGGTCCCCACGGCCCGGATCCCGGCCGCGGACGTACCGACCTGCCGGGCGATCTTCCCGTAGGTCGTCGTCTCCCCGTACGGGACCTCCTCCACCGCCTGCCACACCCGTCGCTGGAAGGCGGTCCCGCCGTCCACGTACTCGATGTCGAAGCGGGTCAGCCGCCCCTCGAAATACGCCGTCAGCTGCCGGCCGATCTCCACGAAGGCCGCCGGGTCGTCGCGCCACCCGTCCTGGACGACGGCGCCGCCCTTCTGCCCGGGTACGGAGAGGGAAGCGAGCGCGGTGCCGCCGTTCGCCGTGGCGGACGTCCCGCCGACCAGCAGCAGTGCGCCCAGCGGGCTGTCGACGACCGCGTACACAGTGGTCATGACTCGTTCCCCTCCTTGCGGGGTGCTCCGTGTGTCTACGTCGTGTTCCACGTCTACGAGTCTGCGGCCCCGGCGCCGCGGAAGCTGGCGGATTTCGGACATTGCGGCAACAGGGCGGGGGCGGAGCGATCGAATCGCTCCGCCCCCGGCTTCGAGGCTCGCCCCATGGTGGCTGCCTGAAGCCCAAGACCGGGAAGTTAGGGTCTGGCGGTTCCGGCCAGGAGTGTGACGTCGGTGGTCACGGTGGTTTTGTGTCCGACGCTGCCTCTGGTCTTGTTGCAGGCGTGGGGCGACAGGGTGCGTTTGACGCAGCGTGGGCTGGTGCGCGAACGGCGCCGTGGGGCGGCGAGGTTGCGGGAGTGGGTCAGGATGGCGGCCAGGCGGGCCGGTCCGGTGGCGTCGGCTGTGCTCACGGTGTGGCGGGCGGTTCGCAGGGCGATGGTGAAGGACAGTTGAAGATCAAGCTAGTGCCTCTTGGCCGGCGCCTCTCGTTTGGATCAGGCCGGACCGGGCCCCGCCGTCGCGGCCCGGCTGCCGCGGCGCAGGCCGATGAGCTCGGCGACCGTGTCCAGCCAGCGTGCGGCGCGCGCCTCGTCATCCGGTGTGCCCGCGACCTGCGCCGCGGTCTCCAGCCAGTCCCGCAGGCATGCGGACGCGGCACCCGACGGCAGGGGCTCGGCCAGCCCGGCCGCGTACGCGAGGCCGCCGACCCGGACGATCTTCGCGACGTACGTCACCGAGCGCGGCGGCACACCGAGCCGGTCGAGGGTGACGGCGGCGGCGATCGCACCGTCGCCGAAGAGCGCGGTGCGGAAGGTGTCGCGGCTGAGGCCGTGGCGCAGCAGCGCCTCGATGTCGGTGGCGGCGAGCACCTCGTCGTCGGTGCGTGGGGAGCGGTCGTGGACCATCGTCGTTCCGTTCCGGTCCGGCTCAGCGGACGGTGATCGTATAGAGGTAGTAGGCGGCTTCCTGGTCCGAGTCCTTCGGGGTGCCCGTGGCCGTCGGGACCGGCTTCGACGCGCCCTCGTCGGCGCTGTGGCACCGGCCGTAGGGGCAGAACAGCAGCTTCACCGTCGCCTTCCCGGGTGAGAGCGCCGTGAAGTCGAAGAACTGGGTTCCGTCACCGTCGCCGGTGTCCTCGCGGTCGCCCCGGTACTTCAGCACGTCCGCGTCCGCGCGCGGGCTCGCCAGGTACCAGTTCTGGCCGAGCTCGGGGTTGGCCGGGACCTTCAGCGTGAACTTCTCGCCGTCGTCGACGGTGATGGTCCGGTCGTCGGTGCCGTACGCGGCGGGCCCGGAGTCGCCGCAGCCGGTGAGGACGAGGAGCAGGGCGGCCAGGGCGGCCAGGGCGGGCGCCGTACGCAGGGCGGATCGCATGGACACCATCAGTTCCGCTCGATGTAGACGCGGCTGACATCGCCCTTATGGGCCTTGGAGTAACGGTCGTCGGTCGCCGCGCTGAGGTCGCCGTTGATGAAGTCGTCCTCGCTCACCCACGTGGTGGTGCCCCAGGGGTTGTAGATCTGCAGCTTCCCGTCCTCCTGCCCGATGATCATCAGGCTGTGGCCGTGCATGTTGCCGTCCTCGTCCTTGCGGGAGATGTTGAAGGGGACCGGCTTGCCGTCGGCGACGGACTTCTCGATGTCGGGCAGGACGCCGCGCCGGTCGTCGGCGCCGTCCATCTCCTGCGTGTCGTACTTGTCGCCGGTGTGCGGGCCGAGTTCCCTGTCGGAGATCTCCTCCTGCCCGTCGGAGTCCATGCCGGCCGCGTGGCGGTCCCACCACCAGCCGTCGTACTCGCCGTCGCCCTCGTCGTTCATCCGGAACTGCTCGTCGTGCAGGCGCTTGCGGAAGTGGTCGGGGTCATTGTCCTGGCCGTCGGGGCCGCCGGTGAGTTCGAGGGCGTAGACCGGGTCGACCAGGGCGCGTGCGGTGACCGTCGAGGACGGGACGCAGGTCTCGTCGTCCTGGGACCAGTGCTCGTCACCGAACTTCTGCTCCTCCTGCCCCGTGCCCGAGCCGGTGGTGACCGGCGCCAGGTGCTCCTGGAGCCACGTCGAGTCCTTGCCGTGGATCTTCCCGCCGAACTTCTCGACCTCGCCGACGTCGTAGCCCGAGGCGAGGGCCTTCAAGAGGTACGCCTTCTCCTGCGGGCTCGACGCGTTCGCCAGGAGCCGTTCCATACGGGCCCGTTCGGCGGGCGAGAGGTTCTCCATGGCGCGGCCCGAGCGTTCGAGGTCGTTGGCGCTGAGGATCTCGTTCAGTTCGGCGTGGCCGCCGACGTTGCTGGTGTCGGCGAGGGCGAGGCGGTCGGTGGCGGTGAGTTCGTCGGTGTCCATCTGGCCGGCGCGGGCCTCGGCGGCGAACTTGTTGAGGTCGCGGGCCGCGACGCGGGCGGCGTCGTCGGCGTCGGCGGCCGCCGTGTGCAGGTCGTCGACGCCGTGGGAGGCCAGCGAGCGGGCCCGCAGACGGAGGTCCTCCTCGTCATCGTCCTCGTGCCAGTCGTCGAAGAAGCCGTCCTTGCCGCCGAGCATGGTGCGGGCGTCGCGCAGCTTGCCGCGGCCGGTGCCGTCCTTGGTCTGCGCGGTCTCCAGCGCGTCGGACAGCGCGATCAGTGCCTTGCCGCCGCCCTGGAACGCCTCGATCATCTGCTGGGCGTCGCGGGAGGCGGCGCCCACCACGTCGGAGGCGAGGACGCTCGTGTCGCCGACCCAGACCTGCGGAAGACCCTTGCGGGCGATCTTGCCGATCCGGTCGCTCACCGCGTCGGCCTCGTCGGTCTGGCCGGCGTAGCGCTTGCCCAGGGCTCGGATGACCTTCGGGTCGCCGACCGGTGCCGAGACGCCGAGGGCGGCCTCGATCGCGTCGATCAGGTCGTTCTTGCTGCCGGCCGAGGAGATGCGCCCGCGCAGGCCGTCGAGCTTCTGCCTGCGGTCGTTCGTGGATTCCGTCATGGACGCGTGCCCCGTCAGTAGGCGGCCAGCGCGGACGGGCGCTGGGTGTGGGCCGGCATCGTACTGACGCCCGCGTCGGCCGCCGAGCCGACGGAGGCGGCGTGGGCTCCCGTACGGACGTCGATGTCGGAACCGCGGTACGCGTGGCCGGAGAGGCGGACCTTGTCCGCGAGTTCGTGCAGGGCTGCTTCGAGGACCTTGGTCTCGGCCTCCCAGGCAGCCGCGAACGCGTTGAAAGCGGGCCCGGTGTCGGAGCCGCCCAGGGCGTCCTGCGTGTAGCACATCGTGCTGGCGACGGCCTTGCGGATCTTGCCCACGTCGTTGCCGGAACCGTCCAGTTCGCCGGCCTGGCCCGACATGCCCTTGTGCCCGACCTGGTAGCCCTCCGCAGAGGTCATGGCCCTTCCCCCGTTTCCCGCGTCCCCGACCCCGACACACCTTCCGGACAGGGAAGTTGTGCCAGGTCACAACCGTCAGGAAGTTAGCAGAAGACTGCCATGGACACGCCCAGCACCACAGGTTCCCCACAGGGCTCCCGCGCATGTGCCACCAGGCGACGCGCGCCGCGCCCACCGCAAAAGCCGAAGGACCGCACCCTCATCCAGAAAGAACAGGGCCAGAAGCCCATGTCCATCGTGATCACGGCCGGGCAGCGAGGCGATTCCCCGCAGTTCGAGCCTGTCCTGAACAAGGTCCATGCACCGCGTCTCGGGCCGGGCAGGCCGCGGATCCGGCCCGATCGCGGCGGGATCCGCTGCAACCATTCCGGACAAGGTCGACCAGGCCCGCAACCGCAAGAAACGCGGCTCGCGCGGCGGCCCGGCCGCCGAAGTTCGACCCGCAGGACTACAAGGCCGCCCCGGCTTGCCCGCCGGAGTCAGCGGTAGTTCACGAACTGCAGGGCGAAGTCGAAGTCCTGCCCCTTCAGCAGTGCCTGCACGGCCTGCAGGTCGTCCCGGCTCTTCGAGCTGACCCGCAGCTCGTCGCCCTGGACCTGCGCCTTGACGCCCTTGGGGCCCTCGTCGCGGATGACCTTCGCCACCTTCTTGGCGTTGTCCTGGGAGATGCCCTCCTCGATCGAGGCGAAGATCTTGTACTCCTTGCCGGAGAGCTGCGGCTCGCCCGCGTCCAGCGCCTTGAGCGAGATCCCGCGCTTGACCAGCTTCGTCTGGAAGACGTCCAGGATCGCGTTGACGCGGTCCTCGGAGTTCGCCTCCATCAGAATCTTCTCGCCGGACCAGGAGATCGAGGCCCCGACGTTCTTGAAGTCGTAGCGCTGCGAGATCTCCTTCGCGGCCTGGTTGAGGGCGTTGTCGACCTCCTGCCGCTCGACCTTCGAGACGATGTCGAAACTGGAGTCGGCCATGTCCTGTGGCTCCTTGTATCGGGTGCGTGGAGGCGCGGCCGGCTGACCGGACCGCACGGCCAAGCCTAGCCATCCGCGCCCACCCGAGTGCTGATCAATCCGGTGGCGGAGCACCCCCGGGCATCAGGTATCGTTTACGTCGTTGCCACGGAGCACCGCCCCACAGCGGTTCCCCTTCGGGCGACATCCCATGGCGGTGTGCCCGAGTGGCCAATGGGAACGGACTGTAAATCCGTCGGCTTAGCCTACCCAGGTTCGAATCCTGGCGCCGCCACGCGAAGCAAGACCCCCGTTGAACTGCGGAAACGCAGGGCGACGGGGGTCTTCTCGTTGCCGCGGAGTGATCTTTCGAGTGGAATCGAAACGGGGTGACCTGTCTCACTCTGTGCCGCCTTGATCTGGGGTCCGACCAGCGCGTGCGGGCCATACGCGGGCCAGCGCGGGCGACGGGTCGGGATGCTGCCACGCCCCGCGGTGCAGCGATGCCGACCTTGCTCGTTCTGGGCCGGCGGCATCCCGGCAGAGGACGCCGAAATTTCCCTACGACTTCAAGGCGCTTCCGCCGCGCTCGCGCGGCCCGGCGACTCGGGCCGCGCACCTGTCTTCGCCCCGGCCGCTGGCACGGGGAAGAACCCTAGCTGTGCCCATCCGCTGAAGGAGGATCGCTTGCCCAAGGGGCACAAGCACACGCCTATGGACGTCGCCCCGGGCACGGTCACTTTGTGCGCGACGAGGGAGTTGCCCGGCGGGCTCCGGTGGGCGCACCTACCTGTGGTCCGACAGCAGTGGTCCGAGGAGGGCCTGCGAGAGGACTTCCGTACGCGGGTACGGCGTACCGTGGGCGACCCGACAGCGCCGGTCGAGGTCGTCGACGGCGCTTGGGCCGTCGGAAGAAGGCCGCGCTCAGCGAGGGACGGAGCCGCGGACGTCTCCAAAAGAGGTGACAGAGCGGCACTTCACCCGCCATCGCCGCTGCGAGGGCTGAGCACCACCAGCTGGCGCGAGTTGGCCGCGGGCGAAATCGAGGAGGCGAATCCTCGAAACCAGCGGCAAGAGCGCAGCGCCCGAGATAGAAGGTGCCCATGGATCTCAACTCTCCAGCAGTCGTCGCCCTCGTAGCGGCAGCAGTGTCCGTGATCGGAACTCTCTTGACTGTCCGCGCCACTGTGCGGACCAACCACAACGCTGCAGTTCAGACGCAGTTCCAAGAGGTCATCAAAAGGCGGATCGAGTGCTACCCCAAACTCTGGAAGATCCACATTCGCTACGAGACCAACTGGACTCTCGCAGGTCAACCCAAGACCCGCGAATGGGCTGAGCAATATGCCCAGGAACTCAACGACTTCAACCTGGAAGGTGGCGTCTTCTTCTCCCAGCCTGTCTACGCCAAGTTCTACGAACTGCGCTCCCACCTCTACCAGGCCATGGACGCCACCCAGCCCGGCGCTGAGGTCTCGCAAGACCTCACGTTCAAGATCAGGCAGAGTGTGTACGGCGGCCCTGGCTATGGACCCGGAATGTCCACCCACATCAAGGACGACCTTGGCAGTTACCAGAGCGCTTCCTTAGCCCGAGCTGGCAAGAAGTAGATCGCAGTCGAAGGGGCATATCCGCATTTCCCCTCTTTATTGCCATCAGATAAACAAATGCTCAATGCCATCCTGACATCTCCAAGAAGATTCAGAAGGCTGCCGGCCTGGTGTCCGAAACATCGGGAAAGAAGATCACTGGCGTCTTGATCGACGCCCGCCCAAAGGATTCGGCGTCCCGGCTCAGCGATCCTGAACTCTCTGCTAATTTGCGTGCCCAGGAAGGCGAAGAGGTGGAAGACGAAGAATCGCCCTAAGGCTGGCTTACCTCACCCGGCTCTTCGCCTGGGGCGGGGCTCGAACAGGGTCCCGCCGAGCGGAAGCGGGCGCACGCGATGGGCGGCTGGGCAAGGAATGCCAGGCACCGCCCTAGATGCGGCTGTCCCAAGCCTGGTGGATCAGGGTCGTCGCCACTCACCCGGCCGTCAGCTATACGAACTCACGGTGTGACCCGCGATACTGCAGTACGATCTTCGACGCCCAACTTCGCTTCATGCTGCGCTTCTTCCAGTCCAGCACTCGCTGAAGAGCAGCTCACTACACCCTCCTGTCACGGAGGCCGAGTGAAGGAAAGAACCATGCCGCGAACCGGCTACGTCTACGTCCCGGCTGCGTCCAACGAGAACCTCGAGATAGGGCTCAACGCGGGTCTCTGGGGCTGGCGTACTGGGGCCTGTCCGGCGGATCATGTGACTACTAGGCTGCGTCGATGGAACGCGTAACCGATGTGTCCGAGAGTCTCGCCCAGTCTGCAGATCCGGCCCGGGTGAATGACTACGACAGTTTCGCCGAGGCGTACTCGGCGGAGAACGAGAACAACCTCGTGAACGCGTACTACGAGCGGCCCGCGATGTTGGCCCTCGCCGGAGACGTGGCCGACCGTCGGGTCCTGGACGCCGGCTGTGGCTCGGGCTCCCTGTCCGCTGCACTGCGCGACCGCGGTGCGGTCGTCACCGGCATCGACGCCAGCGCCGGGATGCTGGCGTTGGCAAGACGGCGGCTGGGTGACGACGTGGCCCTGGACGTGGTCGACCTGCGCGACCGCCTGCCGTTCGCCGACAGTGCGTTCGACGACGTGGTCGCGTCGCTGGTGCTGCACTATCTGGAGGACTGGGGGCCGACGCTGGCCGAGTTGCGGCGCGTGCTCAGGCCCGGCGGCCGGCTGATCGCGTCGATGGACCACCCTTTCGTGGCCTACACGATCCAGGATCCTCGGCCTGACTACTTTGCGACCACCAGCTATACCTTCGACTGGACGTTCAACGGGCAGTCCGTCCCGATGAGGTTTTGGCGCAGGCCGTTGCACGCGATGACTGATGCCTTCACCACCGCCGGCTTCCGTCTTTCCGCCATCAGCGAGCCGCAGCCCGACCCAGCCGCTCGCGAGCTGTTCCCCGATGACTTCCATGCCCTTTCGACCAAACCCTGCTTCCTCTTCTTCGTCCTCGAGGTACCGCCCTCGGGTGCGAGCTCGGACGAGTAGCCAATCGGCGGATCACGAGCGGAGCCAGAGTCGGATCGAGGCGACGATGACGGTGCCGTGGAAGATGAAGGCACGCTTGTCGAACCTCGTGGCCACCGCCCGGAAGTTCTTCAGGGCGTTGATTGTCCGCTCCACTTCGCAGGCGACGGGTCGGGATGCTGCCACACCCAGCGGTGCTGCGATGCCGACCTTGCTGGTCCTGGCCCGGCCGGCATCGAGATCCCAGCGGAGAGCGCCGAATTTTCCCTACTTCATCAAGGCACCCGCCGCAGCAAGCGCGGCTCGACGGCTCGGGCCGACGCTCCTGTCTACGCCCCGCTCCGGCCCGGCGGCACGCCGAAACGGCGAAGGGGCGAAGGGGCGACGTTTTTGGTCGTCATCGCCTTTGGATGATGACGAGTGAATATGCCCCGAACCACCGATCTCGACTATTTATTCGCCGCTTTAAGGAGCTGGCCCATCGTCTGCCCCGCCACTACATCAAGCGTCTTCATGCCGTATGGCTCCTGCTGCGAATCGGAGAGCAACTGCTCGGCTTCAGGATCTCTGGAGATACTTACCTTCATGTAGGGATCTGTATCACCTTCGGCCCAGTAATCTCCCTCGCGCCACTTCGGAAGGACCCACCACGCGCTCGCATAGTCGGATGCCCTCGTCATCTCCAGAAGCTGACTGCTGCGATAGATCCTCGATGCATAGCGAAAGAACTCGTCGCCGGGTTCACCAACCCACTTAGGTGCATCCCAAATGTGCCGCTTATCTTTTGAGTTGCCATCCCAGGAGTACAGGAAGGAGTGTTTGTAGTCATTGCTGAGCTTGCATCTGTCCGCCCGTATGTACGACAGAAGTGAAACTATCTCTACTCTTTCGATTCCCGAATTGGTCGGCACCTTGACGGTTACGTCCTTGGAAAAGTCATCTCCAGGGTCGAGCCATGCCCCTCCATTCACAATTTCTCCAGCTGCAAGCAGACGAGACGGTGCTAGGTTATCGTGCCGCAGAATGGGGCGATCAGCCCACATATTGTCCTTCCAGGTGCCAAATCCGGTGCCCTGTTTCGTAAACGTGCCGGGTATCCCCCTAACCTTCCATAGAGTCCCAACGACGTGGATGCGCACGGAGCCGGTGTTGCGGAGCACCAGGTGTGCTGGCACGTGGATAACTTTGTTTTTAGAGTCCAGGGTCGGTCTGCCGAATGATACGGAGAATGGGATTACGGCAGGAGTGGAGTACGGCACGTACATTTGAGAGTATGCCAAACTCGCGGCACCAACCGCCGTGGATGCGACAACGCCTATCGCGAATCGCTTAGGGTGGGGGAGTCTACGCCAGATTTTTTGACTATTCAGTATCCAGAGCGCCCATGCGGACCAGAGGAGGAAGCCGATCCAGAGCCAAACCCAATGGGTGTAATCGCCGCCCTCCACCTGCACAATAAAGCACATGAGGTTCGTAATCATCACGGCGAAGACGCCGAGCAAAACAGTCTCTCCGGAGTATCTAAGTCGTCTTTGGCCCCAATAGTCAATGAGGGCCAATGTCGCTAGGGTCTCCACTAGCACTGCGACCATGAAGGTGACTCCGACGAGACGCCCACCCCAAGTCAGAGCCCGGAATGCGTCTTCTGATCCCACTTTGAAGAACGTAGTGACTGACGCAAGAAGTCCAAGCGCCATGAAGAAGGCTTTAGTCCGTCTTCGCCAAGGGCGGTCTGGCCATAGCGTCTTGTCAACCATCCAGTGGACGCGCGCTCCATCGTCGATATCGACGTCCGCAGGCAGGCCCGCACGGCGCAGAATCCTGCGCAGATGCCGTACAGACCACGCCTTGCCGATAGATTGGCCCCCGACAGAGACCGTACGCAGGCCGCGCTCGTCCGGGGCGTCCACGATTACCGGTCGGTCTCTCATGCCGCCAGCGTCGCGGCTCCCCTGCAAGTCCGCATCTGGAACTTGCTGGCGATGAACCCTTGGCCAAGGGAGGATCAATGTGTCTCGACTGCTGGGATAGCCAGTCACTGGGGGCATCGCCGACCTAATGTCACGGCACAGGTCGGTCAGCCAGTCGGGCGACTGGCGGGCGCACCGTCATGCCTTCCGCACAAGGTCGCATCACGTGTTCCCCCTCTCCCAGCCAGATGACGTCTCCTCGAATCCATGGGCAGGGAGGGCGATGAACGTGAGGAAGCCACACCGGGGCAGTAATCACGCAGCGTCCCCAGCACCAGATAGGGCAGCGATAACCGGTTAACCACGGTCACGACCGGATGCCAGCACGCATCTCAGTAGTGCCTGCAGACTCCATCAGGTCAGTTAACGTGCTGGCTGAATGTAGCCGGTGATTCCCAAGCTGCTGGCGCCGGTGTACGCCCGCGTGCACCAGCCCGGTTTTGGTGCGCGCCTTCCCTCCCAGCAGGAGCCGGGCCACGATGCCTAGAGCTCCACGTACCCCTGACGAGACCAGAGGTGGAAACAGCGTGGCGAAGTGTGGCACGCCGACCAAGGCGGGAGGGCGATGTCAGCGGCCTGTGGTGGCCGGCACTTCCCGTTGCCCGGTGCTGCCGAAGGTGGTTCTTGCGATTACTACGCTCCGCCGTGGCACACATACCGGCTCGTCAACGTGGGCGATGCGTCAGCTCGAGGCATCAGGCTCGCGACCGGCGACGAGGAACTGGTCGACTGGGACGATCCATTACACGAGGATCTGGAGCGTGGGCAAAGCTGCCGTTTCTCGCTCGCGGTGCGAATGGTCACCAGCCTCCGCTTCGTGTGGGATGGCCAGACCGATCCCGTACACGTCCCCATGCCCTGATGGCACAGACCTCCACAGCGCCTGCCCTCCCGTGGGGAGTCGGCAGGGATAGCTGACCCCCGCCCAGCGCAGCACCGGACGGGGTGCGCACAGCTTGCACCCGCACACGCCTCAGGAATAAGGGCGTGGACAAGAAGCCCGCCCCAAGAAGGGGCGGGCGTCGTCAGGCTCAGATCTAATGGCCCCGGGCTCGCTTGAGGCCTGCCTGCCAGCGGCGATCGAACCGCTCGGTCTCTTCTTGAATCGCTTCACGCTGGGTATCCGTCAGCTTCAAGTCCGGCTGCCCACAGTCACGGCACTCGTCTTCGTAGCTGCGGTAGTACGACTGGTCGGGCGGGTCGCCACCATTCAAGTGGTAGGCGACGAACCATTCAGTCATGGGCCCTCCTGCTGGGTCCGGGCGCGTGGTGCGCCTGGGCGCTGCGATCAGTCTGGCGATTCAGGAGAACCCTCGCGGTGGAAACCCAGCGGTAGGGAGAGCAGCGGCCGGGGGGAACGTTCCTGTGGATCCGTGCCACGGTGACGGCATGGCCAAGCCCAAGCAGCAGTACCCCCGGGCGATAGCGCAGAAGCTGCGCCCCCAGTCGTGCCCTGACTGCGGAAGTACCAGTCGGCGCAGGATCCGTGAACTGCCTGACCTCGAGCGCGAGGTGAACCCTGGTGTCCTGGTCTCCTGGCACTGCCCCGACACGCTCTGCGAGCAGAGCGACGGGTTCTGGATCGAGAGCCGCTAAGACAAAGCCGCTCCCTCCGGACCACCGGGGGTCAGGCGTGTGCGCTACGACAGTGTTTTCTGAGGTCCTCCTGCTGCCGATAGTTGGGGGCGTCGGGACCCCCTCGGCCACTTGGGAGCGGGGTCCCTCGCTGCCAGTGAACGAGACTCACTGCTCGCCAAGCGCCCATACGACCTCCGGCACGCGGGCATCTCTTTCTGGCTCAGCTCTCTGCCTCGTTCTTTCCGCGCCGCGGTGTGCTGGTGCGGCCGCAGACTTCACGGCAGCCGCGGTGCGCCGATGGCAGGCCTGGGGAAGCCGGTCAGGCGCTGTGCCAGGGGAACGTGAAACCCAGGTGCTCATGCAGTGCTTCTGCCTGCTCGGGCGTGGCAAGGACCATGATGCTGTCGTAGCCGGCGTTCGGCTTGCGTTCGAAGTCGACGTAGCGCCATGAGCGGGGGTCGTCGTCATGGGAGGTTTCGTCGATGGCCTGGCACGCAGCCAGATGGTCGTAGTAGTCCTCCGCGAAGTGCTCGGCGGAGAGGGACACGAGCTTGCCGTTTCGTTCGAACTGTAAAAGATCAAAACGGCCGTCCACGAAATCGCCTTCGCCCTCAACGATCCGAACGTCGGTGATGGTGACTGTGCCGCCGGCGACCTCGGCGGCCCTTTGCAGCAGGCCCTCGTAGTCGTCGTGGATGGAATCGATGTCGTCGGCGTGGACCGAGACCGCCACGCCGAAGCGTTCGAGGGCACTGGCCGCCGAGTAGTGCTCCAGCTCCTCGTTCGCGTAGTCGGCGGCGTCTTCGAGGACGCTGTGCATCTTCTCCTCGGACACCATGCCGATCGCGTGGAGGACCGTGCCTATTCGCGTGTACGTAATCGATGAAGTGTTCGACATGGAGGGGATTTTGCCCGACGGGCGGCCTTCTCGTGTCCTGTTCGGGGCGGGAACTGCGCACATACCAAGGGCCCGCTCCCTGTGGGGACGCTGTGGGTCGGTTGGGCGGTCGGCGCCGGGAACGGTGGATCCAACCGCGGAAGGCCGCCGGTGGCCGCACGGCGTGGAGTCGGCATCTGTCACTGTCACGGCGGACCTGGGCATACGCACGTGATGCTGCGCCCGCACCGGACCGCACCGGACCCGACGGGCGAGGACATGACGGACCGGGAACGCGTCGGCCCGGAGGGGCTGTGCCGCTCACCACGCTGCTGTTGCTTCCGTCCGCCGGAGAGCAGCCGGGCGACGACCGAACCGAACCGAACCGAACCGAGCCGAGCCGAGTCGAGACGACCGAGCCGAGTCGAGTACCTGCACGATGGCGGCCGGGAGGAGCTGCCGGGGCCGGCCGAGGAGGAAGGCCTGTCAGCCGGTGGACTCCACCAGCTGTGCGTACTCCTTGCCGAGCTGCGACATCGCGTGCCCGAACTCCTTCTGAGAGACGGCATCTTGCAGTGTCGTGAAGGCAGCCCGCACACCGCGGGCTGCTTCGGACTCGGACAGGCCGGTGCGCTCGCGCACCCTGCGGATCGTTTCATCGGGCCCGAAGATCTTCATCTCCCCCCGTCCCTGCTGGAGCGAGTCACGCAGTGGCTCGGGGAGTTCCAGGGCCAGATCGCGGACCTCACCGTCGCTCAGACGAAGTGCGAGCGTCTCGAGGGTGGCGCGGGTGAGATCGGCCCCTTCCTGCCGTGAGAGTCCCGAGCGATCCGCCACTGCCTGGAAGAACTCCTTCTCGTCCATGCAAGCCTCCTCATCGGATAGAGGGCTGGAGAGGGAGGTGACCTCACCCACCACCTTGCCACTCACACATCCCGCACGCGAGGCGCCGCAGGCCGCTCCCCGGGATGCGGATCGCGGGGAGACGTACGACATCCGTCGGCAGGGCCGCTCGGCCTGTGTTCCTGGTCCACGAGCCGCCCCAGGGGCCACGAGCCGCCCCGGAAGCCGGCCTGCCGGGAGCCTGTCGGGGTCCCTTCCGGCCGGTCCCTCGGGCAGCCGTCTCAGTCGGCCAGGCGGAACGCCAGTTCCATCTCCCACTTCGACATGTCCGGCTCCTCCCGCGGGTCGGTCAGATACGACTCGATCCGGCCTGCCCAGTGCTCCACACCGTCGACGACGGTCATGTCCCATTCCAGGCCCTTGCGTGCCGCCCATGCGTGCACTGCCGTGATCACGTCGAACAGCTGGTCCGGGTGGCCGATATGGGTGACCGTCACATAGCGGCCGGCAGGCAGCACGGCGATACCGATGTCTCCCTCGGGCTCCGGCGCCGAGACGACGGGTACGCCCGCCTCGACCACCGACTCCCCGTCCATGTCGATGGTGTTGTAGCGGAAGAACGGGGGTCCGGCGAACTCCGCGCCGCGTGTGGTGAGCCAGCCGACGAGTTCGGGCAGCCGGTCGGCGATCGTGGCGAAGGAATCCATCCGCACGGAGCCGCGGACGTAGGCGTAGAGCTGTTCCCCGCGCTCGACGATGGTGGGCCGGATCTCCTGCATGTAACTCCTCATGACATCAAGGACCGTACGGGGGAAGGGAATTCATCGGAGGAGGCGCCGCGGCCGCCGGTTCAGTTCCCGGCGACGTCCTTCACCGCGACCGAGATCGGTACCGAACCGCTGATCAGTTCCAGCGTGAGTCCCACGGTGCCCGGGGACTCGACCATCTCCGCGAGCACCGCGGCGACATCGTCACGCGGTACCGTCCCCGGACCCGTCGACGCCGCCAGCTTCACCAGGCCGGTGCCTGCGTCGTTGGTCAGGGTTCCGGGGCGCAGAATCGTCCAGTCGAGGCCGGGCCGGGAGCGTACGTAGTCGTCCGCAGCGCCCTTCGCGCGCAGATACGCGTCGAAGACGCTGTCGCCCTCGTGGTCGGCGTCGGCGCCCATCGACGAGAGCACGATGTGGCGCCGTACACCCGTCCGTTCCGCCGCGTCGGCGAACAGCGCCGCGGCTCCTCGGTCCACGGTCTCCTTGCGCGCGATTCCGCTGCCCGGTCCCGCTCCCGCCGCGAAGACCGCGGCGCCTGCGCCCTGCAGCACTGCGGCGACCTGCTCCACGGACGCCGACTCCAGGTCCAGGTACACCGGTTCGGCCCCCGCGTCCCGCAGGTCGTCACCCTGCTTCGGATTGCGGATGATGCCCACGGGCTCGTGTCCGCGCGCCGAGAGCAGCCGCTCGAGACGGCGTGCGACCTGACCGTGTCCTCCAGCGATGACAATGCGCATGACTACGACGGTACGTCCGAACCGCAGCGTGCGCTCAGGGACCGCGTCAGCCCGGGTCAGGGGCCCGGGTCCGGCCGCCCCTGCCGCGGCAGTTCGAGCGCGACGGCCGCCGCCGAGTCGCAGTACTCGCGTACCGCGCTCGTACGGGCCACCACCCGCCCGCCATGGATGACGATCCGGCTGTACGCGAGGGAGAGCGCCCCGCCGATCCGTTCGCCGCGCACCGCGAGCAGCTCCGCGGGGAACCCGGCCTCGATCCGCACCTCGGGCAGCCCCATCACCTCCCGCGCGGCGCCGGCCACCACCCCGTAGGCGTCCAGCGGCCGCATCCCGCTCTGGGAGGCCAGCAGATACGCGGCCTCCAGCGGGTCGCCGCGGCCCACCGGGTTCGAGACGTCCCGCAGGGCCCCGCTGCCCGCCGCGACCCGCACGCCCGCCGCGCGCAACAGCCGTACCGGCGCGTTGCCGCGCTGTTCGACGCCCGCGCAGCCGCCCTGCGGCAGCGAGACGACCGTGACGCCGGCCGCCGCGAGCTGGTCGGCCGCCCGGGATGCCACCTCGCGCGGCAGCCGGGCGAGCCCCGCGCACGGCCCGATGGTCACGCCCTGCCGCAGCCCGCCGACCATGGCGGCCAGGCGCGCGATACGGGCCGGGTCGTCGCCGTGCGTATGCAGGTCGAGGGGGCAGCCCTGCTCCGCCGCTACCTCCAGGACGGCCTCGACGTAGCCGGCCGGATCCGGGTCGGCGTCCGGGCAGCCGCCCACCACTCCGGCGCCCATCTTGACCGCGTCCCGCAGCATCGCCAGTCCGTCGGCCCCGGCGAGGCCCGTCAGCAGCCGGGGCACGGCGACGGCGGTCAGATCGGCGAGACCGCGCAGGGAACGCCGTGCCTGCAGCACCGCCTCCAGCGGGCCGAGGCCCTGGACGTCGCCGATGCGGATGTGCGAGCGCAGGGCGGTCGCGCCGTGCCCGAGCTGCAGCAGCGCCGCCTCGGTGGCGCGGCGCTGGACGTCCTCGGTGGCGTAGGAGACCGGGCCGGGGGCATCCGCGGTGAGCGCGGTGTCCCCGTGGGCGTGGGGTTCTGCCGGGGCGGGGAGCAGCAGAAAGCCGGTCAGGTCCACCCGGGAGGAGTGCGGGGGGAGGCTGCCCGCCGTGCCGACCGCCTCGATGCGCCCGCCGCCCAGACGCACGTCGACGGTGCGGCCGTCCGTGAGCATGGCGCCACTGAGCAGCAGCACTGTGGTGTCCGCGGGCGTCCCCTCGGGGGGCTGCGGCTGGCTGTCGGGCATCGCGCTCCTGCGTGGGGCGGTGGGGCTCCTGCGGCGCTCGCGCGACGCTCGGGCGGCGTGAGACCGGAAAAGATCACGCAGCGTAAGTCGAGCCTAGGGGCGGTCGGAGTGCGCTTCGAGGAGGAGCGCAATAGTCGTACCGGCGGGGTCGCCAGTGGCGCACGGGGCGGACGGGGCGTCGCCGGAGGAACGTCCCCAACGGGCGTGTGGCGGCGGGGTGACGGCGAGGCGACGGGCGCGGTGCGCGGGCCGGACTGCGGGGCCGGGCAGCGGCCGGGCGAGGGCCGGGAAACGGATTTGGGCGAACGGCAGCCGACCGTGTAATGTCTTCATCGCTCGCCCCAATAGCTCAGTCGGCAGAGCGTCTCCATGGTAAGGAGAAGGTCTACGGTTCGATTCCGTATTGGGGCTCTGATGTTGGATGATCCTCGTCTTCGGGCGAGGGGATCCGACATCGAAGCGGTGTAGCTCAGTCGGTAGAGCAAGCGGCTCATAATCGCTGTGTCACCGGTTCAAGTCCGGTCACCGCTACACACAGTAGCCGATTGTGGGGTCGGTCCTCCGATCGGCTACTCTTTTATGCGTTCATCCGTCAACCGTCCGTCCAAGGAGCACTCACGTGGCTGCCACCGACGTCCGCCCGAAGATCACGCTGGCCTGCGTGGAGTGCAAGGAGCGGAACTACATCACCAAGAAGAACCGGCGCAACAACCCGGACCGTCTTGAGATGAAGAAGCACTGCCCGCGCTGCAACTCGCACACGGCGCACCGCGAAACGCGCTAGTTATCAGGCTCGTATACGAGGCCGTCCCCGTTGGGGGCGGCCTCGTGTCGTTTGTGTTGTGGTCAATCCAGCAGGAGGGAGCCAGTCCATGGCGCTCGACCAGTCCTTCGTGGGGCGGACCTATCCGCCCACCGAGCCCTATGAGGTGGGCCGGGAAAAGATCCGCGAGTTCGCCGAGGCGGTGGGTGACGCGAATCCCGCGTACACCGATCCCGATGTCGCCAAGGAGCTCGGCCACTGCGATGTGATCGCTCCGCCGACTTTCGCCTTTGCGATCACCTTCAAGGCGGCCGAGCAGGTTATTCAGGATCCGCAGTTGGGACTGGACTACGACCGGGTGGTGCACGGCGACCAGAAATTCGCGTACGCGCGCCCGCTGAGGGCGGGCGACCGGCTGACGGTCACCTCGATCATCGAGGCCATCAAGTCCCTTGCGGGCAACGACATCGTGGACATCCGTGGCGAGGTGCACGACGAGGCCGGTGAGCTCGTGGTGACGGCCTGGACGAAGCTGGTGGCGCGCGCCGCCGCCGAGGAGGCGTGATGGCAGCGAAGATCTCTTACGCGGATGTCGAGGTCGGCACGGAACTGCCGGCGCAGAGTTTTCCTGTGACACGCGCCACGCTGGTGCGGTACGCGGGCGCGTCGGGCGACTTCAACCCGATCCACTGGAACGAGAAGTTCGCCGTCGAGGTGGGTCTTCCGGATGTGATCGCGCACGGCATGTTCACCATGGCCGAGGCGGTACGTGTGGTGACGGACTGGGCCGGCGACCCGGGCGCCGTCGTGGAGTACGGCGTGCGCTTCACCAAGCCCGTCGTCGTTCCCAACGACGACCAGGGCGCGCTGATCGAGGTGAGAGGCAAGGTTGCGGTCAAGCTCGACGACAACCGGGTGCGCGTCGACCTGACGGCGACGAGCGCGGGCCAGAAGGTGCTCGGCATGTCCCGCGCGGTGGTTCAGCTCGCCTGAGTCACGCGATGTGTGAGGGGCGCCCCTTCCTCAGGAGCGCCCCTTGCGGCGTGTTTCTCAGGAGCGCCCCCTACGGCGTTCCACGGCTGTTGACTTATTTAGTGATTGGCCACTAACTTGGCTCCATGGCCAGGATGACTGCAGATGAGCGACGCGAGAGCGTCATCCGCGCCGCGATCACCGAGTTCGCGCGTGGTGGGTACGACGGCACGTCCACCGAGGTGATCGCCAAGCGCGTCGGTGTCTCGCAGCCGTATCTCTTCCGGCTCTTCCCGAGCAAGCAGGCCATCTTCCTCGCCGCGGCGTGGCGGTGCCTGGAGGACACCCGGCACGTGTTCCGGGAAGCTGCGGACGGGCTGGAGGGCGAGGAGGCCCTGCACTCGATGGCCGCCGCCTATCAGCGTCTCATCGCCGACGACCCCGAGAAGCTGCTGATGCAGATGCAGATGTACGTCGCTGTGGCGGCGGCGGAGGCGGCGGGCGACCACGAGTTCGGGGAGCTGATCCGAGCCGGCTGGCTGGAGCTGTGGGACTCCATCCATCTGAGTCTCGGGGCGGACGTGGACGAGACCACGACCTTCCTTGCCTACGGGATGCTCATCAACGTCCTTGTCTCTCTGGGATTCCCCCCCGGTCACCGGATCTGGTCGGGTTTCTACATCTCAGCGCGCCGCGCCGAGGAGTGAGGTGTTCGTGCGCGCGGTTCCGTGCCTTCTTTTTGCCCGTGAAAGTTAGTCATCGATAACTAACCCTCCTGGGGGAGAAATGCATCAGCAGACAGCCCCGCGGCCCGGTGCTGCAGCCTGGGCCCTGGTCATCACCAGCGTCGCCGGTTTCATGGCGGCTCTCGACAACCTCGTCGTCACGACCGCCCTCCCCTCCATCCGCGAGGACCTCGGCGGGGCACTGGAAGAGCTGGAATGGACGGTGAGTGCGTACACGCTCACCTTCGCTGTCCTGCTGATGCTCGGTGCGGCGCTCGGCGACCGCTTCGGCCGGCGCAGGCTCTTCATCGTCGGACTGACGGTCTTCACCGGCGCCTCCGCCGCGGCCGCCCTGGCCTCCGGCATCGACGCCCTCATCGCCGCCCGCGCCGTGCAGGGCGTCGGCGCCGCGATCATGATGCCGCTCACCCTGACCCTGCTCACCGCGGCCGTCCCCGCCGCCCGCCGCGGCGCCGCCCTCGGCATCTTCAGCGCCGTCGGCGGCCTCGCCGTCGCCAGCGGCCCGCTCATCGGCGGCACCCTCACCGAGCACATCTCGTGGCAGTGGATCTTCTGGCTCAACGTGCCGATCGGCCTGGTCCTGCTGCCGCTCGCCCGGCTGCGCCTGGACGAGTCGTACGCCCCGAACGCCCGCCTCGACATCCCCGGCACCCTGCTCGTCAGCGCCGGCCTGTTCGGCATCGTCTACGCCCTGGTCAACGGCCAGGCGGACGGCTGGAGCAGCACGCCGATCCTGGGCGGCCTGATCGCGGGCACCGTGCTGCTCATCACCTTCGTATGGCACGGCTCCACGGCCAAGAACCCCATGCTGCCGATGCGGCTCTTCCGGCACCGCGCCTTCTTCGGGATCAATGTCGCGAGCCTGCTGATGTTCCTCGGCATGTTCGGCTCGATCTTCCTGCTCAGCCAGTTCCTGCAGGGGGTCGCCGGCTACTCGCCCACCGAGGCCGGCCTGCGGATGCTCCCCTGGACCGGCATGCCGCTGATCGTCGCGCCCATCGCCGGCTATCTCTCCGACCGGATCGGCGGCCGTCCGGTCGTCGCGACGGGCCTCGCCCTCCAGGCGGTGGGGCTCGGGCTCTTCGCCCTGGTCCTCGAACCGGGTGTGTCGTACGCGACACAGCTCCCGGGCCTGATCCTGAGCGGCATCGGCATGGCGCTCTACTTCGCCCCGGCTGCCAGTGTGGTCATGTCCAGCGTCCGGCCGGCCGAGCAGGGCATCGCCTCCGGCGCGAACAACGCCCTGCGCGAAGTCGGCGGGGCCCTCGGCATCGCCGTGCTCGGCGCGGTCTTCGCGGCCCGCGGCGGTTACGAGTCGGCCGACGCGTTCACCGACGGCACCGTCCCGGCGCTCTGGATCGGCGCCGCGGTCGTGGCGGTCGCGGCGCTGACCGCGCTGCTGATACCGGGTGGCAGGACCACTCCGGCCGGGCCCGGGACCGTGGTCGCCACCGGCGGGGCGGCGGACGAGCGCAAGCGGGTCACGGTCTGAGAGCCACCGGGGCCGCCGGTGCCGGTACGAGTGTCGTACCGGCACCGGCACCCGGCGTACGGGGCGGGGCCCGACCAGCCGTGGCCCCGTGGGAGCGGCGGGCCTCGGACCGTACCCTTGTCCCCGTGCAGGAACTCCATGACGCCCCCCTCGCCCCCCTGACCACCTTCCGGCTCGGCGGCCCCGCGACCCGACTCGTCACGGCGACCACCGACGACGAGGTGGTCGCCGCCGTGCGGGAGGCGGACGGCGCCGGAACGCCGCTGCTGATCATCGGTGGCGGCAGCAACCTGGTCATCGGCGACAAGGGCTTCGACGGCACCGCCCTGCGCATCGCGACCCGCGGCTTCGAGCAGACCGGGACCCGGCTCGAACTGGCCGCCGGAGAGGTCTGGACGGACGCGGTCGCCCGCACGGTGGACGCGGGCCTCGCCGGCATCGAGTGCCTGGCGGGCATCCCCGGCTCGGCCGGCGCCACCCCGATCCAGAACGTCGGTGCGTACGGCCAGGAGGTGTCCAGCACCATCACCGAGGTGGTCGCCTACGACCGCTCGACGGGGGAGACGGTCACACTCTCCAACGCCGAGTGCGGCCTCTCCTACCGGCACAGTCGCTTCAAGCAGCACCCCGACCGCTTCGTCGTGCTCCGCGTCCGTTTCGAGCTGGAGGACGCGGGCGGGCTGTCCGCGCCCGTGAGGTACGCCGAGACGGCCCGTGTGCTCGGCGTCGAGGTCGGCGACCGCGTCCCTGCCGCCACCGCGCGCGAGACGGTCCTCGGCCTGCGGGCGGGCAAGGGCATGGTGCTCGACCCCGAGGACCACGACACATGGTCGGCCGGGTCCTTCTTCACCAATCCGATCCTCGGCGCGGCCGACTACGAGGCCTTCCTCGGGCGCGTTCGCGAGCGGCTCGGCGAGGACGTCGCTCCGCCCGCGTTCCCGGCGGGGGACGGCCGCACCAAGACCTCGGCCGCCTGGCTGATCGACAAGGCCGGTTTCACCAAGGGCTACGGCTCCGGCCCGGCGCGTATCTCCACCAAGCACACGCTCGCCCTCACCAACCGTGGCGAGGCCACCACCGAGGATCTGCTGGCACTGGCGCGTGAGGTGGTCGCCGGGGTGCGTGACGCCTTCGGGGTGACCCTGGTCAACGAGCCGGTGACGGTCGGCGTCAGCCTCTGACCGGACGCGGTCTCAGTACGCCACGCCGACGCCCTGCTTGAGCGTCGCCGGGTCGCCGGCCATCGCGAGCATCGCGTGGGCCACATCCGCGCGCCCGATGGTCCTGCCGCTAGGCGGATTGCCGCCGACCGACTTCCGGTAGTTGCCCGTCAGCGGCCTGTCCAGCAGCCTCGGTGGACGTACCGCCGTCCAGTCCGTGGCGCTGCGGGCCAGCTCGCGCTCCATGGTCCGCAGATCGTCGTAGACGTCCTTCAGGACGGCGTTGATCACGGACAGCACCGCGCGGTCGAACAGTGGCTCGCGCCCCGGAGCACGCCCCAGCGGGGCGGCGCTGACCACCAGTAGGCGGCGGGTGCCCTCCGCCTCCATGGCCCCCAGCACCGAGCGCGTCAGCTCGGACGCGATCCCGGCGTCGGCGCGCCTGCGGGCGCCGAGGCCGGAAAAGACCGCGTCCCGCCCGGCAACGGCGGGACGCAGGGCCTGCGGATCCGAGAGGTCGGAGCGGAACACCTCGAGCCGCTCACCGGTCACGCCCAACCGGGCCGGGTCGCGCACCACGGCCGTGACCTGATGGCCCGATGCCAGCGCCTGCCGGACGATCTCCTGGCCGATGCCGCCGGTCGCTCCGAACACGGTGAGCTTCATGGCACGCCCTCCTAAGGTGGGTAAGTATTCACTCACCCCTAGGGTGAGTGGACACTCACTCGCCCGTCAAGCTCATCGGGAGCATGCATGCAGCAGAAGCCGACCCGGGTACGCATCGTCGACGCCGCCCGTGAACTCATGCTCTCCCTCGGCCTCGCCCGTACCACCACGAAGGAGATCGCGAAGGCCGCCGGCTGCTCCGAAGCCGCGCTCTACAAGCACTTCGCGAACAAGGAGGAGCTGTTCGTGACCGTGCTCAACGAACGGCTGCCGAAACTCGGCCCGCTGCTGACCGGGCTCGTCATCGACTCCGGCGGCCGCAGCGTCGAGGAGAACCTCACCGAGATCGCCCGGCAGGCCGCGCTCTTCTACGAGCAGACGTTCCCGATGGCCGCGTCGCTGTACGCCGAGCCCCAGCTCAAGCGCCGCCACGAAGAGGTCATGCGGGAGCTGAACACCGGCCCGCACAAGCCGATCCAGGGCCTGGACGCCTATCTGCGCGCCGAACAGGGGGCGGGCCGCATCAGCCAGGACGCGGACACCTACGCGGCCGCGTCCCTGCTCCTGGGTGCCTGCGTCCAGCGCGCGTTCGCCTACGAGACGGCCGAGGGCCGCAAGCCTCCCCAGCCTCTCGGCGAGTTCGCCGCGGCTCTCGCCCATACGTTGCTGGGCGGAATCTCCGTCGCCGAGGAGTCGCACCGACCCTGACCGGGGTGCGACGACCCGACCCGGTGCACGTCAGCCGGCCGGGCCGGCCAGCCAGTCGTCGATCCCGGCCAGCAACTTGGCGCGTTCCTGCTCCGGGGCCGCCGATGCCCGCACGGAATGCCGTGCCAGCTCGGCCAGCTCCGCGTCGGTGAATCCGTGGTGCCTGCGTGCGAAGTCGTACTGGGCAGCGAGCCGCGAGCCGAACAGCAGCGGGTCGTCCGCGCCGAGTGCCATCGGCACCCCCGCGTCGTACAGCGTCCGCAGTGGTACGTCCTCCGGCTTCTCGTACACCCCGAGGGCCACGTTCGACGCCGGGCACACTTCGCAGGTGACCCCTCTCTCGGCGAGCCTGCGCAGCAGTCTCGGGTCCTCGGCCGCCCGCACCCCGTGGCCGATGCGCGAGGCGTGCAGATCGTCCAGGCAGTCGCGTACGGAGGCGGGGCCGGTCAGCTCGCCGCCGTGCGGCGCGGCCAGCAGGCCGCCGTCGCGGGCGATGGCGAAGGCGCGGTCGAAGTCGCGCGCCATGCCCCGGCGCTCGTCGTTGGAGAGCCCGAAGCCCACGACGCCCCGGTCCGCGTAGCGCACAGCGAGTCTGGCCAGCGTGCGGGCGTCCAGCGGATGCTTCATGCGGTTCGCCGCCACCAGCACCCGCATCCCGAGCCCGGTGTCGCGCGCGGCGCGCTCCACGGCGTCCAGGATGGTCTCCAGGGCCGGGATGAGGCCGCCCAGCATCGGTGCGTAGGAGGTCGGGTCGACCTGGATCTCCAGCCATCCCGAGCCGTCCTTCACGTCCTCCTCGGCGGCCTCGCGCACCAGGCGCTGGATGTCCTCGGGACTGCGCAGGCAGGAGCGCGCGATGTCGTAGAGCCGCTGGAAGCGGAACCAGCCGCGCTCGTCGGTCGCGCGCAGCTTGGGCGGCTCGCCACCGGTCAGTGCCTCGGGCAGATGGACGCCGTACTTGTCGGCCAGCTCGAGGAGCGTGGTGGGCCGCATGGACCCGGTGAAATGCAGATGCAGATGGGCCTTGGGCAGCAGCTTCACATCGCGGGAGTCCGGGGGGTTCGGGGGGTCTTCCCCTGTAGAGGCCAGCATTCGAAGATCCTGCCGCACCGGCCCGCCGCGCGGCAGCCCCTTTCCCCGATCGGGTTCTTGCCCGAACGAAGAAACGGCAACGGGCTCCCGGCCGCGGCCGGGAGCCCGTCACACCTGTTCGGTCGGCCGGGTGGCTCAGTCGCGAGCCTCGGCCAGCAGCTTCTGCAGCCGCGAGACGCCCTCGACCAGGTCCTCGTCGCCCAGCGCGTACGACAGCCGCAGATAGCCCGGCGTACCGAAGGCCTCGCCCGGTACGACCGCCACCTCGGCCTCGTCCAGGATCAGGGCGGCCAGTTCCACCGAGGTCTGCGGACGCTTGCCGCGGATCTCCTTGCCGAGCAGCGGCTTCACGGAGGGGTACACGTAGAACGCGCCCTCGGGCTCGGGGCAGAGCACGCCGTCGATCTCGTTGAGCATCCGCACGATTGTCTGGCGGCGGCGGTCGAAGGCGGCACGCATCTCGGCGACCGCGTCGAGGCTGCCGGAAACGGCGGCCAGTGCCGCGACCTGCGCGACGTTCGAGACGTTCGAGGTGGCGTGCGACTGCAGGTTGGTCGCGGCCTTGACGACGTCCTTGGGGCCGATGAGCCACCCCACACGCCAACCCGTCATGGCATAGGTCTTGGCCACACCGTTGACCACGATGCACTTGTCGCGCAGCTCGGGTACGAGGGCCGGCAGCGAGGTGAACGTGGCGTCGCCGTACACCAGGTGCTCGTAGATCTCATCGGTCAGCACCCACAGACCGTGCTCCAGGGCCCAGCGGCCGATCGCCTCGGCGTCGTCCCGGCTGTAGACGGCACCGGTCGGGTTGGACGGGGAGACGAAGAGGACCACCTTGGTCTTCTCCGTGCGAGCGGCCTCCAGCTGCTCCACGGAGACCCGGTAGCCGGTGGTCTCGTCGGCGACGACATCGACCGGGACACCGCCCGCGAGCCGGATCGACTCCGGGTAGGTCGTCCAGTACGGGGCGGGGACGATGACCTCGTCGCCCGGGTCCAGGATCGCAGCGAACGCCTCGTAGATCGCCTGCTTGCCGCCGTTGGTCACCAGGACCTCGGCGGGGTCGACCTGGTAGCCGGAGTCGCGCAGCGTCTTGTCGGCGATGGCCTTCTTCAGCTCGGGCAGGCCGCCGGCCGGTGTGTAGCGGTGGTACTTGGGGTTGCGGCACGCCTCGACGGCGGCCTCGACGATGTAGTCGGGGGTCGGGAAGTCCGGCTCACCCGCGCCGAAGCCGATCACCGGACGCCCGGCGGCCTTGAGAGCCTTGGCCTTGGCGTCGACGGCGAGGGTCGCGGACTCGGAGATCGCGCCGATGCGCGCGGAGACCCGGCGCTCGGTGGGAGAGGTTGCAGCGCTCATGCGGCCCATGGTCCCAGACACCGATCGGAGCGGGTACACAGGTTTCGAGGACCGGACAATCCCGGTCAGGAGTGGTCCGCCGGGGCCGTGTTCGACGCCGGGCCTGGGAACACGTACACTCACTCGTCGTTGGGCCTCACCAGCCGCAACCGTCACGCACACTCCGTGCAGCCGGTCGGATGCGGTAGGTTGGGGAAACCACAAAGGGTCGTAGCTCAATTGGTAGAGCACTGGTCTCCAAAACCAGCGGTTGGGGGTTCAAGTCCCTCCGGCCCTGCTACACACACCTTCGCCAGGCTGTGTGCGCATGTACGTACATCACTGCATCGCCGTGCGGCTCCACCGGGCGCGGCACGGCCACGACCCGGGAATCAGGTGAAAGATCGTGACGGACGCCGTAGGCTCCATCGACATGCCTGATGCCGAGAACGAGACGCAGGAGTCGAGGAAGCCCCGCAAGGGCGGAAAGCGTGGCAAAAAGGGCCCGCTCGGCCGTCTCGGGCTTTTCTACCGCCAGATCATCGCCGAGCTGCGCAAGGTCGTCTGGCCCACTCGCAGCCAGCTGACGACCTACACCACAGTGGTGATTGTCTTCGTAGTCGTCATGATCGGCCTTGTGACCGTGATTGACTATGGCTTCCAGGAAGCCGTCAAGTACGTCTTCGGCTGATCCGCGGAGGGCGCCGTAAATCGGCGCCCCTTTCGCATGTTCCACCCCATCTGTATCCAGGAAGAAGCAGCCACCGTGTCTGACCCGAACCTGAACGACGCCGCCGAGGCCGGCGAGAGCTTCGAGTCCGTTGAGGACGAGCTCGACATCGTCGAGGCGGCGGACGCTGTGGACCCGGACCAGGCTGAAACTGCCGACGCCGCCGACGAGCCGGCCGAGGTAGCTGCCGTACACGTCGAGGACGAGGCCATCGCACTCGCCGAGGGCGACGAGGACGAGGTCGCCGAGGACGAGGCCGCCGCCGCTGCCGTCGAGGAGGCCGAAGAGGCCGCCGAGGGTGCCGGCGAAGAGCCCGAGGCCCCGGTCGACCCGATCGCCGCGCTCCGCGACGAGCTGCGTGGTCTGCCCGGCGAGTGGTACGTGATCCACACCTATGCCGGCTACGAGAAGCGCGTGAAGGCGAATCTCGAGCAGCGCGCCGTCTCGCTGAACGTCGAGGACTTCATCTACCAGGCCGAGGTGCCCGAGGAAGAGATCGTCCAGATCAAGAACGGCGAGCGCAAGAATGTCCGACAGAACAAGCTCCCCGGCTATGTCCTGGTGCGCATGGACCTGACGAACGAGTCCTGGGGCGTGGTGCGCAACACCCCGGGTGTCACCGGCTTCGTCGGCAACGCCTACGACCCGTACCCGCTGACCCTGGACGAGATCGTCAAGATGCTCGCCCCGGAGGCCGAGGAGAAGGCCGCCCGCGAGGCCGCCGAGGCCGAGGGCAAGCCCGCTCCGGCGCGCAAGGTCGAGGTCCAGGTGCTGGACTTCGAGGTCGGCGACTCGGTCACGGTCACCGACGGCCCGTTCGCGACGCTGCAGGCCACGATCAACGAGATCAACGCCGACTCGAAGAAGGTCAAGGGCCTCGTCGAGATCTTCGGCCGCGAGACCCCGGTCGAGCTGAGCTTCGACCAGATCCAGAAGAACTAGCTCCGGCTCCTTCTGGAACATACGCCTCCGAACAGGTCAGATCGGCTCTCGCTGCCGCTCTGACCTGCTCGGTTTTTGGCCGCGCAGCTATACCCGTTATCGTTGTGCGGTATGCCTCCATCCGGATGACCGGGTGGCAGGCGAAAAACTCTCACTAGGACCCGGAGAGAGCAATGCCTCCCAAGAAGAAGAAGGTCACGGGGCTTATCAAGCTCCAGATCCAGGCCGGTGCGGCCAACCCGGCTCCGCCGGTCGGCCCCGCACTGGGTCAGCACGGCGTCAACATCATGGAGTTCTGCAAGGCCTACAACGCCGCGACCGAGTCGCAGCGTGGCATGGTCGTGCCGGTGGAGATCACGGTCTACGAGGACCGTTCCTTCACCTTCGTCACCAAGACTCCGCCGGCCGCCAAGCTGATCCTCAAGGCCGCGGGTGTGGACAAGGGCTCCGGCGAGCCGCACAAGACCAAGGTTGCCAAGCTCACCGGCGCCCAGGTCCGCGAGATCGCCTCGGTCAAGATGCCCGACCTGAACGCCAACGACCTGGACGCCGCGTCGAAGATCATCGCCGGCACCGCCCGTTCCATGGGCATCACGGTCGAGGGCTGATCAGCTCCCCGTTCGACTCAGTGGTAGGGCCCGCGCTGGTCCGCACCACGACTCCATACCTGAAACCACAGGAGCAGAAGTGAAGCGCAGCAAGACTCTCCGCGCTGCGGACGCCAAGATCGACCGGGAGCGCAACTACGCCCCGCTCGAGGCCGTCCGTCTCGCCAAGGACACCGCAGCCACCAAGTTCGACGGCACCGTCGAGGTCGCCTTCCGCCTGGGCGTCGACCCTCGCAAGGCCGACCAGATGGTCCGTGGCACCGTCAACCTTCCGCACGGCACCGGCAAGACCGCCCGGGTCCTGGTCTTCGCGACCGGTGACCGTGCTGCGGCCGCGGAAGCCGCGGGCGCCGACATCGTCGGCTCCGACGAACTGATCGACGAGGTTGCGAAGGGCCGTCTGGACTTCGACGCCGTCGTCGCCACCCCGGACCTCATGGGCAAGGTCGGCCGCCTCGGCCGCGTGCTCGGTCCGCGTGGTCTGATGCCCAACCCGAAGACCGGCACCGTCACCATGGACGTCGTGAAGGCTGTCAACGACATCAAGGGCGGCAAGATCGAGTTCCGCGTCGACAAGCACTCGAACCTCCACTTCATCATCGGCAAGGTTTCCTTCGACGAGACGAAGCTGGTCGAGAACTACGCCGCGGCGCTGGAGGAGATCCTCCGTCTGAAGCCGTCCGCCGCGAAGGGCCGCTACATCAAGAAGGCGACCCTGACCACGACGATGGGCCCCGGCATCCCGCTGGACTCCAACCGCACCCGCAACCTCCTCGTCGAGGAGGACCCGGCCGCCGTCTGACACTGACGGCAGTCGCGGGTCTCGCGTACTGGAACCGGCCCCCGCAGCTCTTCTCGAGCTGCGGGGGCCGGTTTTATTCGGGGCGCGTCGTGGGTGGCGGACGATAGAGTCGCATCGCACTTGAAAATGAAGCAAAGTCCCGTGGGGGGATAGTGAGTTCGAAGTACCAGAAGCTGGCCGGGGTCATGCTGGCCGGCGCCCTGCTGTGCGGCACGGCCGCCTGTACGGGCGAGGACGAGAAGCCGTCGGGCAAGGGCAGGACGCCTGCCGCCCAGAAGCCCGTGGAGGTCTCTCCGGCCGCCGCCATCAAGAGGGCGGCGGCGAAGAACGAGAAGATCACCTCGCTCACCTACTCGATGAGCGGCAAGGTCCCGGGTGACGGTGCCATCGAGGCGCAGGCCTCCATGAGCATGAAGCCGCTCGCCATGCAGATGAAGATGAAGGGCGGCACGGGGGCCGACGCCGGAGAGGTCGAGATCCGCCTCGTCGGCGACGCGATGTACATGAACGGCGGGGAGCCGATCGAGCCGGGGAAGACCTGGATGAAGTTCGACCTCTCCGCACTCAAGGAGGCGGGCGGAAAGGACCCGATGGCGGGTCTGTCCGGCCCGGCGCAGCAGAACCCGGCCGAGGACTCCACGGCGCTGACCGCCTCCAAGGACCTCAAGAAGGTCGGCGAGCAGACCATCGACGGTGTCAGGACCACGCACTACAGCGGCACGGTCACGCTGGACGCCATGCGCAAGAGCCTCGAGAACGAGGACGCGGAGACGAAGAAGCGCCGTGAGAAGGGCTTCGAGCAGTACGAGAAGATGGGCGTCGAGAAGCTCACGATGGACATGTGGATCGACGGCAGCGACCACACCAAGCAGTTCCGCACCCGGAGCACGACCGACAAGGGCGCGCTGGACCTGACCATCAAGTTCCTGGACTACAACAAGCCGGTGACCGTGAAGGCCCCGCCGGCCGGCCAGACCCTGGACCTTGCCGCGATGATGAAGGACGCCGAGGGCGCGTGACGCAATCGGGTGGATTTGCCTGAGCGGGATCCGTTCCCGTACTCTTCCACAGAAGCCAAAGACCGCTGGTCGTTGCCGTGCTCTCGTACGAGAGTGCGGCGGCCGAAGGATCCGCTTAGCTGCGGACGTCCTGCGCAGGTGACTGTGGAAAGCTCCCGGACTTGTCCGGTCGAGCTACGCCCCGTGCGCCTGCGCCGGGGCGTTTCGTTTTGTTCAGCCCCTTCTGAGCGGTCCTCATCACCCGGAAGGAGGCCGACGCTCTATGGCAAGGCCCGACAAGGCTGCCGCGGTAGCCGAGCTCGCGGACCAGTTCCGCAGCTCGAACGCCGCCGTGCTGACCGAGTACCGGGGTCTCACCGTGGCGCAGCTCAAGACGCTGCGTCGTTCGCTCGGTGAGAACGCCCAGTACGCCGTGGTGAAGAACACGCTGACCAAGATTGCGGCCAACGAGGCCGGGATCACTTCGCTCGACGACCAGTTCACTGGTCCGACGGCGGTTGCCTTCATCACCGGTGACCCGGTGGAGTCGGCGAAGGGTCTTCGTGACTTCGCCAAGGACAACCCGAACCTGATCATCAAGGGCGGTGTCCTTGATGGCAAGGCGCTGTCCGCCGATGAGATCAAGAAGCTTGCGGACCTCGAGTCCCGCGAGGTTCTGCTCGCCAAGCTGGCGGGCGCCATGAAGGGCAAGCAGTCCCAGGCTGCCGCGCTCTTCCAGGCGCTTCCCTCGAAGTTCGTCCGCACCGCGGAGGCGCTTCGTGCCAAGAAGGCCGAGCAGGGCGGTGCCGAGTAATTCGGCTCGCGCATTGACCGCCGCCTGAGGCGACGGTCGCAGCGGGCCGAAAGTACGCCCGCCGACAAAGACAACCGGCACCTGCCGAATGAGTGGAAGGACGCCATCATGGCGAAGCTGTCCCAGGACGACCTGCTTGCGCAGTTCGAGGAGATGACCCTCATCGAGCTCTCCGAGTTCGTGAAGGCCTTCGAGGAGAAGTTCGACGTCACCGCTGCCGCCCCGGTCGCCGCTGCCGCCGTCGGCGCCCCGGGCGCCCCGGTCGAGGCCGCTGAGGAGCAGGACGAGTTCGACGTCATCCTCACCGGCGCCGGCGAGAAGAAGATCCAGGTCATCAAGGTCGTGCGTGAGCTGACCTCCCTGGGCCTGAAGGAGGCCAAGGACCTCGTCGACGGCACCCCGAAGCCGGTCCTCGAGAAGGTCGCCAAGGAGGCCGCTGAGAAGGCCGCCGAGTCCCTCAAGGCCGCGGGCGCGTCCGTCGAGGTCAAGTGACCTTCTGAGTCTCTGACTCAAGCCCCCTGGGGGCACAGCCAAGGGCGATCATCCATTCGGGTGGTCGCCCTTCGGCGTACCCGTGGCGGCTGCCTTGCACCGGCCCTCCTGCGGAGTATGGTGATCTTCGCCGTGCGCTCCCCACGCTGGTCAGTGACGATCCCCGCAGAGGGTTTGGGTTGGGGGGCCTTGACGAACCGCACGCAGCGCGCAATTCTCAGGACGCGTCGTCACAACGATCCGTATCCGAGGCATGGATCGACGACCGAACGGGCAGTATCGATGTGCGCCTCACGGCGCAGGGGTCGCGGAGTTGAGAACAACGAGGGTTGCGAAAACCCGCACTGGACATCAGTGTGCCAAGTGGCTACACTGACCCTTTGCGCTGCCTGTTAGCTGCCCCCTGCCCGTCACCAGGGGCTGCCCATGTATGAGCATTGGTTGATTGAACAGCCCTATCTGGGATTTCTCTCTCCGTGCACAGCATGGGACCGGTACGCGCGTAGTGAGTCCGAGCCCTCGGAAGGACCCCCTCTTGGCCGCCTCGCGCAACGCCTCGACCGCGAATACGAACAACGGCGCCAGCACTGCCCCGCTGCGCATCTCCTTTGCAAAGATCAAGGAGCCCCTCGAGGTTCCGAACCTCCTCGCGCTGCAGACCGAGAGCTTTGACTGGCTGCTCGGTAATGCCGCATGGAAGGCTCGTGTCGAGGCGGCTCTCGAGAACGGACAGGACGTCCCCACCAAGTCCGGTCTGGAAGAGATCTTCGAGGAGATCTCGCCGATCGAGGACTTCTCCGGGTCGATGTCGCTGACTTTCCGCGACCACCGCTTCGAGCCTCCGAAGAACTCCATCGACGAGTGCAAGGAGCGCGACTTCACGTACGCCGCCCCGCTCTTCGTCACCGCCGAGTTCACCAACAACGAGACCGGCGAGATCAAGTCCCAGACGGTCTTCATGGGCGACTTCCCGCTCATGACCAACAAGGGCACCTTCGTCATCAACGGCACCGAGCGTGTCGTGGTGTCGCAGCTGGTCCGCTCGCCGGGTGTCTACTTCGATTCCAACATCGACAAGACGTCCGACAAGGACATCTTCACGGCCAAGATCATCCCGTCCCGGGGTGCCTGGCTGGAGATGGAGATCGACAAGCGCGACATGGTCGGTGTCCGCATCGACCGCAAGCGCAAGCAGTCCGTCACCGTCCTGCTCAAGGCGCTCGGCTGGACCACCGAGCAGATCCTTGAGGAGTTCGGCGAGTACGAGTCGATGCGCGCCACCCTGGAGAAGGACCACACCCAGGGCCAGGACGACGCGCTGCTCGACATCTACCGCAAGCTGCGCCCGGGCGAGCCCCCGACGCGTGAGGCCGCTCAGACGCTGCTCGAGAACCTCTACTTCAACCCGAAGCGCTACGACCTCGCCAAGGTCGGCCGCTACAAGGTGAACAAGAAGCTCGGCGCGGACGAGCCGCTGGACGCCGGCGTGCTCACCTCGGACGACGTCATCGCCACCATCAAGTACCTGGTCAAGCTGCACGCCGGCGAGACCGAGACGGTCGGCGAGAGCGGCACCCAGATCGTCGTCGAGACCGACGACATCGACCACTTCGGCAACCGTCGTCTGCGCAACGTCGGCGAGCTCATCCAGAACCAGGTCCGTACGGGTCTGGCTCGTATGGAGCGCGTCGTGCGTGAGCGGATGACCACCCAGGACGTCGAGGCGATCACGCCGCAGACCCTGATCAACATCCGGCCGGTCGTCGCCTCCATCAAGGAGTTCTTCGGCACCAGCCAGCTGTCGCAGTTCATGGACCAGAACAACCCGCTGTCGGGTCTCACCCACAAGCGCCGTCTGTCGGCGCTCGGCCCGGGTGGTCTCTCCCGTGAGCGGGCCGGCTTCGAGGTCCGTGACGTGCACCCGTCGCACTACGGCCGCATGTGCCCGATCGAGACGCCTGAAGGCCCGAACATCGGTCTGATCGGCTCGCTCGCCTCCTACGGCCGGGTCAACGCGTTCGGCTTCGTCGAGACTCCGTACCGCAAGGTCACCGACGGCCAGGTCACCGACGAGGTGGACTACCTGACCGCCGACGAGGAGGACCGCTTCGTCATCGCTCAGGCGAACGCGACGCTCTCCGACGAGCTGCGCTTCACCGAGCCGCGTGTCCTGGTCCGCCGCCGTGGTGGTGAGGTCGACTACGTGCCGCCGACCGAGGTCGACTACATGGACGTCTCGCCGCGCCAGATGGTGTCGGTCGCGACCGCCATGATTCCGTTCCTCGAGCACGACGACGCCAACCGTGCCCTCATGGGCGCGAACATGATGCGCCAGGCCGTTCCGCTCATCAAGGCGGAGGCCCCGCTCGTCGGCACCGGCATGGAGTACCGCTGTGCCACCGACGCCGGTGACGTCATCAAGGCGGAGAAGGACGGTGCGGTCCAGGAGGTTTCGGCCGACTACGTCACCGTCGCCAACGACGACGGCACGTACACCACGTACCGCGTCGCGAAGTTCTCCCGCTCCAACCAGGGCACCTCGGTCAACCAGAAGGTCGTCGTGGCCGAGGGTGACCGGGTCGTCGAGGGCCAGGTCCTCGCCGACGGTCCGGCCACCGAGAACGGTGAGATGGCGCTCGGCAAGAACCTGCTGGTCGCGTTCATGCCGTGGGAGGGTCACAACTACGAGGACGCGATCATCCTGTCGCAGCGCCTCGTCCAGGACGACGTCCTCTCCTCGATCCACATCGAGGAGCACGAGGTCGACGCCCGTGACACCAAGCTCGGCCCCGAGGAGATCACCCGGGACATCCCGAACGTCTCCGAGGAGGTCCTCGCGGACCTGGACGAGCGCGGCATCATCCGTATCGGTGCCGAGGTCGTCGCCGGCGACATCCTCGTCGGCAAGGTCACGCCCAAGGGTGAGACCGAGCTGACCCCGGAGGAGCGTCTGCTCCGCGCGATCTTCGGCGAGAAGGCCCGTGAGGTCCGTGACACCTCGCTGAAGGTGCCGCACGGCGAGACCGGCAAGGTCATCGGTGTGCGTGTCTTCGACCGCGAGGAGGGCGACGAGCTTCCCCCCGGTGTGAACCAGCTGGTGCGCGTGTACGTGGCGCAGAAGCGAAAGATCACCGACGGTGACAAGCTCGCCGGCCGTCACGGCAACAAGGGCGTCATCTCCAAGATCCTGCCGATCGAGGACATGCCGTTCCTGGAGGACGGCACCCCGGTCGACATCATCCTCAACCCGCTGGGTGTCCCGTCCCGAATGAACCCGGGACAGGTCCTGGAGATCCACCTCGGCTGGCTCGCCAGCCGCGGCTGGGACGTCTCCGGGCTCGCGGACGACTGGGCCCAGCGCCTGCAGGCCATCGGCGCCGACCAGGTCGCCCCCGGCACCAACGTCGCGACCCCGGTCTTCGACGGTGCGCGCGAGGACGAGATCGCCGGTCTCTTCGAGGCCACGATCCCGAACCGCGACGGTGACCGTCTGGTCCAGGCGTCCGGCAAGGCCAACCTGTTCGACGGCCGCTCCGGCGAGCCGTTCCCGGACCCGATCTCCATCGGGTACATGTACATCCTCAAGCTCCACCACCTGGTCGACGACAAGCTGCACGCCCGTTCGACCGGTCCGTACTCGATGATCACCCAGCAGCCGCTGGGTGGTAAGGCCCAGTTCGGTGGCCAGCGATTCGGTGAGATGGAGGTGTGGGCGCTGGAGGCGTACGGCGCCGCCTACGCACTTCAGGAGCTCCTGACGATCAAGTCCGACGACGTGACCGGTCGCGTGAAGGTCTACGAGGCCATCGTCAAGGGCGAGAACATCCCCGAGCCCGGCATTCCCGAGTCCTTCAAGGTGCTCATCAAGGAAATGCAGTCGCTGTGCCTCAACGTGGAGGTGCTGTCCTCGGACGGCATGTCCATCGAGATGCGCGACACGGACGAGGACGTCTTCCGCGCTGCGGAGGAGCTCGGTATCGACCTGTCCCGGCGTGAGCCGAGCAGCGTCGAAGAGGTCTGACGGGTCTGGCCGGGACCTCCTTGTGAGGTCCCGGCCCTGCCCCGGACCCGTACAGACCATGATTGAGACGAGACCCCGAAAGAGGGATTGACGACAAGTGCTCGACGTCAACTTCTTCGACGAGCTGCGGATCGGCCTCGCCACCGCGGACGACATCCGGACCTGGTCGCACGGCGAAGTCAAGAAGCCGGAGACCATCAACTACCGCACGCTCAAGCCCGAGAAGGACGGACTCTTCTGCGAGAAGATCTTCGGTCCGACCCGGGACTGGGAGTGCTACTGCGGCAAGTACAAGCGTGTCCGCTTCAAGGGCATCATCTGTGAGCGCTGTGGCGTCGAGGTCACCCGCGCCAAGGTGCGTCGTGAGCGGATGGGCCACATTGAGCTGGCCGCTCCCGTCACCCACATCTGGTATTTCAAGGGCGTTCCGTCCCGGCTGGGCTACCTGCTCGACCTCGCCCCGAAGGACCTCGAGAAGGTCATCTACTTCGCCGCGTACATGATCACGTTCGTGGACGAGGAGCGCCGTACGCGCGACCTGCCGTCGCTGGAGGCGCATGTCTCCGTCGAGCGTCAGCAGATCGAGAACCGCCGCGACGCCGACCTCGAGGCCCGCGCCAAGAAGCTCGAGACCGACCTGGCCGAGCTCGAGGCCGAGGGTGCCAAGGCCGATGTGCGCCGCAAGGTGCGCGAGGGCGCCGAGCGTGAGATGAAGCAGCTGCGCGACCGTGCGCAGCGTGAGATCGACCGTCTCGACGAGGTGTGGAGCCGGTTCAAGAACCTCAAGGTCCAGGACCTCGAGGGCGACGAGCTGCTCTACCGCGAGCTGCGTGACCGCTTCGGCACGTACTTCGACGGTTCGATGGGTGCCGCGGCGCTGCAGAAGCGCCTGGAGTCCTTCGACCTGGAGGAGGAGGCCGAGCGTCTCCGCGAGATCATCCGTACCGGCAAGGGCCAGAAGAAGACCCGTGCGCTCAAGCGCCTCAAGGTCGTCTCCGCGTTCCTGCAGACCAGCAACAGCCCCAAGGGCATGGTGCTGGACTGCGTCCCGGTGATCCCGCCGGACCTGCGTCCGATGGTGCAGCTGGACGGTGGCCGCTTCGCGACCTCCGACCTGAACGACCTGTACCGCCGTGTGATCAACCGCAACAACCGCCTCAAGCGTCTCCTTGACCTCGGTGCTCCCGAGATCATCGTGAACAACGAGAAGCGGATGCTGCAGGAGGCCGTCGACGCCCTGTTCGACAACGGCCGCCGTGGTCGCCCGGTGACCGGTCCCGGTAACCGCCCGCTGAAGTCCCTGAGCGACATGCTCAAGGGCAAGCAGGGTCGTTTCCGTCAGAACCTGCTCGGTAAGCGTGTGGACTACTCCGCGCGTTCCGTCATCGTCGTCGGCCCGCAGCTCAAGCTGCACCAGTGCGGTCTGCCGAAGGCCATGGCACTGGAGCTCTTCAAGCCGTTCGTGATGAAGCGCCTGGTGGACCTGAACCACGCGCAGAACATCAAGTCGGCGAAGCGCATGGTCGAGCGCGGCCGCACGGTCGTGTACGACGTGCTCGAAGAGGTCATCGCCGAGCACCCGGTGCTGCTGAACCGTGCACCGACGCTGCACCGCCTCGGCATCCAGGCCTTCGAGCCGCAGCTGGTCGAGGGCAAGGCCATCCAGATTCACCCGCTCGTCTGCACCGCGTTCAACGCGGACTTCGACGGTGACCAGATGGCCGTGCACCTGCCGCTGTCCGCGGAGGCGCAGGCCGAGGCCCGCATCCTGATGCTGTCCTCGAACAACATCCTGAAGCCGGCGGACGGCCGTCCCGTCACCATGCCGACCCAGGACATGGTGCTGGGCCTGTTCTTCCTCACCACGGACGAGGAAGAGCGCAAGGTGATCGGCGAGGGCCGGTCCTTCGGCTCCACGGCCGAGGCGATCATGGCGTTCGACGCCCGCGAGCTCTCGCTCCAGGCGAAGGTCGACATCCGCTTCCCCGTCGGCACCATTCCGCCGCGCGGCTGGGTCCCCCCGGTCGACGACGAGGGTGACGAGGGCATCGGTGCCGGTGCATGGCAGCAGGGCGACAGCTTCCGGCTGCGTACGACCCTGGGCCGCGCGCTCTTCAACGAGCTGCTGCCCGAGGACTACCCGTTCGTCGACTACTCGGTGGGCAAGAAGCAGCTCTCCGAGATCGTCAACGACCTGGCCGAGCGCTACCCCAAGGTCATCGTGGCCGCGACGCTCGACAACCTGAAGGCGGCCGGCTTCTTCTGGGCCACCCGCTCCGGTGTCACCGTCGCCATCTCCGACGTCGTCGTTCCCGAGGCGAAGAAGGCGATCGTCGCGTCGTACGAGGCTCAGGACGAGAAGGTCCAGAAGCAGTACGAGCGTGGTCTGATCACCAAGGAAGAGCGCACGCACGAGCTCATCAACATCTGGACCCGCGCGACCAACGAGGTCGCCGACGCGATGAACGCGAACTTCCCGAAGACCAACCCCATCTTCATGATGGTCAACTCGGGTGCTCGCGGAAACATGATGCAGATGCGTCAGATCGCCGGTATGCGTGGTCTGGTGTCCAACGCCAAGAACGAGACGATTCCGCGTCCCATCAAGGCGTCGTTCCGTGAGGGCCTGTCCGTGCTGGAGTACTTCATCTCCACGCACGGTGCCCGTAAGGGTCTGGCGGACACCGCCCTGCGTACCGCCGACTCGGGTTACCTCACCCGTCGTCTGGTGGACGTCTCGCAGGACGTCATCATCCGCGAGGAGGACTGCGGCACCGACCGCGGCCTCAAGCTGCGGATCGCCGAGAACGTCGACGGTGCGCTGCGCAAGGCGGAGGACGTCGAGACCTCGGTCTACGCCCGTATGCTCGCCGAGGACGTCGTCGTCGACGGCAAGGTCATCGCGCCTGCCAATGTCGACCTCGGTGACGTGCTCATCGACGCGCTCGTCGCCGCGGGCGTCGAGGAGGTCAAGACCCGCTCGGTCCTGACCTGTGAGTCCGCGGTCGGCACCTGTGCGTACTGCTACGGCCGTTCGCTCGCCACCGGCAAGCTGGTCGACATCGGTGAGGCGGTCGGCATCATCGCCGCCCAGTCCAT
This sequence comes from Streptomyces sp. NPDC002889, assembly GCF_042888425.1. Lineage (NCBI taxonomy): Bacteria > Bacillati > Actinomycetota > Actinomycetes > Kitasatosporales > Streptomycetaceae > Streptomyces > Streptomyces sp. NPDC002889. Next base: position 182,401 of record NZ_JBIAPT010000002.1, read on the forward strand.
CGGTGAGCCCGGCACGCAGCTGACGATGCGTACCTTCCACACCGGTGGTGTGGCCGGTGACGACATCACCCAGGGTCTGCCCCGTGTCGTCGAGCTCTTCGAGGCTCGTACGCCCAAGGGTGTCGCCCCGATCTCGGAGGCGGCCGGCCGCGTCCGTATCGAGGAGACCGAGAAGACCAAGAAGCTCGTCGTCACCCCCGACGACGGCAGCGACGAGACGGCGTTCCCGATCTCGAAGCGTGCCCGTCTGCTGGTGGGCGAGGGCGACCACGTCGAGGTGGGCCAGAAGCTCACCGTGGGTGCCACCAACCCGCACGACGTGCTGCGGATCCTCGGTCAGCGCGCGGTCCAGGTCCACCTGGTCGGCGAGGTCCAGAAGGTCTACAACTCGCAGGGTGTGTCGATCCACGACAAGCACATCGAGATCATCATCCGGCAGATGCTGCGCCGTGTGACGATCATCGAGTCCGGCGACGCGGAGCTGCTGCCGGGCGAGCTCGTGGAGCGCTCGAAGTTCGAGACCGAGAACCGTCGTGTGGTCACTGAGGGCGGTCACCCCGCCTCCGGCCGTCCGCAGCTGATGGGTATCACCAAGGCCTCGCTGGCGACCGAGTCGTGGCTGTCGGCGGCGTCCTTCCAGGAGACGACCAGGGTTCTGACCGACGCGGCGATCAACGCCAAGTCGGACTCCCTGATCGGCCTCAAGGAGAACGTCATCATCGGTAAGCTCATCCCGGCCGGTACGGGTCTGGCCCGCTACCGCAACATCCGGGTCGAGCCGACCGAAGAGGCCAAGGCCGCGATGTACTCGGCCGTCGGCTACGACGACATCGACTACTCGCCGTTCGGCACGGGCTCCGGCCAGGCCGTTCCGCTGGAGGACTACGACTACGGTCCGTACAACCAGTAAGGCGTAGGTCGGACCGAAGGGCGGTCACCCCGTTTCGTACGGGGTGACCGCCCTTCGGCGTGCTCCGGGACGGTTCAGCGTCGGAGCTCGAGATACGGCTGGAGGTGGTGCAGCCGTGTGTGGTGGTCGGGGTGCGAGGAGAGCAGCGTGCTCAGCGGGCTCTCCTCGACCGGGGCGCCACCGTTGTGCGCCCGCAGCGCCGCGCGGTGCTCCTCTTCGGCGTGGTGCAGCTTGTCGAGTACGGCGGCCAGCATGGGAGCGAAGCCGAGAGCGGCCGCGTGCTGGTCGGCCCGTAGCTCGGCACGCCGGCTGACGGCGGCGAGGGCGTAGGGCAGGACGAGGATCAGCAGCGGCAGCCCGTACAGCGTGCTGACGGTGACGGCGGCGATGCTGCCGAAGGCGAGCAGGAGGAAGCCGGCACCGAAGCAGGAGAAGACGCGGGAGACCTTGAAAACGACCCTGCCCATGCCACGCAGCACACGCCAGACGAGGCGGCCGGGCAGGGCGTACCAGTAGCCGAGGAGCGAGGACCAGGCGTGGCCGCCGACATGGTGGCCGAGCTCGTGCGCCATCACGGCGGCGAGCTCGCCGTTGGGCAGCTCGTTCATGGCGAAGCGGGTGACGCCGACGATATGCCCCGCGGCGGCGACGGCGTTCAGGCTGTCGCTGTCCTCCACCCACAGTTCGTAGGTACGCCCCTCGACGCCTGCCCGTGCGGTGACCTCCCGCCAGACCGGCTCGAGTTTGGCCCGCTCCTGGGCAGTGGGGTGGCGCAGCCGCAGCAGATGACGGGCGACGGCGCTCTCGGTCGGCCGGTGGAAGATCAGAAGCCCGCTGGCCAGCCACGCCAGGACGACGAGGATTCCGAACCCGCCGAAGAACAGGGACACGAGAGCGACGACGAGCAGACTGCAGAGGAAGTGGGGGAGCGCGAGCAGCAGGTTCCCGATGGCGGTGGCATCCGCGCCGCGCTGGTGGGCGGCGAGGTGGACGCGACGCTGGTCTGTGGCGATGTGGTGGGGGTGCGGAGGCGAGGGGACGGAGGGTTCCGGGGGCGTCGAGTGCGTGGGCTCCTGGGGGTACTGCGGGGGTGCTTCGGCCTGCGGGTACGGCGGTGGGGCCGCCGGGGCGGTGGTGGTGGGGTAGGTGGGCGGCGTTTCGGCCTGGGGATAGGGCGGTGGGGCGGTGGTGGTGGGGTAGGTGGGCGGCGTTTCGGCCTGGGGATAGGGCGGTGGGGCGGCGGTGGTCGGGTAGGTGGGCGGCGTTTCGGCCTGCGGGTACAGCGGTGGGGCGGCGGTGGTCGGGTAGGTGGGCGGCGTTTCGGCCTGCGGGTACAGCGGTGGGGCCGGGGCGGTGACGGTCGGGTACTGCGTTGGTACGGCGCTCGTCGGGTATTGCGGGTACTGCGGGTATTCGGGCGGTGTCGGGGTGGACGGGTAAGCGGGTTCCGGCGGCTGGGCGCCCGGTGGGTGGGTCATCGTCGTTTTCCTTCATCTGTGGGGACGTCAGCCGATGAGCAGTGAGGCCGGGAGCAGCACCATGCCGACGCAGAACGCGATCGGGCCGGTGCGGATCCACCTGTGCTTGCACGCGGCGATACTGCTGGTCTCGTCGGTGAGGAGCCGCTCGGAGGCGGGGGAGCCGGCCGCGGGCGGAGAGGTGGCGGTGGTGTCCGGCGGGGTCATGAGGCCCTCGGGCCCGAGGGGTCCTGGGGCGGCGCCGCTACCTCGGGCGGTGCCGGGATGTCGGTCCAGGCCGGGGAGTAGCCGCCGGGCGCGGGCGGGGTGTGCGACGGGGGAGGCGGGTAGGGGGTGGCGGATGCGGCGTGGGGTGATGCGCTGCCCCGGGCCGCCGGTGCCGGAGCTCCGGAGGCGTACGGGGCGGGGCCTGCGTTCCCGGGGTCGGGCTGCCACGTCGGCTGCTGCGGCTCCGCCCCGGCCGGCAGAGCCCCCTGGTGACCGTTCCCCTGAGGCGGCGGTGCCGGCGAGGCGGGGCCCTGCTGGCGGATCAGGTCGTTGACGGCGCGCAGCGCGTGCTTCGCCGACTCGGCCTTCTGGTAGTCCTCCAGACCGTCCCCGCCGATCAGCTCCAGCTGACTCTGGATGAGGGCCAGCTGGTCCCGTCGGATGCTGTTCATCACCAGGTCGGTGTCCTCGGGGTGCTGGGCCAGATGCAGTGCCCAGGCCGCGACCCCGCCGTGCTGGAGGTGGTACTGGTAGAACTCGATCTTCCGCGCCGTCAGCTCCTGCGCCTGCTGCTGGCGCAGGACCTCCAGTTCGTGCACCTGCTGCGCCTGCCGCAGCCGGTACTGATGTTCGGGGTCGAGCATCTCGTTCTTGTAGCGCAGGCTCCGCTGCCGCTTGCGGTGCGCGATCGCCTCTTCGTCGAGCCGCATCCGCACCAGGCAGGACACCGCGAGCCCGATGCCCGCGGCGAATCCCCCTGTCTCGACCGCCTGCTGGACGGCCGCTTCGGCCGCCGGGCTGTTCTCGATCGAGAAGCGGCGGCTGACCGGCCGGGCGAGGTGGTGGAGCTCCCGGGCAAGCCGTGTCGGTACGTCGCGTTCGCCGCCCGCCACATAGGCGACCGGGTCGCTGACCCGCCAGGTCAGATCGGCGACGGCGCCGAAAGCGAAGGCATCGTCGTCACTGGGCAGCTCCAGCTCCAGCTGGACGGGATGGCTGCCCATGTCGACCTCGTACACCGAGGTGTAGCGCCGGGTCGCCGCGTCCGCCCGCGTCGGGCGGTGCGGCGGGATGAACACGTCGTACGAGCCCTTGGCCATTGCGAAGACCAGGGCGTGGTCGATGGCCATGACCGGTCTGCGGGCCGTGTAGTCGAATCGGGAGATCGGTCGGACCGTGAGCACGGGGTCGATCAACTGGCTGTGCCGGTCGGCCTGTTGCTGCCATTCCGGCTGACGGCGGAAGTCCGCCATAGGGGTCAACTCCTCAGGGGGTCGAAGGCATCGGAAAGATTCAGACGAAGCGTTCGGCGGGCGCGGGGGTCGTCGGGCCCGCCGGGTGGAGCACCGTCAGGAGGCGGGCGGCGATCTCGGGCCGCGGGCCGCCGTCCTCGGCGCGCAGGGTCTGCAGCAGATGGCTCAGCCGGTCGCGGTCGGCGGCCGTGCTGACCAGTGCGGGCACCAGCAGCTCCAGCGCCTGCGCCGTGTCGGCCCGCCGCTCGGCGGCGTACAGCCAGGTCCGCAGCGCTTCCATCGCCTGCTTGGTGTGGGCGCGGTCGCCCAGGGCGGTGCGCCAGAGCGTGGCGAGATCACGGGCGGATTCAGCGTCGTACATGCCGTACTCCGTGTACCACTCGACGAGCCCGCCCTCCTCGGAGTTGTCGCAGGCGCGCACGAACGAGGCGAGGGCGAGGGCGCGGACCGCCGGGGTGTCGAGGTAGAGCAGCCGCACCAGTTCGGAGAGCATCTCCCTGCGGCTGCCCCCGGAGAGGAGCAGGGCCGTCGATTCGATGAGGTTGTCGCGCTCCGCGTTGCTGCTGTTGTCGGCCCGGGCGCGGGCGGCGAGCGCGTCCAGGGCCGGTCCGGCCAGATCGGGCCGCAGCGGAGCAAGCAGCGCGAAGGCACGGATCGCGGTCCAGCGGCGGGCCCAGTGAGCGTCGGTGCACCACTGCGAGAGCAGCCGCACGATCACGGGGGCGTCCAGCAGCTGCGCGAGCGTGAGGGTGTTGGCCGCGGTGACCCGGGGTCCGAAGGCGCGGGAGACCGCCCACCCGTCGACCAGCAGTGCCATCGTCGAGGGCAGATCCGCCGCCGCGAGCAAGGCGGTGGCGGCCGCCGCACGGGTGCGGACCAGCGGGCGGCCGTCGCGGGCCAGTTGCTTGAGCCAGTCGACCAGGGCGGGCCGTGCCGAGGGGTGCCCCGTCCACACCTCCGTCAGCAGGGCGCGCGGGGTGCCGGCCTCGTCGAACTGCGCCATGTACTGGGGGGCGGGGCCCCAGTCGGTCGTCTCGTTCCGCAGCTCGCCGCCGGCGCGCGCGAGGCCCAGCCGGTCGGTGACCGCGGGACCGAACACGGGGATCTCCGGGGGCTGTTCGGGGTGCTGGAGCCGCTGGAAGTGGACGAAGAGTTTGTCGGCGAGCTCCGCGGCCAGCACGTACGGCGCCTGGTCGAAGACCGCCAGCGAGATCAGGAAGGCCTTGTCCCGCAGCCCGAGCGCGGGGTCGCTAAGCCAGGTGCGGCACTGCTTCTCGACCGCGGCGAGACCGAACCCCGCGAGCCGCCCGAGCGCCTCCTCGCTGCCGTCGTACGCGGCCAGTCCTTCGGCGAAGTCGGCCGCCTCGGCGGGCCGGTGGTGGCCGTGCGCCAGGAACTCCCGCACCGGTGCGAGTGCGAGCAGTGACTCGACGTCATCCTCCGTACGCCGGGCTGCCACATGCGCGCGCAGAACGGCCTCGGCCTGCGGCGGCGTCCACGGCGCTGGTGTGACGCCCAGCAGGTACGGCGAGTTCTCGACGGTGATCACGAGATAGCCGTCGGACGCCTTGAGCCGGTCACGGGCGGAGTACAGGTGGGTGTCGCGCAGGGGCTTGTTGCGGCTCAGGGGCATGTCGTGGAGCACATGGCCGCCCGGCTGCGCGAGCTGTGCGGGCAGCGCCGCCGGGCTGGTCTCGGGCTGCAGGGCGCGTACGGCGGGGACGCCCACACGGTGCAGCAGCATCAGCGCGGCCGCGCTGCGTCCGGTCGCATGGGCGCCCGACAGCACCAGGACCCGCTCGTCGCGCAGCCGTTGGAGGGCAGCCGCGAAGGCCGGGGTCTCCACGAAGACGGTGGCGAGCCGGTCGAGCCGCATGCGCGGGATCTCCCCGGAGGCGTGAGCGGGCCCGGCCGCCGGGCCGTAGTGGTGAATCTCGGTCTTGCCGCCCATGAAGACGTCACCGGAGACCTGCCCTCCGGACACCCCGTGCTGGGCCCCACCCACCAGCGAGCCGCCGAAGGCCGCGGACGCGCCGAGGATGAACCCCGGGGCGTGCGCGAAGAGTTCACGCTGCGCGGCGCGCGCCTCCTGTGACTGCTCCTCGGGTTCCGTCGCCTCGGTCCCCTCCGTCGCCGACGGGCTCGGGTCCGGGGTCGGCGGTTGCTGCTGAGCGGGTGGTACGGCGCCGGGGAAGTGGTCCGCCTGCGGGGGTACGTTCATGCCGGCTCACCCTGCTCCGGTCGGCGGGAGCCGGAGACGGAGTCCGCCCCGGAGCCCGAGCTGCCGAGGTGAACGTCGCCCGTGACCTGCCCGCCGGACACCCCGTGCTGGTCGCCGCCGACCAGCGAGCCGCCGAAGCCGGGGGCGCCGCCGTTGAAGTTGAAGACGACGGCCCCGGGAGCGGCGGCCTGCTGCGGTCCCCGAGCCGGACCCTGCTGCGGTCCCGGAGCCGGGCCCTGCTTCGGCCCGGTGCCGCAGCCCCCCTCCTGCCCCGGCACCGGGCCGCCCCCCGTCCCCGTATCCCCGTGGTCCTTCTGCGGGCCTGTGCCCTCCTTCGGTACCGGCCCGTGCAGCCACGCCTCCAGTGGGCCGTTCTTGCTGCTGACGGTGATGGGGCGGAAGTCCTCGGCCGGGATGCCGGGATGGCTGTGCCGCACGATCCCGGCGTACACGCTTTGTGAGACGCACAGGGCGAAGTCGTCGGTGCGCTCACGCAGCGCTGCCCGCAGGATGTCCGTGTCGAGGAGCCTGCACGCGTGGTTGAGGTCGGAACCGACCCATCCGTCGTGCCCGTCGACCGCGACATATCCCGTCGCGACGACGGCGCGCAGCCGGATCTGGGCGGAGCTCGACGCCATCCGGTTCACAGCACGCAATTGGGCCGGCACTTCGGACAGGAGTGCCCGCAGCAGCGCGGTCACCGAGGCATTGGCGTCGATGAGGTCCATGACACAGTCACCGCGGTCCGCCCGTCGGCGCAGCGTCTCGTCGATGCCGGCGGACTCCAGGGTGCGGTCGGTGATGTCGTAGAGCATGCGCCGCAGATAGGCCTGCTCGATGTCGTCCCGGTCGCTGTACCTCTCGATGTCGAGCAGCAGGATCGTCCGGCTCACGGGGTCGGTCATGGTCGCCTTCCGGTGGGGTGCCGTATCGGGCAGAAGCGTGGCGGCCGGAAGGCGGGGATGGTGAGGGCGGATGACGCACTCGGAGTGTGACCGTGTGCACAGAGTCACTCGTGCGGGTCGCGTGGCTACGGAGGACGGAGAGCGGAGCGAGGGGTGCCGAGGGTGCAGAGGGTGCGGGGACGGAAGCGGCGGGGGACCCGGGCGCGCGCCTCAGAGGGCGGGGTGCTCGGCGCGCGCGATGCGCCGCAGTATGTCCGGCCGCCTGATCAGCAGGGCACGCCGTCCGGTCGCCACCGCCTCGCGGGCCCGCAGCTCCTTGAGCAGGCGCTGCACCATCTCCCGCGAGGCCCCGATGGAGCCTGCGAGCTCCTGCTTGCTGAGCGGTACGGACAGCTCGATCCCTTCGTCCGTACGCCGCCCATGGGTCCGTGCCAGGTCGAGCAGCAGTGCGGCGAAGCGTTCCCGCACGCTCATGGACGCGAACTCCAGCCGACGCCGGTCCGCGGCCCGGGTGCGGTCGGAGGTGAGTCCGAGCAGGGCGAAGGACACGGCGGGGGACCGGCCGAGGAAGTCGGTGAAGCGCTCGCGCTCCACGGCGACGGCGCCCACAGCCTCCAGGGCGGTCACCGTCGCCGACCGCGGCCGTCCGGTCAGCGCGGCGGATTCCCCGATGATGTCGCCCGGACCGCGCAGGGCGAGCAGGGCCTCGTACCCGTTGGCGGCGGACGCGGTGACCTTGGTCCAGCCGCGCAGGATGAACAGGACGTGCGACGAGGGCTCGTTCTGGTGCAGTACGAGGACACGGGCCGCGAAGTCGAGCGCGTGTCCGAGCGCGAGAAGCGCGGAGCGGTCGTCGCTTTCGAGCCGCGCGAGAAAGGGCACCCGGTCGTCCAGGCCACCGTCGCCGGGTAAGTACGCCGCCGTCATACAGTCCCCCCGTTGTCACAGCGAGCGATCAACCTACTAAAGACCGGTAGCGCGGGACGGCGAACGACAGGGATGGGCCGCAGACGGAACCTTCCGGAAACGAATCGCCGACGGAAGTCCGGCGTGTCGCCCGTGCCTGCATTTGTTTTGACCGAACTCGGTGCGGTAGGTACGCTCAGACCTTGTGCCTGGGGTGTGCCTGGGCTCGTGTGCGTGTCCTCAACCGCATGTCGGGTCCGAGATCGGCCACCGCAATCTGCGTCTCCTCAGCTTCACGGCGAGGGGCTTGCAGTATTCGACACACCCGACCGCGTGGGTCGGCGACGTTCCAGGTTAGCTTCACGAACGGCACACAGAAACCGGAGAAGTAGTGCCTACGATCCAGCAGCTGGTCCGGAAGGGCCGGCAGGACAAGGTCGAGAAGAACAAGACGCCCGCACTCGAGGGTTCCCCTCAGCGCCGCGGCGTCTGCACGCGTGTGTTCACGACCACCCCGAAGAAGCCGAACTCGGCCCTGCGGAAGGTCGCGCGTGTGCGTCTGACCTCCGGGATCGAGGTCACGGCTTACATTCCGGGTGAGGGACACAACCTGCAGGAGCACTCCATCGTGCTCGTGCGTGGTGGCCGTGTGAAGGACCTGCCGGGTGTTCGTTACAAGATCATCCGTGGTTCCCTCGACACCCAGGGTGTCAAGAACCGCAAGCAGGCCCGCAGCCGCTACGGCGCCAAGAAGGAGAAGTAAGAATGCCTCGTAAGGGCCCCGCCCCGAAGCGCCCGGTCATCATCGACCCGGTCTACGGTTCTCCTCTGGTGACCTCGCTCATCAACAAGATCCTGCTCAACGGCAAGCGTTCCACCGCCGAGCGGATCGTCTACGGCGCCATGGAAGGCCTCCGCGAGAAGACCGGCGCTGACCCGGTCATCACGCTGAAGCGCGCTCTCGAGAACGTCAAGCCGTCTCTCGAGGTCAAGTCCCGCCGTGTCGGTGGCGCCACCTACCAGGTGCCGATCGAGGTCAAGCCCGGTCGCGCCGCCACCCTCGCACTCCGCTGGGTCGTGGGTTACTCCCGCGCCCGCCGTGAGAAGACCATGACCGAGCGCCTCATGAACGAACTGCTGGACGCCTCCAACGGCCTCGGCGCTTCGGTCAAGAAGCGTGAGGACACGCACAAGATGGCCGAGTCCAACAAGGCCTTCGCGCACTACCGCTGGTAGTCGCTACCCACATCGAGACCGAGAGAAGATTGAGCCTTATGGCCACCACTTCGCTTGACCTGGCCAAGGTCCGCAACATTGGGATCATGGCCCACATCGACGCGGGCAAGACGACGACCACCGAGCGCATTCTGTTCTACACCGGTGTGAGCTACAAGATCGGTGAGGTCCACGACGGCGCTGCCACGATGGACTGGATGGAGCAGGAGCAGGAGCGCGGCATCACCATCACGTCCGCCGCGACAACCTGTCACTGGCCGCTCGAGGACGTCGACCACACCATCAACATCATCGACACCCCGGGTCACGTCGACTTCACCGTCGAGGTGGAGCGTTCGCTCCGCGTCCTCGACGGCGCTGTGACCGTGTTCGACGGTGTCGCCGGTGTGGAGCCCCAGTCCGAGACCGTCTGGCGTCAGGCGGACCGCTACGGCGTTCCGCGTATCTGCTTCGTCAACAAGCTCGACCGCACGGGCGCCGAGTTCCACCGCTGTGTCGACATGATCGTGAACCGCCTCGGCGCCACTCCGATCGTCATGCAGCTTCCGATCGGTGCCGAGGCCGACTTCAAGGGCATCGTCGACCTCGTTCGTATGAAGGCTCTTGTCTGGTCCGCCGAGGCCACCAAGGGCGAGATGTACGACGTCGTCGACATCCCGGCCACGCACGCCGAGGCCGCCGAGGAGTGGCGCGGCAAGCTGGTCGAGACGGTCGCGGAGAACGACGAAGAGATCATGGAGCTGTACCTGGAGGGCCAGGAGCCCACCGAGGAGCAGCTGTACGCCGCGATCCGTCGTATCACCATCGCCTCCGGCAAGGGCGGCGAGACCACGGTCACCCCGGTGTTCTGTGGTACCGCGTTCAAGAACAAGGGCGTTCAGCCCCTGCTCGACGCCGTTGTGCGCTACCTCCCCTCCCCCCTGGACGTCGAGGCCATCGAGGGCCACGACGTCAAGGACCCGGAGCAGGTCGTCTCCCGCAAGCCGTCCGAGAGCGAGCCGCTGTCGGCGCTCGCCTTCAAGATCGCGAGCGACCCGCACCTCGGCAAGCTCACCTTCATCCGGGTCTACTCGGGTCGCCTGGAGGCCGGCACCGCGGTGCTGAACTCCGTCAAGGGCAAGAAGGAGCGCATCGGCAAGATCTACCGTATGCACGCGAACAAGCGTGAGGAGATCGACGCCGTGGGCGCCGGCGACATCGTCGCCGTCATGGGCCTGAAGCAGACCACCACCGGTGAGACGCTGTGCGACGAGAAGAACCCGGTGATCCTGGAGTCCATGGACTTCCCGGCGCCGGTCATTCAGGTCGCCATCGAGCCCAAGTCCAAGGGTGACCAGGAGAAGCTGGGTGTGGCCATCCAGCGTCTCGCGGAGGAGGACCCCTCCTTCCAGGTCCACTCGGACGAGGAGACCGGCCAGACCATCATCGGTGGTATGGGCGAGCTTCACCTCGACGTCCTCGTCGACCGTATGCGCCGCGAGTTCAAGGTCGAGGCCAACGTCGGCAAGCCGCAGGTCGCGTACCGCGAGACGATCCGCAAGGCCGTCGAGCGTCACGACTACACCCACAAGAAGCAGACCGGTGGTACCGGTCAGTTCGCCAAGGTGCAGATCGCGATCGAGCCGATCGAGGGCGGCGACGCCTCGTACGAGTTCGTGAACAAGGTCACCGGTGGCCGTATCCCGAAGGAGTACATCCCTTCGGTGGACGCCGGTGCGCAGGAGGCCATGCAGTTCGGCATCCTGGCCGGCTACGAGATGACGGGCGTCCGCGTCATTCTTCTCGACGGTGGCTACCACGAGGTCGACTCCTCCGAGCTGGCGTTCAAGATTGCCGGTTCGCAGGCGTTCAAGGAGGCCGCGCGCAAGGCTTCGCCCGTGCTTCTCGAGCCGATGATGTCCGTCGAGGTCACCACGCCCGAGGACTACATGGGTGAGGTCATCGGCGACATCAACTCCCGCCGTGGCCAGATCCAGGCCATGGAGGAGCGCAGCGGCGCTCGCGTCGTGAAGGGCCTCGTGCCCCTCTCGGAGATGTTCGGCTATGTCGGAGACCTCCGCAGCAAGACCTCGGGTCGCGCAAGCTACTCGATGCAGTTCGACTCCTACGCCGAGGTTCCCCGGAACGTCGCCGAGGAGATCATCGCGAAGGCCAAGGGCGAGTAACTCTTCCGAGTACACGCTTTAGGCTTGTCACCGGATTCTCCGGGGCATCCACGCAACCGCGACGGATGCCCCGGGGGCCGGCATCCCAGCAAAGATCACCTGGCGCCGATGAGTAAGGCGTACAGAACCACTCCAGGAGGACCACAGTGGCGAAGGCGAAGTTCGAGCGGACTAAGCCGCACGTCAACATCGGCACCATCGGTCACATCGACCACGGTAAGACGACCCTCACGGCCGCCATTACCAAGGTGCTGCATGACGCGTACCCGGACCTGAACGAGGCCTCGGCCTTCGACCAGATCGACAAGGCTCCTGAGGAGCGCCAGCGCGGTATCACCATCTCCATCGCGCACGTCGAGTACCAGACCGAGTCGCGTCACTACGCCCACGTCGACTGCCCCGGTCACGCGGACTACATCAAGAACATGATCACGGGTGCCGCGCAGATGGACGGCGCGATCCTCGTGGTTGCCGCGACCGACGGCCCGATGCCGCAGACCAAGGAGCACGTGCTCCTGGCCCGCCAGGTCGGCGTTCCCTACATCGTGGTGGCCCTGAACAAGGCCGACATGGTGGACGACGAGGAGATCCTGGAGCTCGTCGAGCTCGAGGTCCGTGAGCTCCTCTCCGAGTACGAGTTCCCGGGCGACGACCTGCCGGTCGTCAAGGTCTCGGCGCTCAAGGCGCTCGAGGGCGACGCCGAGTGGGGCCAGACCGTTCTCGACCTGATGAAGGCCGTCGACGAGTCGATCCCGCAGCCCGAGCGTGACGTCGACAAGCCGTTCCTGATGCCGATCGAGGACGTCTTCACGATCACCGGTCGTGGCACGGTCGTCACCGGCCGCATCGAGCGTGGTGTCCTCAAGGTCAACGAGACCGTCGACATCGTCGGTATCAAGACCGAGAAGACCACCACCACGGTCACCGGCATCGAGATGTTCCGCAAGCTGCTCGACGAGGGCCAGGCCGGTGAGAACGTCGGTCTGCTCCTCCGTGGCATCAAGCGCGAGGACGTCGAGCGCGGCCAGGTCATCATCAAGCCGGGTTCGGTCACGCCGCACACCAGCTTCGAGGCCCAGGCCTACATCCTGTCGAAGGACGAGGGTGGCCGTCACACCCCGTTCTTCAACAACTACCGCCCGCAGTTCTACTTCCGTACCACGGACGTGACCGGCGTCGTGACCCTCCCCGAGGGCACCGAGATGGTCATGCCGGGCGACAACACCACCATGACCGTCGAGCTGATCCAGCCCGTCGCCATGGAGGAGGGCCTCAAGTTCGCCATCCGTGAGGGTGGCCGGACCGTCGGCGCCGGCCAGGTCACCAAGATCAACAAGTAATTGTTGACGCTGTGACCTGGTAGCTCGCTGAGCTGCAAGAAGGGCCCCGCACCGAGAGGTGCGGGGCCCTTCGCCATGTGCGGCCCGCGCCGGCCGGGGTGCGCACCGCCGGCCTGCGCCGCCCCGTCAGCCGGCGGCGCCGACCCGGGGGGACCAGGTCCAGGGGTGCCCGTCCGCGCCCAGGCCGACGACGGTCGGCCCTTCGGTGGTGATGTGCAGGGAGGGGAGGTCCAGTGCCAGGGGCCCGGTCGCTCGCGTCAACAGCCTTCCGTCCAGACCCAGTTGGACCCGGCCCCGCAGATCCCTGCCGAGCAGTACGGTCCCCTCCCGGCTGCCGGCCGCCGTGAGCGGCCCGTAGCCGTCGAAGCGCATGGCCGGCACCTGCTCGCCGTCGGCGCTCATCGAGATCAGACGGGGCGAGGCCGTACCGCGGCCGTCCTCGGCGGACACGCGCTTCCACGGCCGCTCCGTGCGGAAGAGCAGCTGGACCGTGCCGTCCCTGCCCGGGAGAGCGGCGGGGGAGCCGACAGCGAGCGGCAGCGCGCTGTCGAAGCGGTGCGTCAGCGGTCCACCGGGCCAGTCCTGCGTCCAGTGATGGATGCCGTTGTGGCCCGCGCCGAAGACATGGACCCGGCCCTCGCTGTCCACCACGACCGTCAGACCGTCCTGGGTCTCGCCGCCCCCGAGGTGCTGCCAGCCGCCCCAGCTGCCGCCGGTGTCCCGGACCCGGCTGCTCACGCCTTTGTCCGCGTTGCGCACGAACAGATGCACCCGGCCGTCGGGAGCCGTGACCGCGACCGGGACACCGATCCGCCGCCCCCGGTCGTCGTTGCGCTCCGGATTGCCGAGCCCGCGCCAGGGGAGGAACGGGCCGCCGGCGGAGCGCTGTTCCAGCAGCACGATCTCGCGGGCGTTGTCCCCACCGTGCCCGCTGATCGCTTTGAACCGCAGCCCGAACACCAGCTGACGGCCGTCCTGCAGTCCAGCCGTGCCGAGGGCCGGCGCGAGCGGGCCCCCGCCGAGGTCGTCCGGGGTGCCCCACCGGCCGCTGCCGCGCTCGGTCTCGCGCCAGCGCACCGCGCGCAGCCCGAGTACTCCGTACGCGGCGAGCCGGCCGTCCGGTTCGGCCGCCACCGCGGGGCGGGCGCCCGGATAGCGGTAGTGGGTGGAACGGACCCAGCCCTTCCTGTTCTTCAGCGGGCGGCTGCCGCCAACGCCGTAGTCGCCGCAGCCGGCCGCGTTGCCGCAGTCCCAGCCCGCGTCGCCGCCGTACGGCACCAGATTGTCGGCCTTGCGCTTGAGCACGCCCGGGGGGAGGTTCTTCGGCCAGTGCCGGTTGTAGTAGCCGCGGAACGCGGTGGCGACGAACGCCGGAACCTCGCCGCCGTTCTGAGTGGACTCGGCGACCCAGCGGACCAGCGCGGCCCAGCTGAAGGAGGCCACGGCCGTGTGGTCGGCGTGGTCGGAGTAGCCGCGCTGCTCGCTGTCCCTCTTCCGGGTCGCCTCGTCGCTGTACTGGATGTCCGGGTCGGGGTCGAGCGTCTGCACGACGGTGGGCCGGTAGCGGTCCAGCAGCCCGACGAGGACGTCGACCAGCTGGTCGTAGTCGTACGAGTCGGCCTGGCGCACCGGGGAGTCGTCGGCGACGACGGTCGGCAGGTGCAGGGACCGGTCCCGCCACAGGCTCGGCAGGCCGAGCCGGCGCGCGCGGGGGGTGTGCATGGCGAGGTTGAGGAAGATCAGCTCGACTCTGCGGGGCCCGTTGGCGAGGACGTTGATCTCGGCCCGCAGGTCGCCGCGCAGGTCGACGACGCCCTTGCGCCAGTCGCTGAACTTGTCCAGACCGAGCAGCGCGGCGTACGCCTGGCGCAGGCCCTGGTGACGGGCGGAGGAGTACGCGTTCTTGTCGGGGAGCGGTCTCGGCTGCCCAGGGGGCCTGTTGACGCCGTTGGCCTCGCCCGCGGTGACGTACACACAGACCAGCGGAACCCCGGAGTCCAGCATCTGCTGGGTGTCGGGATTCATGAAGTAGAGGTCGTCGTCCGGGTGCGCGAGGATCTGCATCAGCTGCGCGCGCCGGGAGTTGGCGATGGGCATCCCGGGCGCGGGATCGGCGACGGGGCCGGTGCGGCGCGGGGCGGGCACGGAGCAGGAGGTGACGGCGCCGGCCGCCATCAGGGCGGTCAGCGCGGCGACGACGCTGCGCCGGCGGGGCCGTCTCTCGCGCCGCGCGGCGTGTGCCGTGTCGGCAGCGCCCTGCCCGCCCCCGGATATCTCCTCGTCCCCTGCAGGCGCGGCCGTGGGCAGCGCGAGGACAGCTCCGTCGTTCACTTGTGCTCCGTCCGCTTCCCCCGCAGCGGGCGGGCTGTGTTCTGCCCCCGTCTGCGTACTGTGATCTCCCCATGCGCGAACGGGCTGGTCAGACCTCCGTTCTGCGCTCAACTAGACGGGAGTTCGAGGCGGGAGGTTGCCTGCGGGCGGGGGAGTGTGACGCCCGACTCGTCGTGGCGGCAAGGGCGTTGAGGGCCTCCTCCGAAGGCGCGGCAGCTCAGCGCAGGGTCGGGACCTCGCCGCCGTCCGCGTGGGTGAGGGTGGTGCCGGCCAGTCCGCGCAGCCAGTGCTCGGCGATCTCGGCGATACGGGACCGGTCGGGCGGGGTGGCGCCCAGCCCGATCGCGTAGCGGGTGGTGGTGAACGGGCGGGGCCAGGCATGGGCGTCCGGGGCGCCCGCCGCCTCCAGCGCACTGAGCAGCGCGCGCATCCTGCCCCGTACGCGGCCCTCGTCGGGGCCGGGGCTGACGGTCACGACCGCCCAGGCCGCGTGGCGCCGGTGCAGCGGTGGCGGACCAAGGAGCTCCGGCCACGGGTCCGCCGCTGTCTCCAGGACTTCCCAGGCGCGGTAGAGCTCCTGGGCCAGAAGGTCGCGGCCGCCGGCCAGGACCTGGTCGGTGCAGGGGCGGACCGGTGCGGTCGGAGTCATCACCGTGACCGGCAGGGGAGAGGCGGGGCCGCCGACCGGGGTGCGCCAGTCCCAGGCTGCCCAGGTCGCGAAGAACTGCCGGAGCAGGTCCCGGGCGGGCAGGTCGCCGCACTCGCGGACGGTACGGGCGGCCAGGACGCACCAGGCCAGGCCGGGCAGCCCGCCGAACGGGGCCGAGTCCAGGCCGCGGGCCCTGGCCCATGCCTTGACCTCCGCGGCCAGCCGGGTGAAGGCCTCCCGGTGGTCGCCCACCATGGTGAGCACCGCGTCCGCGTCGCTCACCGCGCTGAGCGCGACCGCGGCCGCCTCGTCCAGTTCGGTGCGTCGCGCGACCGCCTCGGCCGGGGGCATCGCACCGGTGGCCACGACGACCAGGTCGACGCTCAGAGCATCGAGGGTCGGAGCATCAAGGGCAGGAGCGTCGATGGTCGGGGCGGCGACGGTGAACCGCAGCCCCGGAACCCTCGCCCCGACCACTGCACGCAGCCCGGTCGCCTCGGGCACCGCCGCCGCGACCCGGGCACGCACCTCGTCCAGGCTGCCCGCGCCCGGCAGCGCGGCCACCAGGTCGAGGTCCGCGCCGGGCAGGGCGCACCCCATGCGCCGGGAGCCGACCACGTACACGACACCCTCACCGAGGGACTCCGCAACACGCTGCGCGATCCGCCGGGCCCGCGTGGCCGCCGCCCGGCCCTCGGGGCCGGGGGCCGCCGTCCCGGCCGTCGGCGGGGGGAAGCCCGTCCGCCCGGCGCCGGTCGCCGGGACGGGGCCAGCCTGCGGACCGGGCGTGCCCGGATCGTCGACCGGGATTTCCGGCCATGTGCGTACCTCGCCCGTACCCAGAGCCACCGTCGCCCGTACCCGCATCGGCTCGTCGCCGCGGCGCGACAGCAGCACCAGTTCGCCGACCTGGGCGGTCAGCGCGCCGCCGAGGCGGGACGTGCACTCGGCGGTGAGCCCATGCGGATCGCGGGTGCGGCCCAGGCTCAGATGGGGGGTAAAGCCTTTGCGGTGACCGCGGCAGCGCGGAAACCGCTGTTCCAGAGCTCGCCGCAGCTGCGCCCACGGCTCGTCCCCGGCGGCCGCCGGGTCGAGCCAGACCGTCGCGTCCTCCCGGTGCCCGAAACTGTGGATGCCCTCGAGCCGTGCCTCGAAGGGCTCGATGCCCGCGGCCGCCGCGGCGAGCAGCGGGGCCGCCGCGTCGAAGTCCGACTCCGGCACGAAACCGAAGAGCACATTGACGTGCGGCGGCCAGCGCCGGATCTGCGGGTCGTGGTCGCGGCGGATGTCCTGGATCGGTGGCCACTGGTCCTGCGGCGGCAGCCACGCGACGGCCGTACGCGCCGTCGGCCGGGCGTCGAGGACGCCGGCGGGAGCGTCGTCGACGCCGTCCAGGCTCAGATCCGCCTCGACGCCGTAGTGGTCGGAGACGTACAACCCGTCCGCCTCCGGCCTGTCGCCCCGCAGTAGGGCGCCGTCCGCCCGCAGTCCCTGCGCGCGCAGCAGCACCCTGTCCAGCCGGGAGGCCCGCCCGGACAGCGAGGAGACGGCGGCCAGCGGATTGACGCCCGGATCGAAGGTCGGCGTACGGTCGTCCGCCCCGTGCACCTCGCTCCACGCGTCCCGCATGCCGAGTGTCGTCTCGGGGGCGTCGCCGCCGTCGTTGAAGTCGCCCACCAGCACGAGGTCGCCCTCGACACCGGCCAGCCCTTCCGCGAGCCGGACCAGTTCGGCCTCGCGCCGTGCCGGGCCGTTCTCGGAGTGGTCGCTGGTCAGATGGGTCGTGGCGACCGCGAGTGGACCGGAGGCCGTGTCGACGACGAAGGCGGTGACCGCCTTGTGCGGGCCGAGGACATGCAGGCCAGCCTCCCGTACGGGCAGCCGGCTGAGGAGCAGCAGCCCGCTGTCCTCGACCTCCTTCCCGCCGGGATCGGTGCCCAGCGTGTAGCCGTCGCGCACCCAGGGGGTCCGCAGGAGCAGGGCGAGCAGTTCCGCCTCCACCTCCTGCAGCGCGATGACGTCCGCGTCGGCGTCCCGGAGGGCCGCCAGCAGCAGCGGGCGGCGCCGGGCGGTGTCGATGCGGTCGCTGTCGTACCGGTCCCACAGCGTGTTCCAGGTCAGTACGCGCAGCCCCGCCGTGGCCGCCGCACCCCGGGGCGTGGCCGCGGGCACCCAACCGCCCTGCTCCCGGGACCAGGCGTACGGAGTCCGCGCCGCGAAGAAGGGCGCACGCAGCCGTCGCGGGTCCTGTATCCGCCCGGCGTCCGTCGCGTCGATACGGTCCACGCCCGTGGTCCGGTCCCAGACGACCTCGCCGTCCGCCTCGAAGAACAGCACCCGGTGCCAGGGGATCTCGCCGCCGGGGTCGAAGGTGTCCAGCGGGATCCGCTTGGGCGGGGCGGACCGCTGGTTGATCCCCATGACGAACCGGGCCGGGTCGAAGCGGGCGTCCCAGCGGACCCGGTGGTAGATCTCCTCGCTGGTACGCACCTACGCCTCCTCCTCGACGGTTCCGCCCGCTCCGATGTACCAGGTGCGGTGCGCCTCGCCGGGGTACGGCGGGACGAACCGGTGCAGCTGCGCGTCGAGCACCGCGGGCGGCACCGGGTGCGCCCGGCCGGCATTGCGCCGGGCCAGCTCGTCCCCGTCGACCAGCACCACCGCGTGCGTGAGGAGAGCGTCGCGGCGGTGGGCGACCGCGTGCACCAGGGAACGCTGGTGCGGGTTGAGCGACGTGGCGTCCCACACCACGGTCCCACCTTCGGCCAGTGCGGTGTCGAGCCGTCCAAGGCCCGCCCGCAGCACGTCCCCGTTGGCCTTCTGGTCGGCGCGTGAGCCGCGGGCGTCACGCAGATCGTCCAGCGACACATAGGTGTCGACGCCCTCCAGGCCGCGCGCGAAGGTGCTCTTGCCGCTGCCGGATGGACCCACCATGTGGATCAGCTTCGGGAACTCACCGGAGCGCCGGCGCCAGGTCGCCGCGACGGCCTCCTCGACGGTAGAGATACGCCCTCGCGCGTACGCCTCGCGCGCCTCGGCCCGGCACAGGTCGGCCGCGTCGGCGTCCAGAGCGGCGAACGCCTCCCGCAGCCCCTCCAGGGACCCGGCCTCCTCCGCGTGCAGCGCGGACCAGTCCACCTGCTCACGCGCTTCGGCATCCGGCGCGACGGCCCCCGCGACCGCGTGCACCACTCCCAGGTCGGCGGCGTACGACATCCGTACGAGGCCGGCCCTGCGCTTCTCGTCGGGATACGGGTGGTGCAGCCCGGCGTGCAGCCCGACGAGATCGGCGACGCGCCGCGCGAGCGGCATGCCCAGCGGTGCGGCCAGCCGGGCCGCGAGCGTGCCCCGCCGACTGCGGTGCAACAGCGCGGCGAGCACCCCGGCGAGTCGAGGGTCCCCGGACCGCCCCAGCGCATCGAGCCGCGCGGACACCTCGGCCGCGGCAGCCCCGTCCCCGTCGGGCACCCCTACGGCGCGCATCAGCGCCGCCGCGTCGGGCGCGGCACCGGACCGCACGGCCCACAGCGCGGCGGCCGGGCCCAGCCCGTTCTCCACGACGGTGGCGTGCATCCAGTGCGTATCGGTCCGTACGTGCCCCGGCCGCACCCACTTGGCCATCCGCGCCGCGAACTCCTGCGGGCCGAAGCCGTCGACGGTGCGTACGACGTACCCCTCCTGGCGCTCGGTGTCGAGTTTCATCGCCCGCAGGGCCCGATCGGCCCGCCGGTCGAAGACCCCTCGCCAGAGCACCGCGGGCACGGGAACGCCCAACCCCCGCAAGAACGCGACGGTTTGGTCCCAGTCCAGGCACCGGCCCTCGCCGTCCCAGACCGAGAACCCGTAGAACAGGCTGTCCAGGTCCTCGTATGCGATCGAGTGCCGGGCGTACATGTTCTCCCCGCACAGCCGCCACCCGTCCGGAATACCGTGCGCGATCCGCCCGTGCAGGGCCTTGATCCAGGCGCGGGAGGGGTGGTGCCCGGAGTCGAGCGACCGGGCGTGCAGCCCGTCGGCGTAGAGCGTCGTGTTCTCGCCGTCGAGCTTCTCGGTGACGACGACTTCGCGGCCGAGGAAACCGCTCAGACCGGCGACCCGTACATCGTCCGCGGTGGCGCCGGGCGACCACGGCAGATGTGGTGTCCGCGGATAGTGCGTGCGCATGGCGAATCGAATTCCCCCGGTGACGATGACGTGCCCCGGTCACTGTAGGAGCGCGGAGGAGTCCTGATCGACCGAATAAGTCGGCGCCGACAGGTGCGTTGGGGGATTGTGGATCAGGTCGTGTACGCGGATTCCGGTCTCACCGGAATCCGCGTACACGATCCCGAAGAGGGGCCGCCTCGGAGGCCGCACGCACGGAGCGGGACTCGTCCGGGCGGTGGCGCGGCGGCTCGACCGGCAGTGGGCGTTACTTCAGCATGTACCGGCAGGGCTTGCCCGAGTCGTCGGCGCTCTTGGCGACCACCTTGCCGTCGACGGTGATCGAGCACCTCGCGCCGACCAGCTTGCTGTCGGGCCCCATGATCGTGCCGGGCGTGACGATCACCAGACGGCCGACCTTCTGCTCCGCGCCGACTGCCGCGATGGTGGCCGTTTCCTTCCAGGGCAGGGTCTTCTTCTCGAAGCCCGAGTCGTCGAGGGTCCACATGACGTTGGCCTCCCCCGTTCCCAGCACCTCGATGGTCACCTCGTGCGGGGTGCCCTCGCCGGTGATGCGCTCGGCGGTGGAGTCCTTCGGCTTCTCGGACTGCTGCGCGGCGGAGTCCTTCCCGCCTGCCTTGTCTCCGCTCTCTCCGCCGTCCCCGCTGTTCCCGCAGCCCGTCAGCAGAGCTGCGGCCAGGACGAACGCTGTCGCGGTGAGTGACTTGCGCATGCTTCCCCCGTGATGATCGTCTGTGGCGGGGGACCCGCCACGGCTCAGCCGACGATCTTAGTCAGCGCGGTGGCCGCCGATCGAAGGGCACCGCTCACGCAGGGCGCACCTGTCTCGCGAGGGCATCGGCAGGCGGCGTGGGGTGCCGCGCCGGAAGGGGCGACGGGACGGCCGGCCGTGATCCGCGCTCGCGATCGTCGCCGGGCGATCCCGACCAGTGGCCGGCGGAACGGGGACGGGGCCGCGGAGGGCCCCTGCCACCCGGAGCCTGCCGTTCCGCGTGCCGCAGTTTGACGGTCAACCCCCGAGGGGTACTCTTCTCGGCTCGATTGGCCAGGGCTGGGGCCGGTGTGGCAGACTGTCCGGGTTGCTCGGTTGAGTGCCGATGCTGCGCGCCTCCCGTCGGGAGGACCGGAAGCGAGTCCCACAGTACTCGTCGCCCCATCTGCCGTGAGGCAGCGCTGAGGCGGACGTACGGGAATCTTTCGGGAAGTGTCAGCGGGGTGCAAACCAGGCGCCCGGTGGGTGTTCTCCCCCGGCTCGCGGTCTTCAGGCCCGCACCCCTTGGTTGGGAAATCCTTCGGGAATTCTTCGTAGAGGGAATGCGACACGCCCGACCGCGGGGGTCGGAGAGAGAACGAGAACCTTCCAGGTTCCAGAGCGTTTCGAGAGACAGGACTACTAGTAGCCATGGCGGGACAGAAGATCCGCATCCGGCTCAAGGCCTACGACCACGAGGTCATCGACTCTTCGGCGAAGAAGATCGTCGAGACGGTGACTCGCACTGGTGCGTCGGTCGCAGGCCCGGTGCCGCTGCCCACTGAGAAGAACGTGTACTGCGTCATCAAGTCGCCGCACAAGTACAAGGACTCGCGCGAGCACTTCGAGATGCGCACGCACAAGCGCCTGATCGACATTCTCGACCCGACGCCCAAGACCGTTGACTCGTTGATGCGCCTGGACCTTCCGGCCGGCGTTGACATCGAGATCAAGCTCTGAGAGGCGCGGAAGAGATGGCTAAGCAGATCAAGGGCGTCCTGGGCGAGAAGCTCGGCATGACCCAGGTCTGGGACGAGAACAACCGTGTCGTCCCGGTGACCGTTGTCAAGGCCGGGCCCTGCGTCGTTACCCAGGTCCGCACGAACGACATCGACGGCTACGAGTCGGTCCAGATCGCCTTCGGCGAGATCGACCCGCGCAAGGTGAACAAGCCCCTCAAGGGCCACTTCGCCAAGGCCGACGTGACCCCCCGCCGCCACCTGGTGGAGCTCCGTACCCCTGACGCCAGCGAGTACACGCTGGGCCAGGAGATCACTGCCGAGGTGTTCGAGTCCGGCGTCAAGGTTGACGTCACGGGCAAGAGCAAGGGCAAGGGCTTCGCCGGTGTCATGAAGCGTCACAACTTCAAGGGCCTCGGCGCCGGTCACGGTACCCAGCGCAAGCACCGCTCTCCCGGTTCGATCGGTGGCTGCGCCACCCCGGGCCGTGTGTTCAAGGGCCTCCGCATGGCGGGCCGCATGGGCAACGAGCGGGTCACCACCCAGAACCTGACCGTTCACGCCGTTGACGCGGAGAAGGGCCTGCTCCTGATCAAGGGTGCGGTTCCTGGTCCCAACGGCGGCCTGGTCCTGGTCCGCACTGCGGCCAAGGGGGCCTGAGGACTATGAGCACCATTGACATTCTGTCGCCCGCCGGCGACAAGTCCGGGACCGTCGAGCTCCCGGCCGAGATCTTCGACGCCAAGATCAGCATCCCGCTGATCCACCAGGTCGTCGTCGCGCAGCTGGCCGCTGCCCGTCAGGGCACGCACAAGGTCAAGCGCCGTGGCGAGGTCCGTGGTGGTGGCAAGAAGCCTTACCGCCAGAAGGGCACCGGCCGCGCCCGTCAGGGTTCGACCCGTGCGCCGCAGTTCGCCGGCGGTGGCGTCGTCCACGGCCCCACGCCGCGTGACTACTCGCAGCGGACCCCGAAGAAGATGAAGACCGCCGCCCTGCGCGGTGCCCTCACCGACCGGGCCCGCAACTCCCGCATCCACGTCGTCACCGGCGTGATCGAGGGAGAGGTCTCCACCAAGGCCGCGAAGACCCTGCTGGGCAAGATCAGTGAGCGCAAGCACGTGCTCCTGGTCGTCGAGCGGGCCGACGAGGCCGCGTGGCTGTCCGCCCGCAACCTGCCCCAGGTCCACATCCTGGAGCCGGGCCAGCTGAACACGTACGACGTGCTCGTCTCCGACGACGTGGTCTTCACCCAGGCCGCCTTCGAGTCCTTCGTGTCTGGCCCCAAGGCCGCTGACAACGAGGGGAGCGAGGCCTGATGGCCGAGATCACGAGCAAGACCTTCACGGACCCGCGCGACGTTCTCGTCAAGCCGGTTGTCTCCGAGAAGAGCTACGCGCTGCTCGACGAGAACAAGTACACGTTCATCGTCGCGCCCGGTTCCAACAAGACCCAGATCAAGCAGGCCGTCGAGGCGGTCTTCTCGGTCAAGGTCACCGGGGTCAACACGATCAACCGCCAGGGCAAGCGCAAGCGCACCCGCACCGGTTTCGGCAAGCGCGCCAACACCAAGCGCGCCATCGTGACCCTTGCCGAGGGCGACCGTATCGACATCTTCGGCGGCCCGACCTCCTGACGGAGGTCGAGTCGTCCGGAATCGGACGAGGACTGAGAAATGGGAATCCGCAAGTACAAGCCGACGACGCCGGGCCGCCGTGGCTCCTCCGTCGCCGACTTCGTCGAGATCACGCGGTCCACGCCGGAGAAGTCGCTGGTCCGCCCCCTGCACAGCAAGGGCGGCCGTAACAACACCGGTCGTGTGACCGTCCGTCACCAGGGCGGTGGCCACAAGCGCGCCTACCGCGTGATCGACTTCCGTCGTCACGACAAGGACGGCGTGCCGGCCAAGGTCGCTCACATCGAGTACGACCCGAACCGCACCGCGCGCATCGCGCTCCTGCACTACGCAGACGGCGAGAAGCGCTACATCATCGCGCCCAAGGGCCTGACGCAGGGCGACCGTGTCGAGAACGGCCCGGCCGCCGACATCAAGCCCGGCAACAACCTGGCGCTGCGCAACATCCCGGTCGGTACGACCATCCACGCCATCGAGCTGCGGCCCGGCGGCGGCGCGAAGTTCGCCCGCTCCGCGGGTGCCTCCGTGCAGCTGCTGGCGAAGG
Source organism: Streptomyces sp. NPDC002889 (assembly GCF_042888425.1). Lineage (NCBI taxonomy): Bacteria > Bacillati > Actinomycetota > Actinomycetes > Kitasatosporales > Streptomycetaceae > Streptomyces > Streptomyces sp. NPDC002889. The sequence continues at coordinate 206,053 of NZ_JBIAPT010000002.1, forward strand.
AGGGCACGATGGCCCACCTTCGTATGCCGTCCGGTGAGATCCGGCTGGTCGACGCCCGCTGCCGCGCCACCATTGGCGAGGTCGGCAACGCCGAGCAGTCGAACATCAACTGGGGCAAGGCCGGCCGTCTGCGCTGGAAGGGCGTTCGCCCGACCGTCCGCGGTGTCGCGATGAACCCGGTTGACCACCCGCACGGTGGTGGTGAGGGCAAGACCTCCGGTGGTCGCCACCCGGTCAGCCCGTGGGGTCAGAAGGAGGGTCGTACTCGCTCGCCGAAGAAGGCATCGAGCAAGTACATCGTCCGCCGCCGCAAGACGAACAAGAAGCGCTAGGAGCGGGTTTAGATGCCGCGCAGTCTCAAGAAGGGGCCCTTCGTCGACGGACACCTCATCAAGAAGGTGGATGTCCAGAACGAAGCAGGCACCAAGAACGTCATCAAGACCTGGTCCCGTCGCTCGATGATCGTCCCGGCCATGCTCGGCCACACGATCGCGGTGCACAACGGCAAGATCCACGTCCCGGTGTTCGTCACCGAGTCGATGGTCGGCCACAAGCTCGGTGAGTTCTCGCCGACTCGCACCTTCCGCGGCCACGTCAAGGACGACCGGAAGTCGAAGCGCCGCTAACGCGGGGTGACTGACTATGACTTACACCGAAGGGACAACCATGGAAGCCAGGGCCCAGGCGCGGTACATCCGCGTCACGCCCATGAAGGCCCGCCGAGTGGTGGACCTCATCCGTGGCATGGATGCCACGGAGGCTCAGGCGGTCCTGCGTTTCGCCCCGCAGGCCGCGAGCGTGCCGGTTGGCAAGGTGCTGGACAGCGCCATTGCCAACGCTGCACACAACTACGATCACACCGACGCCTCTTCGCTGGTCATCAGCGAGGCGTACGTGGACGAGGGCCCGACCCTGAAGCGGTTCCGTCCGCGTGCTCAGGGCCGTGCCTACCGGATCCGTAAGCGGACCAGCCACATCACCGTGGTCGTCAGCAGCAAGGAAGGAACCCGGTAATGGGCCAGAAGGTAAACCCGCACGGGTTCCGGCTCGGCATCACCACGGACTTCAAGTCCCGGTGGTACGCCGACAAGCTGTACAAGGACTACGTCAAGGAAGACGTCGCCATTCGTCGCATGATGACGAAGGGCATGGAGCGAGCCGGTATCTCGAAGGTTGAGATCGAGCGCACCCGCGACCGCGTCCGCGTTGACATCCACACCGCCCGCCCGGGCATCGTCATCGGTCGCCGTGGCGCCGAGGCCGACCGTATCCGCGGCGAGCTGGAGAAGCTGACCGGCAAGCAGGTCCAGCTGAACATCCTCGAGGTCAAGAACCCCGAGGTGGACGCTCAGCTGGTGGCCCAGGCCGTCGCCGAGCAGCTGTCCTCCCGCGTCTCCTTCCGTCGGGCCATGCGTAAGAGCATGCAGAGCTCGATGAAGGCCGGCGCCAAGGGCATCAAGATCCAGTGCGGCGGCCGTCTCGGCGGCGCCGAGATGTCCCGCTCGGAGTTCTACCGCGAGGGCCGCGTGCCCCTGCACACGCTCCGTGCGAACGTCGACTACGGCTTCTTCGAGGCCAAGACGACCTTCGGCCGTATCGGTGTGAAGGTCTGGATCTACAAGGGCGACGTCAAGAACATCGCCGAGGTTCGCGCCGAGAACGCCGCTGCCCGCGCCGGCAACCGTCCGGCCCGTGGCGGTAACGACCGCCCGGCCGCCCGCGGTGGCCGTGGTGGCGAGCGTGGCGGTCGCGGCCGCAAGCCGCAGCAGCAGTCCGCGCCGGCTGCCGAGGCCCCCAAGGCCGACGCTCCCGCCGCCTCTGCCGCTCCGGCTGAGAGCACCGGAACGGAGGCCTGACCGAAATGCTGATCCCCCGTAGGGTCAAGCACCGCAAGCAGCACCACCCGAAGCGCAGCGGTATGTCCAAGGGTGGTACGCAGGTTGCGTTCGGCGAGTACGGCATTCAGGCCCTCACTCCGGCGTACGTGACCAACCGCCAGATCGAGGCGGCTCGTATCGCGATGACCCGCCACATCAAGCGTGGCGGCAAGGTCTGGATCAACATCTACCCGGACCGCCCGCTGACGAAGAAGCCTGCCGAGACCCGCATGGGTTCCGGTAAGGGTTCCCCGGAGTGGTGGATCGCGAACGTCAAGCCCGGTCGGGTGATGTTCGAGCTGTCCTACCCGAACGAGAAGATTGCGCGTGAGGCGCTTACCCGCGCTGCTCACAAGCTTCCGATGAAGTGCCGGATCGTTCGGCGCGAGGCAGGTGAGTCGTGATGTCTACCGGTACCAAGGCGTCCGAGCTGCGCGAACTGGGCAACGAGGAGCTTGTTGCCAAGCTCCGCGAGGCCAAGGAAGAGCTGTTCAACCTCCGCTTTCAGGCGGCGACCGGTCAGCTCGAGAACCACGGTCGGCTGAAGGCCGTCCGCAAGGACATCGCGCGGATCTACACCCTGATGCGTGAGCGCGAGCTGGGCATCGAAACGGTGGAGAGCGCCTGATGAGCGAGAGCAACGTGACTGAGAACAAGACCGACCGCGGTTTCCGCAAGACCCGTGAGGGTCTGGTCGTCAGCGACAAGATGGACAAGACCGTCGTCGTCGCCGTCGAGGACCGTGTGAAGCACGCGCTGTACGGCAAGGTCATCCGCCGTACGAACAAGCTCAAGGCGCACGACGAGCAGAACGCTGCCGGCGTCGGCGACCGCGTCCTCATCATGGAGACGCGTCCGCTGTCGGCGACCAAGCGCTGGCGCGTCGTCGAGATCCTCGAGAAGGCCAAGTAATTTTGCGGGGTTCTCCCGTCAGGGAGGACCCGCATGCCCCCCGCTGGGGGCTGCGCCCCCAGGCCTTCGGGCCTGGGAGGCGGGGACCCAGCACTAGTTCCGCCAGGCTCGGCGGGGTCGATCGGATCCCGCCGGGAACCGGCAGACGATCAGGAGATAAGACGTGATCCAGCAGGAGTCGCGACTGCGTGTCGCCGACAACACTGGTGCCAAGGAGATCCTTTGCATCCGTGTTCTCGGTGGTTCCGGTCGCCGCTACGCGGGCATCGGTGACGTCATCGTCGCCACCGTCAAGGACGCGATCCCCGGTGGCAACGTGAAGAAGGGTGACGTCGTCAAGGCGGTCATCGTTCGCACCGTCAAGGAGCGCCGCCGCCAGGACGGCTCGTACATCCGCTTCGACGAGAACGCCGCTGTCATTCTGAAGAACGACGGCGATCCTCGTGGCACCCGTATCTTCGGCCCGGTGGGCCGTGAGCTGCGCGAGAAGAAGTTCATGAAGATCATCTCGCTCGCGCCGGAGGTGCTGTAAGCATGAAGATCAAGAAGGGCGACCTGGTTCAGGTCATCACCGGCAAGGACAAGGGCAAGCAGGGCAAGGTCATCGCGGCCTTCCCCCGCGAGGACCGCGTCCTGGTCGAGGGTGTCAACCGGGTCAAGAAGCACACCAAGGCCGGCCAGACCGCTCGCGGTTCGCAGACCGGTGGCATTGTGACGACCGAGGCCCCCATTCACGTGAGCAACGTTCAGCTCGTCGTGGAGAAGGACGGCAGCAAGGTCGTCACGCGCGTCGGTTACCGCTTCGACGACGAGGGCAACAAGATCCGCGTTGCCAAGCGGACGGGTGAGGACATCTGATGGCTACCACCACCACTCCGCGTCTCAAGACGAAGTACCGCGAGGAGATCGCGGGCAAGCTGCGTGAGGAGTTCTCGTACGAGAACGTCATGCAGGTTCCCGGCCTCGTCAAGATCGTGGTCAACATGGGTGTGGGCGACGCCGCCCGCGACTCCAAGCTGATCGATGGTGCCATCAAGGACCTCACCACGATCACCGGCCAGAAGCCGGCCGTCACCAAGGCCCGTAAGTCCATCGCGCAGTTCAAGCTGCGTGAGGGCCAGCCGATCGGTGCCCACGTCACTCTTCGTGGCGACCGCATGTGGGAGTTCCTGGACCGCACCCTGTCGCTCGCGCTTCCGCGCATCCGCGACTTCCGTGGTCTGTCCCCCAAGCAGTTCGACGGCCGTGGCAACTACACCTTCGGTCTCACGGAGCAGGTCATGTTCCACGAGATCGACCAGGACAAGATCGACCGCGTCCGGGGTATGGACATCACCGTGGTCACCACGGCGACCAACGACGCTGAGGGCCGTGCCCTTCTCCGTCACCTCGGCTTCCCGTTCAAGGAGGCGTGAGCCGTGGCGAAGAAGGCTCTCATTGCCAAGGCCGCCCGTAAGCCCAAGTTCGGCGTGCGTGGTTACACGCGCTGCCAGCGTTGCGGTCGTCCCCACTCCGTCTACCGCAAGTTCGGCCTGTGCCGCGTGTGCCTTCGTGAGATGGCTCACCGTGGCGAGCTGCCGGGCGTGACCAAGAGCTCCTGGTAATTCCCTCGTTGGGAATCACCGGAAGCTCTCGGTAAGTATCTGGTCGGTGGGAGCCCTCCCTCACATGCCGTAGGCTTGTGGGGTTGGGCGCCCGTCGCCCTGACCGACTTACTACGCCGTAGGTCCCCGCACCGCACCCGTCCCGCCACTGAGTGGGGAGAGGGATGGCGCATACAGGAAACCCCGGCGAGAGAGGCCGAAGGCCAATTCATGACCATGACTGATCCGATCGCAGACATGTTGACGCGTCTGCGTAACGCGAACTCGGCATACCACGACTCCGTCGTGATGCCGCACAGCAAGATCAAGTCGCACATCGCGGAGATCCTCCAGCAGGAGGGTTTCATCACCGGCTGGAAGGTCGAGGACGCCGAGGTCGGCAAGAACCTCGTCCTCGAGCTGAAGTTCGGCCCGAACCGTGAGCGTTCGATCGCCGGCATCAAGCGCATCTCGAAGCCGGGTCTGCGCGTGTACGCGAAGTCCACCAACCTGCCGAAGGTGCTCGGCGGCCTGGGCGTGGCGATCATCTCCACGTCCCACGGTCTCCTGACCGGCCAGCAGGCGCAGAAGAAGGGCGTGGGTGGGGAAGTCCTCGCCTACGTCTGGTAGTCGGGAACGGAGGAAAAGCTAATGTCGCGAATCGGCAAGCTCCCCATCCAGGTTCCCGCCGGTGTGGACGTCACCATCGATGGCCGCACGGTCACCGTGAAGGGTTCCAAGGGCACCCTCACGCACACCGTTGCCGCGCCGATCGAGATTGTTAAGGGCGAGGACGGCGTTCTCAGCGTCACCCGCCCCAACGACGAGCGTCAGAACAAGGCCCTGCACGGCCTGTCCCGCACGCTGGTGGCGAACATGATCACCGGTGTGACCCAGGGATACGTCAAGGCGCTCGAGATCAGCGGTGTCGGTTACCGCGTCGCCGCGAAGGGCTCCAACCTGGAGTTCCAGCTCGGCTACAGCCACTCGATCCTGGTGGAGGCGCCCGAGGGCATCTCCTTCAAGGTCGAGTCGCCGACCAAGTTCTCGGTCGAGGGCATCGACAAGCAGAAGGTCGGCGAGGTCGCCGCTAACATCCGCAAGCTGCGCAAGCCCGACCCGTACAAGGCCAAGGGCGTGAAGTATGCCGGCGAGGTCATCCGCCGCAAGGTCGGAAAGGCGGGTAAGTAAGCCATGGCATACGGTGTAAAGATCGCCAAGGGTGACGCGTACAAGCGCGCCGCCATCAAGCGCCGCCACATCCGCGTCCGCAAGCACGTCTCCGGTACGCCGGAGCGTCCGCGCCTGGTCGTGACGCGCTCCAACCGCCACATCGTGGCTCAGGTCATCGACGACATCGCGGGCCACACGCTCGCGTCGGCGTCGACCCTGGACACCTCGATCCGTGGCGGCGAGGGCGACAAGAGCGCCCAGGCCAAGCAGGTCGGTTCCCTGGTCGCCGAGCGCGCCAAGGCCGCCGGCGTCGAGGCCGTCGTGTTCGACCGTGGTGGCAACAGGTACGCCGGGCGCATTGCCGCTCTGGCTGACGCCGCCCGCGAAGCCGGGCTGAAGTTCTGAGCCCCGGTTCCGGGACTAACGGACGTAACAGAGAGAGGTAAATCCAATGGCTGGACCCCAGCGCCGCGGAAGCGGTGCCGGTGGCGGCGAGCGGCGGGACCGGAAGGGTCGCGACGGCGGCGCAGCTGCCGCCGAGAAGACCGCGTACGTTGAGCGCGTTGTCGCGATCAACCGCGTCGCCAAGGTTGTGAAGGGTGGTCGTCGCTTCAGCTTCACCGCGCTGGTCGTGGTGGGCGATGGTGACGGCACCGTCGGCGTCGGTTACGGCAAGGCCAAGGAGGTGCCGGCCGCCATCGCCAAGGGTGTTGAGGAGGCCAAGAAGCACTTCTTCAAGGTCCCCCGTATCCAGGGCACCATCCCGCACCCGATCACGGGCGAGAAGGCCGCGGGCGTCGTCCTGCTCAAGCCTGCTTCCCCCGGTACCGGTGTTATCGCCGGTGGCCCGGTGCGCGCCGTGCTCGAGTGCGCGGGCGTGCACGACATCCTGTCGAAGTCGCTCGGCTCCTCCAACGCGATCAACATCGTGCACGCGACCGTGGAGGCCCTGAAGGGCCTGCAGCGTCCCGAGGAGATCGCGGCTCGCCGTGGTCTGCCGCTCGAGGACGTCGCCCCCGCGGCTCTGCTGCGTGCGCGTGCGGGAGCGGGTGCGTGATGGCCCGCCTCAAGATCACGCAGACGAAGTCGTACATCGGCAGCAAGCAGAACCACCGCGACACCCTGCGTTCGCTCGGGCTCAAGCGCCTGAACGACGTGGTCGTCAAGGAGGACCGTCCCGAGTTCCGCGGCATGGTGCACACCGTCCGCCACCTCGTGACGGTCGAGGAGGTCGACTGATATGGCGGAGCAGAAGCCGCTGAAGGTCCACAACCTCCGTCCCGCCCCCGGTGCCAAGACCGCGAAGACCCGTGTCGGTCGTGGTGAGGCGTCGAAGGGTAAGACGGCCGGTCGTGGTACCAAGGGCACCAAGGCCCGTTACCAGGTTCCGGAGCGCTTCGAGGGTGGGCAGATGCCCCTCCACATGCGTCTCCCGAAGCTCAAGGGCTTCAAGAACCCGTTCCGCACCGAGTACCAGGTCGTGAACCTGGACAAGCTGGCCGCCCTGTACCCGCAGGGTGGCGAGGTCACCGTTGCCGACCTGGTCGACAAGGGTGCCGTGCGCAAGAACAGCCTCGTCAAGGTCCTGGGCCAGGGCGAGATCTCCGTGGCGCTGCAGGTGACGGTTGACGCCGTCTCCGGCTCCGCCAAGGAGAAGATTGCCGCCGTCGGCGGCACCGTCACCGAGCTCGTCTGAGAAGACGCCTCGATGGCTTGAACATCCGACCGGGGATGCCTCTCAAAAGGGGCATCCCCGGTTGGTCGTTCCAAGGGGGGCATGGTCGCCGGTAAGGTGGCGTGCACTGTTGCTGTATTCACCCCGGGGGCATGCCCCCGGACCCCCGCCGCGCGGTACGTCCGCAGGGGTGTTCCGTGCGGCTCTTGCCCGATACGTATTCGTCGATCCTCAAGACCGTCACCTCTGACGCAGAAGCGCGGGGGTCGCAGGAGGCACCGTGCTCACCGCGTTCGCCCGGGCGTTCAAGACGCCCGACCTGCGCAAGAAGCTGCTCTTCACACTTGCCATCATCGTTCTGTACCGCCTCGGGTCCCATATTCCGGTCCCGGGCGTGAGTTATCAGAACGTACAGATCTGTGTGGAAGCGGCCCAGAAGGGCAACAACAGCCTGTTCGGGCTGGTGAACATGTTCAGCGGCGGCGCGCTGCTGCAGATCACCATCTTCGCGCTCGGCATCATGCCGTACATCACGGCGAGCATCATCCTGCAGCTGCTGACCGTGGTCATCCCGCGGCTGGAGGCCCTCAAGAAGGAGGGTCAGTCCGGCACCGCGAAGATCACGCAGTACACGCGTTACCTCACGGTGGCACTCGCCGTGCTGCAGGGCACCGGCCTGGTGGCCACCGCCCGCAGCGGTGCGCTCTTCAGCGGCTGTCAGGTGGCGACCGAGATCGTTCCGGACCGCTCGATCTTCACCACGGTCGTCATGGTCGTCACCATGACCGCGGGCACCGCGGCCGTCATGTGGCTCGGTGAGCTGATCACCGACCGCGGCATCGGCAACGGCATGTCGATCCTGATGTTCATCTCTATCGCCGCCGGCTTCCCCGGAGCCCTGTGGGCCATCAAGGAGAGCGGCAAGCTCGCCAAGGGCTGGATCGAGTTCAGCACGGTCATCCTGATCGGCTTCGTGATGGTGGCTCTCGTCGTCTTCGTCGAGCAGGCCCAGCGCCGTATCCCGGTGCAGTACGCGAAGCGGATGATCGGCCGCAGGTCCTACGGCGGTACGTCCACATACATCCCCCTCAAGGTGAACCAGGCGGGTGTGATTCCCGTCATCTTCGCCTCGTCGCTGCTCTACATCCCGGCGCTCGTCGCGCAGTTCTCCAGCTCGAACGCCGGCTGGAAAACCTGGATCGAAGCCCACTTCGTCAAGGGTGACCACCCCTACTACATCGCTACGTACTTCCTTCTGATCGTGTTCTTCGCCTTCTTCTATGTGGCGATCTCGTTCAACCCCGAGGAAGTCGCGGACAACATGAAGAAGTATGGTGGCTTCATCCCGGGTATCCGGGCAGGTCGACCTACTGCCGAGTACCTGAGCTACGTGCTCAACAGGATCACTTGGCCGGGCTCGCTGTACCTGGGTCTGATTGCTCTTGTCCCGACGATGGCGTTGGCAGGCTTCGGAGGCGCGAACCAGAACTTCCCGTTCGGCGGGACGAGCATCCTCATCATCGTGGGTGTGGGTCTGGAGACCGTGAAGCAGATCGAGAGCCAGCTCCAGCAGCGCAATTACGAAGGGTTCCTCCGCTGATGCGAATCGTCCTCGTCGGACCGCCCGGTGCAGGGAAGGGAACGCAGGCAGCGTTCCTCGCCAAGAGTCTGTCGATCCCGCACATCTCCACGGGCGACCTCTTCAGGGCCAACATCTCCCAAGGCACGGAGCTGGGGAAGCGGGCCAAGGCGTACATGGACGCCGGCAACCTGGTCCCCGACGAGATCACCATCGCGATGGCCCGGGAGCGCATGGCCCAGCCGGACGCCGGCAACGGCTTTCTGCTGGACGGCTTCCCGCGCAACGTCTCCCAGGCCGAGGCGCTCGACGCCGCCCTGGAAGAGGACGGGGTGAAGCTGGACTCCGTGCTCGACCTGGAGGTCCCCGAGGACGAGGTCGTCAAGCGGATCGCGGGCCGCCGCATCTGCCGCAACGACAGCGCGCACGTGTTCCACGTGACGTACGCCCCGCCGAAGACCGAGGGTGTCTGCGACGTCTGCGGCGGCGAGCTGTACCAGCGCGACGACGACTCCGAGGAGACCGTGCGCAAGCGGCTCGAGGTCTACCACACGCAGACCGAGCCGATCATCGACTACTACAAGGCCCAGGGCCTGCTGGTCACCATTTCCGCGCTGGGTACGGTCGCCGAGGTGACCGCCCGGGCGATGGAGGCGCTGCAGGTGGACAAGGCCGCCCAGGCCTGAGCCGCGGGCAGCAGCACAGAACGCACAGAGTACGGCCGCGGTGTCCATCGGATGCCGCGGCCGTATTGTTGACAGGCCCCTACCGGAGCCGGAAACCCGAGCCAGAAAGGCGCCCGCCGCAATGGTGCAGATCAAGACCCCCGAGCAGATCGCGAAGATGCGCGAGGCGGGACTTGTCGTCGCCGCCATCCACGAGGCCACCCGTGAGGCCGCGGTCCCCGGCGCCACCACCCGCGATCTGGACGAGGTCGCGCGCAAGGTGATCTCCGACCACGGAGCGAAGTCCAACTTCCTCGGCTACGGCGGGTTCCCCGCGACGATCTGCACCTCGGTCAACGAGGTTGTCGTCCACGGCATCCCCGACGACAAGACGGTCCTCAAGGACGGCGACGTCATCTCCATCGACGCCGGCGCGATCGTGGACGGCTGGCACGGGGACGCGGCGTACACGGCGTTCGTGGGCACGGGCCACGCGCCGGAGCTGATCGAGCTCTCCCGGGTCACCGAGGAGTCGATGTGGGCCGGTATCGCCGCGATGAAGAACGGCAACCGGCTCGTCGACGTCTCCCGTGCCATCGAGACCTACATCCGCCGCCAGCCGAAGCCGGGCGGCGGCAAGTACGGGATCATCGAGGAGTACGGCGGCCACGGCATCGGCACCGAGATGCACATGGACCCGCATCTGCTGAACTACGTCTCCAGGAAGCGCGGCCGCGGCCCGAAGCTGGTCCCCGGCTTCTGCCTCGCGATCGAGCCGATGGTCTCGCTCGGCACCCCGCACACCGAGGTGCTGAAGGACGACTGGACCGTCATCACGACGGACGCCACCTGGTCCTCGCACTGGGAGCACTCGGTGGCGCTGACCGAGGCGGGTCCGCTGGTGCTGACGGCCCCCGACTGCGGCCGGGCGAAGCTCGCCGAGCTGGGCGTCACGGCTGCTCCGGACCCTCTGGCCTGAAGCCGCGCGTAACGATCTCTGCGGATGGGCAGACTTGCCGGATTCGTCTTTTCGAATGCCCTGACGTAGACTGATGCGTCGGCTCTCGTGCACCCGTGTGTCCGCATACGGCGACGAGAGTCGATCAAGGTAGCCGATTCGAAAGGCGAAGCGTGGCCAAGAAGCAAGGTGCCATCGAAATCGAGGGCACCGTGATCGAGTCCCTCCCGAACGCCATGTTCAAGGTGGAACTCCAGAACGGTCACAAGGTCCTCGCGCACATCTCCGGCAAGATGCGGATGCACTACATCCGTATCCTCCCGGACGACCGGGTCGTGGTGGAGCTCTCTCCGTATGACCTGACGCGTGGCCGGATCGTCTACCGGTACAAGTAGATCTTGCCCGCACCCGCCTCCGCGCGGGTGGTGGCACTGACCCGGAGAACCTCACATCCCATGAAGGTCAAGCCGAGCGTCAAGAAGATCTGCGACAAGTGCAAGGTGATCCGCCGTCACGGCCGGGTCATGGTCATCTGCGACAACCTGCGCCACAAGCAGCGCCAGGGCTGACGCACGCCGACCTGCACCTCGCAGTTCTTCGCGCGACGTAAGTAATTCGTACATACGCAGTGCCCGTCCAAGCCACGGCTGACGACACCTCCGGCGGGGGCCGGGGACCCGGGCGTACCACCTCTCCTGATCCAGGAGAGGTCGGCGGTCGGGAGCGGTACTGCGGAAGACCCCCGAACACACAGGAGCCATTGAATGGCACGCGTTTCCGGTGTTGACATCCCGCGCGACAAGCGTGTGGAGGTCGCACTCACCTACGTCTTCGGTATCGGCCGCACCCAGTCGAAGGCGACTCTCGCCGCGACCGGTGTGAACCCGAACACCCGCGTTCGTGACCTGGCCGAAGAGGACCTGGTCAAGATCCGCGAGTACGTGGACGCCAACCTCAAGACCGAGGGTGACCTCCGTCGCGAGATCCAGGCCGACATCCGCCGCAAGGTCGAGATCGGCTGCTACCAGGGTCTGCGTCACCGTCGCGGCCTGCCGGTCCACGGCCAGCGCACCAGCACGAACGCGCGTACCCGCAAGGGCCCGCGTCGCGCCATCGCCGGCAAGAAGAAGCCGGGCAAGAAGTAGTCCGCAGCAGGACGCTGCGGGATATCGGGGGGCGACCCCCGAGCCCCCGCACAGCCAGCGGTCTTCGCTGTAGGACCGACCACCTCCGTAGGAGTTAAGACATGCCCCCCAAGGGACGTCAGGGCGCTGCCAAGAAGGTGCGCCGCAAGGAAAAGAAGAACGTCGCTCACGGCCACGCGCACATCAAGAGCACGTTCAACAACACGATCGTGTCCATCACGGACCCGAGCGGCAACGTGATCTCCTGGGCCTCCGCCGGCCACGTCGGCTTCAAGGGCTCGCGCAAGTCCACCCCCTTCGCCGCGCAGATGGCCGCCGAGTCGGCCGCCCGCCGCGCGCAGGAGCACGGGATGCGCAAGGTCGACGTCTTCGTCAAGGGTCCCGGCTCCGGCCGTGAGACCGCGATCCGTTCCCTCCAGGCCACGGGCCTCGAGGTCGGTTCCATCCAGGACGTCACCCCCACGCCGCACAACGGCTGCCGTCCCCCCAAGCGGAGGCGCGTCTGACCTCAGGTGCTGACGCATCTGTGGCAGATGTGGGATTCGGGCGGTACGCCCCTTCGGGGTCGTATCGCCCGTACCCTTGCAGTAGTGCAGTAATTTGGAGTACCGGGCCACCGCCCGGTGAGTCGGGCGTCAAATAGCGGGCGCCCCCGACTGAAGGAAACACACCATGCTGATCGCTCAGCGTCCCTCGCTGACCGAAGAGGTCGTCGACGAATACCGCTCGCGGTTCGTGATCGAGCCGCTGGAGCCGGGCTTCGGCTACACGCTCGGCAACTCCCTCCGCCGTACGCTCCTCTCCTCGATCCCGGGTGCGGCGGTCACGTCCATCCGCATCGACGGTGTCCTGCACGAGTTCACCACCGTGCCGGGCGTCAAGGAGGACGTCACCGACCTGATCCTGAACATCAAGCAGCTGGTCGTCTCCTCGGAGCACGACGAGCCGGTCGTGATGTACCTGCGCAAGCAGGGTCCGGGTCTGGTCACCGCCGCCGACATCGCCCCTCCGGCCGGTGTCGAGGTGCACAACCCCGACCTGGTCCTCGCCACGCTGAACGGCAAGGGCAAGCTGGAGATGGAGCTGACCGTCGAGCGCGGTCGCGGCTACGTCTCCGCCGTGCAGAACAAGCAGGTGGGCCAGGAGATCGGCCGTATTCCGGTCGACTCGATCTACTCGCCGGTGCTCAAGGTCACGTACAAGGTCGAGGCGACCCGTGTCGAGCAGCGCACCGACTTCGACAAGCTGATCGTCGACGTCGAGACCAAGCAGGCCATGCGCCCGCGTGACGCCATGGCGTCCGCCGGTAAGACCCTGGTCGAGCTGTTCGGTCTCGCCCGCGAGCTCAACATCGACGCCGAGGGCATCGACATGGGCCCGTCCCCGACGGACGCCGCCCTGGCCGCCGATCTGGCCCTGCCGATCGAGGAGCTCGAGCTCACCGTTCGGTCGTACAACTGCCTCAAGCGCGAGGGCATCCACTCCGTGGGTGAGCTCGTCGCGCGCTCCGAGGCCGACCTGCTCGACATCCGCAACTTCGGTGCGAAGTCGATCGACGAGGTCAAGGCGAAGCTGGCCGGCATGGGCCTGGCCCTCAAGGACAGCCCGCCCGGATTCGACCCGACCGCTGCCGCCGACGCCTTCGGCGCCGACGACGACGCGGACGCGGGCTTCGTGGAGACCGAGCAGTACTGAGCCGTACGCCACGGCTGAGGCGCTGTCCTCACAAGCCGGACGGGTCCGATCTTCGGACCCGTCCGGCGGGCGTGAAAGCTTCCGGCGGGCGGCCGTCCGCCGGTAACTGACACCGGTACCTGATACGGCCGGTGCAGATCACAAGGAGAAACACCATGCCGCGTCCCACCAAGGGAGCCCGTTTCGGCGGCAGCGCCGCGCACGAGCGTCTGCTTCTCGCGAACCTGGCGAAGTCGCTGTTCGAGCACGGCCGCATCACCACGACCGAGGCCAAGGCCCGCCGCCTGCGTCCGGTCGCCGAGCGCCTGATCACCAAGGCGAAGAAGGGCGACATCCACAACCGTCGCCTGGTGCTGCAGACGATCACGGACAAGGGCATCGTCCACACGCTCTTCACCGAGATCGCTCCGCGTTACGCCGAGCGCCCGGGCGGCTACACCCGTATCACCAAGATCGGCAACCGTCGTGGCGACAACGCCCCGATGGCTGTGATCGAGCTGGTCGAGGGTGAGATCGCGAAGAAGGCGACCGTCGACGAGGCCGAGGCCGCCACCAAGCGCGCGGTCAAGGAGTCCGACGCCAAGGCCGCGGAGTCCAAGGTCGAGGAGACCAAGGCCGACGAGGCTGCCGAGGCTCCGGCCGAGGAGTCGAAGGACGCCTGAGCCTGCTTCAAGGCTGGTTGAGCGGGCCCGTTCCCCACGTGGGGAACGGGCCCGTTCCTCTTGAGAGGATTGATCGCGTGAGCGATGACGTGGAGCCCGGGCACGTACGGGTGCGGCTGGACCTTTCGTACGACGGCAAGGAATTCTCCGGCTGGGCCAAGCAGGCCCGCGGGCAGCGGACCGTGCAGGGCGAGATCGAGGACGCGCTGCGTACCGTGACCCGGTCGTCCCGGACGTACGAGCTGACGGTCGCCGGGCGTACGGATGCCGGTGTGCACGCCCGTGGTCAGGTCGCGCACGTCGATCTGCCGGAGTCGGTGTGGGCCGAGCACCGGGACAAGCTGCTGCGGCGGCTGGCCGGACGGCTGGCGCACGACGTGCGCGTCTGGAAGGTCGAGGAGGCCCCGGCCGGATTCAACGCCCGCTTCTCGGCGATCTGGCGGCGTTACGCGTACCGGGTGACGGACAACCCGGGCGGTGTCGATCCGCTGCTGCGCAGTCATGTCCTGTGGCACGACTGGCCGTTGGACGTCGAGGCCATGAACGCGGCCGCACAGAAGCTGGTGGGGGAGCACGACTTCGCGGCCTACTGCAAGAAGCGCGAGGGCGCCACGACCATCCGCACGCTCCAGCGGCTGTCCTGGGAGCGGGACGCCTCCGGGATCATCACGGCGACCGTGCGCGCGGACGCCTTCTGCCACAACATGGTGCGTTCGCTGGTCGGAGCGCTGCTGTTCGTCGGTGACGGGCACCGGCCGGTGGACTGGCCGGCGAAGGTACTGGCCGCGGGCGTACGGGACTCGGCCGTCCATGTGGTGCGGCCGCACGGGCTCACACTCGAGGAAGTCGGTTACCCCGCCGACGGGTTGCTGGCCGCCCGGAACCGGGAGGCCCGCAACAAGCGGTCGTTGCCCGGGTCAGCCGGCGGGTGCGGTGGCTGCGGCTGAGGCCTGCGCCTCACCGCGTCTGCGGATCTGACGGAAGGTGAACTCCCCCAGGTCGTCGCCGATCTGGAAGGCCTTGTCGTCTCCCTTGGTGATGGACTTGGCCTTGGTGTAGCCGGTGTAGGTGATGAAGGCGTACCGGCCGTAGGAGTTGTACGTGGACCGGCAGACCGGCCCGCCCTTGCAGAACGTGGGGACTCCGGCGCCGGGCAGAGGCGCGATGCTGCCGGACGCCTGCTGCACCGCCTTCTTGGCCTTGGCCTCGTTCTCGAACGTGGCGACGCCGACGGTGACCGCGATGTCGCCAGCGCTGTAGGTGGCGCGGAAGACCTGGTCGCAGCCGTTGTTCTCGAGGGCCGCTCCGAGGGCGCCCCGGGTGGCGGCCGCACAGTTGCCGGTGCGGGCCGTGGCGCCCTTGGCGTAGACGCGGTCGCCCATCGTGAGCTTCTTGCCGGGGAAGAGGGTGTCGGCGCTCAGCGTCGCCGTGTCCTTCTTACGGTCCGAGATGAAGTCCTTGGGGTCCGGCGGGGGCAGCGGGGCCACCGAGGAGAACGAGGGCTCGGGCTCCGTGGTGTTCTGCGGCAGATCGGGCGGCGCGGGCCGCTGGCTGATGCTGTCGTCGGCGGTGTTGCGGCCGTCGTCCTTGGTGGACGAGACGATCGCGGTTGCCACGACTCCGGCGATGAGCGCGGTCGCGAGCGCGCCGCCGCCGACCATCAGCAGCCGCTTGCGGCGGGTGCGCGCGGCGGATGCGTCGGCGAGCGCGGCCCAGTCGGGCGTGCTCGCGTCGTCGTTCGCCCGGTGCCCGAACCGATCGCCGCCGCCCGGGCCCGAGTTGTACGGGTCCTGCCCTCGATACGCGTTGCGTCCGCCGTACTCGCCCTGCCCCCCGAACCGGCTCCGCCCTCCGTACGGGTCCTGCCCTCCGTACGGATCCTGGTCCTGTCCTCCGGGGCCCCAGTGAGGTCCCCCCTGCCCAAAGCTCATGCCGCGCATCCTAAACCTGTTGGGCGGGGGCGTCCTCGGCAGTGAGACTAGGGACATGGGACATGTGGAAGCGGCGCATCTCGAGTACTACCTGCCGGACGGACGGGTGCTCCTCGGTGATGCGTCGTTCCGCGTCGGCGACGGCGCGGTAGCTGCGCTGGTGGGAGCCAACGGAGCCGGGAAAACCACCCTGCTGCGGCTGATCGCGGGCGAGCTGCAACCGCACGGCGGCTCGGTGGGCGTCAGCGGCGGACTCGGTGTGATGCGGCAGTTCGTGGGATCGGTGCGCGACGAGCGCACGGTCCGGGACCTCCTGGTGTCTGTGGCCCAGCCGCGGATCCGGGAGGCGGCGGCCGCTGTGGACGCCGCGGAGCACGCGATCATGACCGTCGACGACGAGGCCGCGCAGATGCGGTACGCACAGGCACTGAGCGACTGGGCGGAGGTGCGCGGGTACGAGGCCGAGACCGTCTGGGACATGTGCACGATGGCGGCGCTGGGGGTGCCGTACGAGAAGGCGCAGTGGCGGCAGGTGCGCACGCTCTCCGGCGGTGAGCAGAAGAGGCTGGTGCTGGAGGCGCTGCTGAGGGGGCCCGACGAGGTGCTCCTGCTGGACGAGCCGGACAACTATCTGGACGTCCCCGGGAAGCGCTGGCTGGAGGACCGGCTGAAGGAGACCCGTAAGACGGTCCTGTTCGTCTCCCACGACCGGGAGCTGCTGGCGCGGGCGGCGGAGCGGATCGTCGCCGTGGAGCCGGGGCCGGCCGGGTCGGACGTATGGGTGCACGGAGCGGGCTTCGCGACCTTCCACGAGGCGCGGCGGGATCGGTTCGCGCGCTTCGAGGAACTGAAGCGGCGCTGGGACGAGGAGCACGCACGGCTGAAGGCGCTCGTGCACCGGTTGCGGCAGCAGGCGGCGATCAGCCCCGACATGGCGTCGCGCTACCGGGCGATGCAGACACGCTTCAAGAAGTTCGAGGAGGCCGGCCCGCCGCCGGAGCCGCCGCGCGAGCAGGACATCAGGATGCGACTGCGGGGCGGTCGCACCGGGGTTCGGGCGCTGACGTGCACGGACCTGGAGCTCACGGGCCTGATGAAGCCGTTCTCCCTGGAGGTCTTCTACGGGGAGCGGGTGGCGGTGCTCGGCTCGAACGGCTCCGGCAAGTCGCACTTCCTGCGGCTGCTGGCGGGGGAGTCCGTGGCGCACACGGGCGAGTGGAAGCTGGGCGCGCGGGTGGTGCCGGGCCATTTCGCGCAGACGCACGCCCATCCGGAACTGCTGGGCCGGACGCTGGTGGACATCCTGTGGAAGGAACACGCGAAGGACCGGGGCGGGGCGATGTCGGTCCTGCGGCGGTACGAGCTGGAACGCCAGGGCGACCAGCCCTTCGAGAAGCTGTCGGGGGGCCAGCAGGCGCGCTTCCAGATTCTGCTGCTGGAGCTGTCGGGCACGACGGCGCTGCTGCTGGACGAGCCGACGGACAACCTGGACCTGGAGTCGGCGGAGGCCCTCCAGACGGGCCTGGAGGCGTACGACGGCACGGTGCTCGCGGTCACGCACGACCGGTGGTTCGCCCGGTCCTTCGACCGGTACCTGGTGTTCGGCGCGGACGGGGTGGTCCGGGAGACGGCGGAGCCGGTGTGGGACGAGCGGAGGGTCGAGCGCGCGCGGTGACCTTGGGCGGTCTGCGGGGGCGTGGCAGGGATGCGGGCGGTCCGCGGGGGCGTGGCAGGGATGCGGGTGGTCGGTGGGGGCGTGGCACGGATGCCGACGGTCCGCGGGATGCAGTGACCGTCGCCACGGCGGGCCCACGCGGCAGAGCCGCATGGCGGGGTGCGGGGTCCCGGGCCGGGGGCGGCGTCGTGCCGGAGGGGCGTGTCCGGCCCGGACGCCAGGGGCGGGGGCCTGCCCCGGGACCGCAGCCTCGCGTCGGTCCTCCGGGGACGAGGGTTTGCCCTGGTCCGGGGCCGGTTTGGTGCCTCAGGGCGGCCGGGTTCGGCCTGGACGCCGGGGGCGCCTGCCTCGGGACCACGGCCTCGCGGGCCTCCCGGGGGCGGGGGGCCGTCCTGGTCCGGGGGCGGCCCGGGGCGGCCGGGTCTGGCCCGGACGCCAGGGGCCGGGCCCTCGGGACCGCAGCCTCGCGTCGGACCCCCGGGGGCGGTTTCGTGGCGCAGGAGGGTCAGGGGCTGGGGCCCCGCCCCTGAGGCCGCGGCCTTGCGCCGCTATGCCAGGGGCGGCAACCGCCATTACAGTGGCGGCCGTTGTGCGGGGTGGGGCGGACCCGGGGGCGTGCATGCAGAGTGACGGGGTGGCGGACGCGATCGAAGCGGCGCACCGGAGTTTCGGGCCGTTCACGGTGCTGGCCGAGCTGGCCAGCGGTGGGATGGGGCGGATCTATCTCGCCCGCTCGCCCGGCGGGCGTACGGTCGCAGTCAAGACGCTGCTCACCGACAGCGCGGACGACCGGCGCCGGTTCGCTCGCGAGGTGGTGCTCGCGCAGCGCGTCCGGGGCGTCTTCACAGCGAGCGTCGTCGAGGCGGACGCGCACGCCCCGGTGCCGTGGATGGCGACCGAGTACATTCCCGCGCCTTCTCTGCGGGATCTGGTCGAGGGGTGCGGGACCCTCGGGCCGAGTGCCCTGTACTGGGTGGCGGCCGGCATGGCGGAGGCCCTGGTCTCGATCCACGCGGCCGGTCTGGTGCACCGCGATGTGAAGCCGTCGAACGTCCTGCTCCCGGCCGAAGGCCCCCGGGTGATCGACTTCGGCATCTCGCAGGCCGGTGATGTGACCCGGACGCAGGCCGCGCTCGGGACGGTCGCGTACGCCGCGCCCGAGCAGGCGCGGGGCGAACCCACCACCGCCGCCTCGGACGTCTTCTCGCTGGGGGCGACCCTGTTCTTTCTCGCGGTGGGCCGTGCGCCGTACCGCGACGGGGGCGCGGGCTCCGCGATGGAGCAGCTGGTGCGTGCCGCGACGGGCGAGCTCGACGTCTCCGGCCTGCCGCCGGAGTTCGAGCCGCTGGTCCTGCCGTGTCTGGCGCTGGACCCGGCGGACCGGCCCGCTCCCGCCGACGTCCTCGAGCTGTGCGCCTCCCGGCTGGGGGAGCGGCCGGAGGCCCGTGGTGGCGAGGACTGGCTGAATCCGGCGTGGATCGAGGCCATCGAACGGCACCGGGAGCGGCGGACCCGCGCGGTGGAGGTCGCCCGGCGGCGTGTGGAGCCGGACGCCGTGACGAAGGCGGTGCCCCCGACCCGGCCGACCTCACGCCTGCCGGCAGAGGTTCCCGCACCGCGTACACGGCTCTGGTGGGCGGGCGGCGGAACCGCGCTTGCCGTGGTGCTCGCGGTGGTCCTGGTCGTACGCCCCTGGGAGAGCGGCGGTGAAGGGAACACGGCCGCGGGCCGGCCGGACGGGCCCGTACGCATCCTGGAGGTGGAGAGCGAGTCCCCCGGGGTGTGCCCGTCAGGTTCGCCGACGGACTTCGCTTCGCGGACCCCCGCACCCGACGGCCGGTCCTTCACTTCGGACGACCGCCAGACGTGCGTCATCGCCTCGACGGCCCCGGGGATGACGGTGAACCGCTTCAAGGAGGTCAGCGCCTTCGAGAACAAGGAGCCGGGGCAGGAGGGCTGGGCTGTCCAGGTCACGTTCCAGGACACCGACCGTGCGAAGTTCGCCGAGCTGACCGGGAAGATCGCGGGACGCGACCTGCCGGTGAACGACCCGGGGGGCATGCTGGCGATCGTCCAGGGGGACAACCGCCTGCTGGCCAGCGTCGCGATCCGTGACCCGCTGACGGGGGGGTCCGCGGTCTTCGCCACGAGGCTCAGGAAGAACGAGGCCCGGTTCCTTGCCCAGGCCCTCGGCGCCCCCTGACGACGGCGTTTTGACCCGCCAGGGGGACCGCGGGTATTCTTCTGGTTCGTTATGCGTATTGGCTTGCTCTATCTCACGTGAGGGGCCCTTACGCCGGTTCACCGGGCCGATGACCAGCGGCAGGCACTCGGGTTGCGTCCCCGTAGGGCCGCCAAGGCTGTCGTGATCGTCCGGGTGGCCTTGTCAGGACCCGTTCTCCTGTGCCCTTGCGGGCCGGGGGGATACCCACTCACTGAAGAAGCGAAGGCTACGACCGTGCGTACGTACAGCCCCAAGCCCGGCGATGTCACGCGCCAGTGGCACATCATCGACGCGCAGGACATTGTCCTGGGCCGTCTGGCGACTACGGCAGCGAACCTCCTCCGGGGCAAGCACAAGCCGATTTACGCCCCCCACATGGACATGGGCGACTTCGTCATCATCATCAACGCCGAGAAGGTTCACCTCTCCGGCAACAAGAAGACCCAGAAGATGGCGTACCGCCACTCCGGGTACCCGGGTGGTCTGCGCTCCGTCCGCTACGACGAGCTGCTTGCCAAGAGCCCGGAGAAGGCTGTGGAGAAGGCCATCAAGGGCATGATCCCCAAGAACACCCTGGGTCGTCAGATGCTCTCGAAGCTGAAGATCTACGCGGGCGAGAACCACCCGCACGCTGCTCAGCAGCCGGTCCCGTTCGAGATCACCCAGGTCGCGCAGTAGTTCCGGCCACCCCCTAAGACGTACAGAAAGATCTGAGGAGAATCGTGGCCGAGACCACTGCAGAGACCCCCGTCGAGGGCACCGAGGCTGAAGAGACCTTCGCCGAGGTGACCACCTTCGAGTCGGAGGTTCCCGTCGAGGGCGAGTACACCAGCGAGTCCCTGGCGTCCCGCTTCGGCGACCCCCAGCCGGCAGCCGGCCTGGGCCGTCGCAAGAACGCCATTGCCCGCGTCCGGATCGTTCCGGGCACCGGCAAGTGGAAGATCAACGGTCGCACCCTTGAGGAGTACTTCCCCAACAAGGTGCACCAGCAGGAAGTCAACGAGCCCTTCAAGGTGCTCGAGCTCGACAACCGCTACGACGTCATCGCCCGTATCTCGGGTGGCGGCGTTTCCGGCCAGGCCGGCGCCCTGCGCCTCGGTGTGGCCCGCGCGCTGAACGAGGCCGACCCGGACAACAACCGTGGCGCCCTGAAGAAGGCCGGCTTCCTCTCCCGCGACGACCGTGCGGTCGAGCGCAAGAAGGCCGGTCTCAAGAAGGCCCGTAAGGCCCCGCAGTACAGCAAGCGCTAAATCGCACGCTGGCCTGTACAGCTTGTACGGCTTTTCGTTCGCCCCGGCGGCACTCGGTGCTGCCGGGGCGTTCGTTTACCGCTCGAAGACCTCGGGCGTATAACGGTTCGAGCATTCACCCATTCTCGGAGGACAACAGTGGGACGACTCTTCGGAACGGACGGTGTACGCGGTGTCGCCAACGCGGACCTGACGGTGGAGCTCGCGCTCGGCCTGTCGGTCGCGGCGGCGCACGTGCTGGCCGAGGCGGGCACCTTCGCAGGCCATCGGCCGACCGCCGTGGTCGGACGCGACCCCCGCGCATCCGGAGAGTTCCTGGAGGCGGCCGTCGTGGCGGGCCTCGCGAGCGCGGGCGTGGACGTGCTGCGCGTCGGTGTGCTGCCCACCCCGGCCGTGGCCCATCTGACGGGCGCGCTCGGCGCCGACGTCGGAGTGATGCTCTCCGCCAGCCACAACGCGATGCCCGACAACGGCATCAAGTTCTTCGCCCGCGGCGGCCACAAGCTCGCCGACGAGCTCGAGGACCGTATCGAGCAGGTCTACGAGCAGCACCGGACCGGTGAGCCCTGGGAGCGCCCGACGGGTGCCGGCGTGGGCCGTGTGACGGACTACGACGAGGGCTTCGAGAGGTACGTGGCCCACTTGATCGGCGTACTGCCGAACCGGCTCGACGGTCTGAAGGTCGTCCTCGACGAGGCGCACGGTGCGGCCTCCCGGGTCTCGCCCGAGGCCTTCGCGCGTGCCGGGGCCGAGGTCGTCGCGATCGGCGCGGAGCCCAACGGCCTCAACATCAACGACGGCTGCGGTTCGACGCACCTCGGCCTGCTGAAGGCCGCGGTCGTCGAGCACGGAGCCGACTTCGGTGTCGCCCACGACGGCGACGCCGACCGCTGCCTCGCCGTGGACGCCGCGGGCAACGAGGTCGACGGCGACCAGATCCTCGCCGTGCTGGCGCTGGCCATGCGCGAGGCGGGCACGCTGCGCGGGAACACCGTGGTCGCGACCGTCATGTCGAACCTCGGCTTCAAGCTGGCCATGGAGCGCGAGGGCGTCGAGGTGGTGCAGACCGGGGTCGGCGACCGTTACGTCCTGGAGGCCATGAAGGCGCGTGGCTTCGCGCTCGGCGGTGAGCAGTCCGGGCACGTCATCGCGCTCGACCACGCCACCACCGGCGACGGCACGCTCACCGGTCTGATGCTGGCGGCCCGGGTCGCCGCGACCGGCCGCTCGCTGGCCGAGCTGGTCGGGGTGATGGAGCGGCTGCCGCAGGTGCTGGTCAACGTTCCTGACGTGGACAAGTCGCGGGTGGAGACCTCGGCGGAGCTGGCGAGCGCGGTCCTCGAGGCGGAGAGGGAGCTGGGCGCGACCGGTCGCGTACTGCTGCGTCCGTCCGGCACCGAGCCGCTGGTGCGGGTGATGGTCGAGGCCGCGGACATCGAGCAGGCGCGCAGCGTCGCGGGCCGGCTGGCCGACGTCGTGAAGTCCTCGCTGGGCTGACGAGGCGGTCCTGAGCGCCGTGTCCCGTTCCCGCAGAGGGAGGGACACGGCGCGCACACGGCCGAAGCCCTGCCGTTGCGCACACCATGCCCGTCAGCGGCACGACGAGTTGCACGTTCGGGGCATTCTCGACCTGTTCAGCCCGACGTGTTCAGCCCGACCGAGCGCCCGGCCTAGCCGGAGCGCTGCGCTGTGCGCCGGTGCTGAAGGGCCCACAAGCCCTTCTGGGCCAGCAGCGTCAGCGTGCCCGCAAGCACGATGCCGAGCAGATTCAGCAGCAGTTGCTCGGTGGAACCCCACGCCTGCTCGTACTCGGAGAAGCTGAAGGCGACCGCGGCGTTGGCCGCCGCGGGGACGGTTGTCACGGAGATCGCGACACCGACCAGGGCGCCGGACTTCGCCGAGGTCAGCGAGAGCATGCCGGCGGCGCCCGCCAGCAGCGCGACGACGAACGAGAACTCGTCCGGGGCGTAGATGAAGGCTGTGTTGGGGCGATCGGCGTCCAGCTTCGCCCGGGAGAACAGATCCAGCGCGTCCATGAGGTTGCTGAATCCCACAGTCAGCAGCATGGCTGCGGCGAAGCCCACGATCAGCGCCACGCACGAGCGCCAGGCCAGCCGCGGGGCACGCTGGACCAGGGCCGTACAGATCCCGGCCAGCGGGCCGAACTCCGGGCCGACCGCCATCGCGCCCACGATCAGGATCGCGTTGTCGAGGACGACACCGCAGGCCGCGATCATCGTCGCCAGGGTCAGGAACGCGAGGTAGGTGACGCTGAGCGTCGATTCCTCGTGGGTCGCTTCCTCCAGGTGCTCCCAGAGCACCGCGTCGACGCCCTCGCCCGGCGCTTCGTCCTCGGCCTTGTCGGCACGCTTCGACAGCGACAGGTCGATGTTCTCGACGGCGATCGAGCCGGTCTCGTGGATGCCGAGGTCGCGCAGCGCGCCGATCAGCTTGTCGCCCGCCTCGCGTGCCACGTCGCACATCACCAGGTCGCCCTGGGGATTGCGGGCGGCACCCGGGACGACGGCGAGATGCGTCGTGCCGACGGTCCTCTCGATGAGGGAGACCACCTCGTCGGTCCGGTCGGCCGGGGTGATCATCCGCAGATGCAGCACGCGGGCGACTCCTCGCAGTCGTCAGGCCTGTCGGGCGTTCGGGTGTTCGGGCGTCGCGCTTCAGAGCTTGCGCAGCGACAGGCGCTGCACCTTGTGGTCGGGCCCCTTGCGCAGCACCAGTGTGGCGCGGCCGCGCGTGGGTGCCACATTCTCCAGCAGATTGGGCTTGTTGATGGTCCGCCACATGGTGCGTGCGTAGTCCAGGGCCTCCTCCTCGGAGACCTGGGTGTACTTCCGGAAGTACGAGAACGGGTTCTGGAACGCGGTCTCGCGCAGCTTGCGGAAGCGGTTGAGGTACCAGGTCTCGATGTCCTCGGGCCGCGCGTCGACATACACGCTGAAATCGAAGTAGTCGGCGAGCCCGACCCGCGTGCGCCCGTCCGAGCCGGGCAGTGCCGGCTGGAGCACGTTGAGTCCCTCGACGATGAGGATGTCCGGGCGGCGTACGGTCAGACGCTCGTCCGGGACGATGTCGTAGATCAGGTGGGAGTAGACGGGTGCGGTGACCTCGTCCTTTCCGGCCTTGATGTCGGCGACGAACCGGGTCAGTGCCCGGCGGTCGTACGACTCCGGGAAGCCTTTGCGTGACACCAGGCCGCGGGCCTGGAGTTCCTTCATCGGCAGCAGGAAACCGTCGGTGGTGACCAGCTCGACGCGCGGGTGCTCGGGCCAGCGGGCGAGCAGGGCCTGCAGCAGGCGGGCGACGGTGGACTTGCCGACCGCGACGGAACCGGCGACCCCTATGACGAAGGGGGTGCCGCGCTGGGCGCCGTGCCCGTTGCCGGCGTCGCCGAGGAAGGTGTTGAGGGCACCCCGCAGCTCGGCCGTGTTCTGGACGTACAGGTTGAGCAGCCGGGAGAGCGGCAGATAGACGTCCCGTACCTCGTCCAGGTCGATGACGTCACCGAGCCCGCGCAGCCGCTCGACCTCCTCGGCGCTGAGAGGCAGTGGTGTTCTCTCGCGCAGGGCGCTCCACTCCGCGCGGGTGAGGTCGACGTACGGCGTCGACGCAGGCTCGGCCCGGCGGTGGGAACTTCGTGGCGGCGAAGAGATCACAGGGCCATTGTCGGGTGTGCGGGGCGTGCGTGGCGGGTGGGATCCATCACGCCGGGGTCCCGGCGCCCGGCCGGAAGCCGGTGGCGTACGTCACAGTCATGGCTGAGGCGGGCGTCGACCGTCCGCGCAGCGGGCGAGGTGTGGAGCCGGGGCGTCGCCGGTGCTGTACATCTCGTATGGAGTATCCGCTGAGCCGACGTGGACACATACGGCTGCCTCGACGGCGTGTTCCAGGGCACGGGCACGGTCGTCGTCAAGACGCGCGGCATCCCGGTGGTCCTGCCGGTCACGCCCACCACCTTCGCCGACTGCAACGCGGTCGTCGCCTGGTCGGCCGCGTCGCGCCTCCCCCGTCCGGTCCGCCGGTCACCACCGGTACGTGCCGTATCCGGCGACGGATCGAGCAGTGTGTCCGGCCGTGCCCGGAGGGCGGCGGGCGTCAGCCCGGCTGCGCGCTGACCCGTCCGGCCTTGATCGCGTCGAGGAGAGCCTGATGGTCGCGCTCGTTCCGGTCGGCGTAGCTTTCGGCGAACTTCGCCAGCGCGCGGTCGAAGACATCGTTGCTGCCCAGATAGGCGGCGATGGCGATGCGGTCGCCCGATCGGGCATGGGCGCGGGCGAGGGTGGCTCCGCACTGCTCGCCGAACACCCGCATCCCCCGTGGCACCATCAACGACGGCTCGGCGACGAACTTCCAGTCCCGCAACTGGCGTACGTAGAAGTCCCGGTCGCGGCCGTCGATCCCTGGAACCCGTTCCCAGCCGAGAAAGATGTCGCTCGAGGCCTGCATGAGGCGCTGCCCGGCCACCACCCTCTCGCCCTGGGTGGCGAACTCGCTGCTCCCGACATACGGGGCCAGGACGGAGACATCGGCCTCCTTGGCCTGGAGCAGCAGCGGATCGTTCTCGTCCCGGCCGAGCAGCAGCACGATCCAGCAGCGGGTGCCGACGCTGCCGACGCCCACCACCTTGCGTGCCATGTCCACCGGGCTGAACTCCTGGAGCAGGTGCCGGCGGTCCGACTGGAGGCTCTTCCCGTATCGGTCGATCAGGCTCCGGATGGTCTCCTCGAGCATCCCTCGTTCCACGTCCGGCAGAAGATCGGAGAGAGGCGTGATGACGGGCGGAGCCGGAGCGATCCGGCGCTCCCCGTCGACGATCCGGGTGAGCTTCTCGAAAGCCTGGAGGCTGTCACGGGTGCGCGCCTTGGCCAGTGACCGTGACAGCTGCTCGCGGCCCCGCTTGCGCAACTCTCCGGACACGAGAGACGCCAACTGGTCGGCGTCGGTCCGGGCGTACCAGACGTCGAGTGTGCGCATTCCGGCGAAACGGCGCATCTGTTCGCGGTACGACCGCACGGCGGATCGGACGATCGTGCGACGTTGCGCATCCGTGAAGCCGTTCTCCCGGCCGGCGATGACGAGGCTGGCTGCCAGCCGCTTCACGTCCCATTCCCAGGGGCCGGGCAGCGTCTCGTCGAAGTCGTTGATGTCGAAGAGCAGATGTCGCTCGGGAGAGGCCAGAAAGCGGAAGTTCATCATGTGGGCGTCGCCGCACAGTTGGGCGCGCAAGCCCGAGTCCCTGGTCGTGGCCAGATCGGCCGCCATGATCGCGGCAGCACCCCGGTAGAAGCGGAAGGGGGATTCCGACATCCGCCCGTAGCGGATCGGGACGAGTTCCGGCACTCGCGTCGCGGACTGCTTCTCGATGATGTCCACCGGATCCGGCCGATGCCGGGATGGCGCGAATTCGGCGTGGGAGGACCGGGGAGCACGCGCCCGCGCCGCTCTTCCCCTGGCCGCGCGCTCCACAGGGGACAGCTGCACCTGTCGCGTGACCGTCATTGGCTTCCGCTTCACCTCGTACCCTCCGATCGGCACGGCCCACGTCCAGCAAACCCCACATCAGGTCGGACGGCACTCCGGCCCGGGCACGGCCGAGGACGGGGCGCCGAGTCCTGAGGAGCGGCAGCCGTCGGCACTCATGCCGAGCCGCGTCGCGGGTCGTAGGCTGCGGACATGTGCGGAATCGTGGGTTACGTCGGCGGGCAGTCGGCGCTTGATGTGGTCGTCGCCGGGCTGAAGCGGCTCGAGTACCGCGGCTACGACTCGGCCGGGGTCGCCGTGCTCGCCGATGGCGGGCTCGCGGCGGCGAAGAAGGCGGGGAAGCTCGTCAACCTGGAGAAGGAGCTGACGGAGCGGCCGCTGCCGAGCGGGACCACCGGGATCGGGCACACGCGATGGGCCACGCACGGCGCGCCGACCGACGCCAATGCGCACCCTCACCTGGACAACGCCGGGCGCGTCGCCGTCGTGCACAACGGGATCATCGAGAACTTCGCCGTTCTGCGCGCCGAGTTGGAGGACCGCGGGCACGATCTGGAGTCGGAGACCGACACCGAGGTCGTGGCGCATCTGCTGGCCGAGGCGTTCTCGTCGGCCGGGGATCTGGCGGAGTCGATGCGGCAGGTGTGCCGGCAGCTGGAGGGTGCTTTCACGCTGGTCGCCGTGCATGCGGACGAGCCGGATGTGGTGGTGGGCGCGCGGCGGAACTCCCCGCTGGTGGTGGGCGTTGGCCAGGGTGAGTCCTTCCTCGCCTCGGACGTGGCCGCGTTCATCGCCCACACGCGGTCCGCGATAGAGCTGGGACAGGACCAGGTGGTGGAGCTCCGCCGGGACGGCGTGATGGTCACCGACTTCGACGGCAGGCCCGCGGATGTGCGGGCCTAC
This sequence comes from Streptomyces sp. NPDC002889, assembly GCF_042888425.1. Classification (NCBI taxonomy): domain Bacteria; kingdom Bacillati; phylum Actinomycetota; class Actinomycetes; order Kitasatosporales; family Streptomycetaceae; genus Streptomyces; species Streptomyces sp. NPDC002889. The sequence continues at coordinate 233,456 of NZ_JBIAPT010000002.1, forward strand.
CACGTGGACTGGGACGCTTCCGCGGCCGAAAAGGGGGGTTATGACTACTTCATGCTCAAGGAGATCGCCGAACAGCCCAAGGCGGTCGCCGATACGTTGCTCGGCCGTATCGACGCGGCAGGGTCGCTGAGTCTCGACGAGGTACGGATCCCGGTGTCCGTGCTGCGTGAGGCGGACAAGGTCGTCATCGTCGCCTGCGGGACGGCGTTCCACGCGGGGCTGATCGCCAAGTACGCCATCGAGCACTGGACCCGTATCCCGTGCGAGGTGGAGCTGGCGAGCGAGTTCCGCTACCGGGACCCGATCCTGGACCAGCGGACGCTGGTGATCGCGATCTCGCAGTCCGGCGAGACCATGGACACCCTGATGGCGCTGCGGCACGCCCGTGAGCAGGGCGCGAAGGTTCTGGCGATCTGCAACACCAACGGGTCCACGATCCCACGGGAGTCGGACGCCGTGCTGTACACGCACGCCGGCCCCGAGGTCGCGGTCGCCTCGACGAAGGCGTTCCTGACGCAGCTGGTGGCCTGCTATCTGGTCGCGCTGTATCTGGGGCAGGTCCGCGGCACCAAGTGGGGCGACGAGATCCGGGCCGTCGTCCGGGACCTGGCGCACATCTCCGGCGAGGTCGAGCGCGTGCTGGAGACGATGGAGCCGGTGCGGGAGCTGGCGCGCTCGCTGGCGGACAAGAACACGGTGCTGTTCCTGGGACGGCATGTGGGCTATCCGGTGGCGCTGGAGGGGGCGCTGAAGCTCAAGGAGCTGGCGTACATGCACGCGGAGGGGTTCGCGGCCGGGGAGCTCAAGCACGGTCCGATCGCGCTGATCGAGGAGGATCTGCCGGTGGTGGTCGTCGTGCCGTCGCCGCGCGGGCGTTCCGTGCTCCACGACAAGATCGTCTCCAATATCCAGGAGATCCGGGCCCGCGGGGCGCGGACCATCGTGATCGCGGAGGAGGGGGACGAGGCGGTCGCGGCGTACGCGGACCACCTGATCCGTATCCCGGTCACGCCGACGCTGCTGCAGCCCATGGTCGCGACCGTGCCGTTGCAGGTCTTCGCGTGCGAGCTGGCGACGGCGCGAGGCAACGAGGTGGACCAGCCGAGGAATCTGGCGAAGTCGGTGACGGTGGAGTGAGCGCGTGATCATCGGGGTGGGGATCGACGTCGCCGAGATCGACCGGTTCGCCGCGTCGATGCTGCGGACACCGGCGATGGCCGAACGGCTGTTCCTGCGACAGGAGTTGCTGCTGCCCAGCGGCGAGCAGCGGGGTTACGCCTCGCTCGCGGCCCGGTTCGCCGCGAAGGAGGCGCTGGCCAAGGCGCTCGGCGCGCCGGGCGGGCTGCTCTGGACGGACGCGGAGGTGTATGTCGAGGACACCGGTCAGCCGCGGCTCCGCGTGAGGGGCACGGTGGCCGCCAGGGCGGCCGATCTGGGCGTCAAGTCCTGGCACGTGTCGCTCAGCCACGACGCGGGCGTGGCCTCGGCGGTGGTGATCGCGGAGGGCTAGCGGCTGCCGGCGGCACCGGCCAAGCCCGGGTGGTTTCGAGCGCCGGCGCGCTTCGGGGGCACGTCAGCGGTGCGGGCGCCGGTGCTGCCTGCGGGGGCGGGGGCATCGACGGTCCCCTGGCGGGGAGCAGACCGGCAGAACCGGGCGCCGGCCGCCGGGGCCGCAGGCGGTCCGTTGCCCGAGCCGGCTCCCGCCACTTGTGCGGGGTGCCCGCGCGGGCTCGCTTTGGCGGGCATCGACGCCGGCCGGTCGGTGGCACCTCAGGGGCGGCTCCCGTGCTGCCCGCGGGTGCGGGGGCATCGATGGCTCCCCGGTGGGGAGCGGACCGGCGGAGCTCGGGTCGGCCGCCGGGCTGTTGTCCGAGGCGGCGGCGGGCCAGGACGCTTCCTGCCCGGGGGCGGGCGCCCGTAACTTCGCCTCCGGATCGTGCACTTGCGCCGCGCCCCTCCCGCGCGGCCCTGTCGCGCGTGCGGCAGACTCGGAGGCATGCGTACTGCGTACAGCGTGGAGACCGTGCGGCACGCCGAGGTCCAGCTCATGGCCCGCCTCCCCGAAGGCGCGCTCATGCAGCGGGCCGCCGCCGGGCTGGCGGCTGCGTGTGCCGTCCTGCTGGGCCGGGTGTACGGCGCCCGCGTCGTCCTGCTCGTCGGCAGCGGCGACAACGGCGGCGACGCCCTGTACGCCGGTGCCCGCCTCGCCCGCCGCGGAGCCCGCGTCGAAGCGGTGCTGATCGTGCCCGACCGGGCCCACCAGGGCGGGCTCGCCGAGTTCCGCCGCGCGGGCGGCCGGGTCGCGGACGACCCGTTCGAGGCGCTGGCCGTCGCCGACCTCGTCCTCGACGGGATCACGGGCATCGGCGGGCACGGCGGGCTGCGCCCCGACGCCGTCCCCGTGGCGCGCGCCGCCCGCGGCTCCAACGCCGTCGTCGTCGCCGTCGACCTCCCGAGCGGCGTCGAGGCGGACACCGGCGAGGTGCGCGGTGAGGCTATGCGCGCGGATGTGACGGTCACGTTCGGGGCGCACAAACCGGCGCTTCTGATCGACCCGGCCAAGGAGTACGCGGGTACGGTCCGCCTCGTCGACATCGGTCTTGACGACCACCTGCCGGGGCTTCCCGAGCTCGAGGCGCTCCAACACGTGGACGTGGCCCGGATGTTGCCGGCCCCGGCAGCGGAGAGCGACAAGTACCGGCGCGGCGTCGTCGGCGTCGCCGCCGGATCCGCGCGCTACCCGGGCGCGGCGGTGCTCGCGGTGGCGGGCGCGCTGCGCGGCGGTGCGGGGGCCGTGCGGTACGTCGGCCCGGCCGCCGACGCCGTGATCGCCCGGTTCCCGGAGTCCCTGGTGCACGCAGGGCCCCCGGCCAAGGCGGGCCGGGTCCAGGCGTGGGTCGTCGGGCCGGGCCTCGGCGAGGAGGGCGAGGCAGTACGGGAGGTGCTGGACTCGGACGTGCCGGTGCTCGTGGACGCGGACGGGCTGCGGCTGCTCGACGCGGTGGCGGTACGGGTGCGGGGGGAGCGGGGCGCGCCCACCTTGCTGACCCCGCACGCCGGGGAGGCGGCCGCGCTGCTGGGCGTGCCGCGCGCGGAGGTGGAGGGGGCCAGGCTCGCGTCGGTACGGGAGCTTGCCGCGCGTTTCGGGGCGACCGTGCTGCTCAAGGGGTCGACGACGCTGGTCGCCGCGCCCGACGGCGGCAGGTCACCGGTCCGGGTCAATCCCATGGGCACGCCCTGGCTGGCCACCGCCGGCAGCGGTGATGTGCTGTCGGGCCTGGCCGGATCACTGCTGGCCGCAGGGCTCGACGCGCGCGACGCCGGGTCGGTCGCGGCCTATCTGCACGGCCTGGCGGCGCGTCACGCGGCCGCGCAGGGCGTGCCCATCAGGGCGTACGAGGTGGCGGCCGCCCTCCCGTCCGCATGGCGTGACGTGGGCGAATAGGCCGCGAACGGGGTCACGGTGCGGGTCTGTCCGAGTGACCAAGACGACCGCCCGGCGAACGTTTCCCGCCGTACGGCTCTGAGACACTGGGCGCGATGAGCCAGACACCACCGACGCAGGCATCACGGACGCGGGCACGGCCGACGCAGGCAGCGTCGACGCCGACGGATCCGCCGCGGCCGGAGTCGGCGCGACAGGGTCCGACGCCGGCAGATGCGGCGTCGGCAGATCCGACACCGGCCGGTCGCACTGGGCCGGAGCCGACCGGGCCGGGGACGGCACCGGCAGGTCCGACGCGGCCGGACTCGGCATCGGCAGGTCCGACGGGGCAGGACCCCGCATCGGACGGCCCGGCAGCGGCAGGGGCGACACCGGCGCCGCGACCGGAACCGGCAGGTCCGACCCGACCGGAAGCGGTATCGGCCGGTCCGACCCGGCCGGACCCGGCACCGGCAGGTCCTTCCCGACCCGGTTCGACCCCGCCCGCCGCCGCCCGGCCCTCGCCGCTTCGAGCCCGTGCCGAGATCGACCTCGCCGCTCTGCGCGCCAACGTGCGCGTCCTGCGTGCGCGTGCGCCGCATGCCGCCCTGATGGCCGTGGTGAAGTCGGACGCGTACGGGCACGGCATGGTGCCCTGCGCCCGCGCGGCGCTCGCGGCCGGCGCGACCTGGCTCGGCACCGCCACGCCCCATGAGGCGCTCGCGCTGCGCGCCGCCGGGATCGAGAGCCGGATCATGTGCTGGCTGTGGACGCCCGGCGACCCCTGGCGCGAGGGCATCGAGGCCGACCTCGACATGTCCGTGAGCGGCATGTGGGCGCTGACGGAGGTCACCGCGGCGGCCCGGGAGGCGGGCAGGCCCGCCCGTATCCAGCTCAAGGCCGACACCGGCCTCGGCCGCAACGGTTGCCAGCCGGCCGACTGGCCCGAGCTGGTCGCGGCCGCCCGCGCCGCCGAGGACGCGGGGCTGGTCCAGGTCACCGGCCTGTGGTCGCACTTCGCGTGCGCCGACGAGCCGGGGCATCCCTCGATCGCCGCGCAGCTGAACCTGTTCCGCGACATGGTCATGTACGCCGAGAAGGAGGGCATCGCGCCCGAGGTCCGGCACATCGCCAACTCCCCGGCCACGCTGACGCTGCCCGACGCGCACTTCGATCTCGTACGGACCGGTATCGCGATGTACGGCATCTCGCCCAGCCCCGAGCTCGGCACGTCCGCCGACTTCGGGCTGCGTCCGGTGATGACGCTGGCCGCGTCCGTGGCGCTGGTCAAGCATGTCCCGGCGGACCATGGCGTCAGCTACGGCCATCACTACGTCACCTCCGAGGAGACGACGCTCGGGCTCATCCCCCTCGGCTACGCGGACGGTGTTCCGCGCCATGCGTCCGGCCGCGGCCCGGTCCTGGTCGGCGGGTCCTGGCGGCGGGTGGCGGGCCGGGTGGCGATGGACCAGTTTGTCGTCGATCTCGGCGGTCAGAAGATCACCGAGGGGTCCCAGGCGGTGCTGTTCGGACCCGGCGACCGGGGCGAGCCGAGCGCCGAGGACTGGGCGCAGGCGGCGGACACCATCGCGTACGAGATCGTCACGCGCATCGGTATGAGGGTTCCGCGCGTCTATGTGAACGAGGACATCGAGGGATCCGGCGACTACGAGTAGGAGAGGCACGGTGAGCGAGACCAGTACGGGGGACGTGGCCGAGGCCGCGGCGATGGCTGCGGCGGTGGCCACGGGCAACTGGCGCCGGGCGGGCTTCGCCGGCGCGGCGATAGGCGTGGTCGCGGCCGGCGCGGCCGCCGGTGTCGCGCTCGAAAGGCTCACCGTCGGCCGCGGCATGCGCAGGAAGGCGCGCCTGGCCCTGGACGCGTCCGGGCCGTACGGGGCGCTGCGCGGCGTGCCAGGCAAGGCGCTCGCCGACGACGGCACCGAGCTCTACTACGAGGCCGACGAGCTCGACCCGGAGGTGGGCGCGCCGCGCCGCCGCCGGCTCTTCGGGCGCAAGGCGCCGGCTCCGGTCACCGTGGTCTTCAGCCATGGCTACTGCCTCAACCAGGATTCCTGGCACTTCCAGCGGGCGGCGCTGCGCGGTCTGGTGCGTACCGTGCACTGGGACCAGCGCAGCCACGGCCGCTCGGCGCGGGGTGCGTCGCAGGCGGGGACCGACGCGGTGCCGGTCTCCATCGACCAGCTGGGCCGGGATCTGAAGGCGGTCATCGACGCGGCGGCGCCCACGGGCCCGCTGGTGCTGGTCGGCCACTCCATGGGCGGCATGACGATGATGGCGCTGGCCGCGCACTTCCCGGAGCTGGTGCGGGACCGGGTGGTCGGGGCAGCGTTCGTCGGTACCTCGTGCGGCAAGCTCGGCGAGGTCAGTTACGGGCTTCCGGTGGCGGGCGTGAACGCGCTGCGGCGGGTCCTGCCGGGCGTGCTGCGAGCACTGGGCTCGCAGGCCGAACTGGTCGAACGGGGCCGCCGTGCGACCGCGGACCTGTTCGCCGGGCTCATCAAGCGCTACTCGTTCTCGTCGAAGGACGTGGACCCGGCGGTGGGCCGGTTCGCCGAGCGGATGATCGAGTCGACGCCCATCGATGTGGTCGCCGAGTTCTACCCGGCCTTCGCCGACCACGACAAGGCCGAGGCGCTCACTGCCTTCGCGGACCTGCCGGTGCTGGTGCTGGCCGGCGACAAGGATCTGGTCACGCCCAGTGCGCACAGCGAGGCGATCGCGGACGAGTTGCCGGACGCGGAACTGGTGATCGTGCCGGACGGGGGGCACCTGGTGATGCTGGAGCACCCGGAGGTGGTCACCGACCGGCTGGCGGACCTGCTGGCCCGGATCGGAGCGGTGCCGACAACGGGTAACGTCGGCACGTATGGAAGCACCGCACAGCCCGGTGGCTGAGACAGCCGCCGCCCGCTCCGCCCGCCTGACGGTCGAATCCCCGGAGCAGATGCAGGACTTGGGACGCCGGCTCGCGAAGCTGCTGCGTCCCGGCGACCTGGTGATGCTCACGGGCGAGCTCGGCGCGGGCAAGACGACGCTGACGCGGGGCCTGGGCGAGGGCCTCGGCGTCCGCGGCGCCGTCACCTCCCCGACCTTCGTGATCGCCCGCGTCCATCCGTCGCTGACCGGTGGTCCGGCGCTCGTCCACGTCGACGCGTACCGCCTGGGCGGCGGCCTCGACGAGATGGAGGACCTGGACCTCGACGTCTCGCTGCCGGAGTCGGTGGTGGTCGTGGAGTGGGGTGACGGCAAGGTCGAGGACCTGTCGGACGACCGGCTGCATGTGGTCATCCACCGGGTGGTGGGAGACACGGACGACGAGCGTCGCGAGGTGACGCTGTACGGGTACGGCGCGCGCTGGGCGTCGTCGGACCTGATGTCGACAACAGCCTGACCACCGGGGGCCCGTTTCTCCGCCCGTCCGGCTGGAAGACACCCCTCTACGCCTTCAGGGCATGGCCGGGTCCCGGGGGCGCGGCCCCCCGGTTTCGGGAAGGGGCGGGCCGGGGAACTGTAGACGTTCCGACAAGTCGTCGGGAAAGTGTTGCGCAGGCCGTGCCACGCGTGGTGACATGGTACGGAGACCTGGTTAGGTCTACCTAAGCACGCCTGCCCCCGGAGCCCCCAGGAGGCATCCATGTCGGCATCGGAGCGCGTACCGCAGTCCCGTCAGCAGTCGCACCAGCCCGCGACCCCGCTGCCGTCGACCCTGTCGATGCGGGATCTCCTGGCGTCGTGCGCCGCGGCGACCGCGGTCTCCACCCCGCCCCGCGAGGACCGCCGGCCGGGTGAGCTGCCCGAGGAGGGGACCCCGCACCGCGACGCGGCGTGATTCGTACGGGTGACATCCGAGGGCCCGGCGCAGGCCTCAGCGCTCGCGGCCCGGGGCGCTACGGTACGACGACGACCTTCCAGCCGATCGCCGCGAACACCCACAGCGCGTCCCCGTCCGCCCGCTTCATCCGGACGCCGCCCGTCTTCCGCTGCGGGTCCGGGGGTGTCAGCGAGCCGTCGACGGCGGCGCTGAAGCCGATCACGATGTCGTCGACGCTCGCGAAGCGCACCACGTGCTCGATCTGGACGCCGTCCGAGCCCGCCACCTTGCCCGAGCGCGAGGTCACCTTGTACGTACCGGGCTTGGGGTGGACCGTCGACGGCATGACCTCGAACGTGCGCTCCAGCCTGCCCTGCTCGCCGATCAGCCACACCCGCCGGTCGCCCAGCGAGTACACGACACGGACGCCCGTGCCCGAGTTCGCGGGCACCGTCAGCGGGTCCTTGGGCTTTTGCGGGGTGCCGCCGGTGGGCTGCGTCGAGGGGACGGCAACCGGAGTCCTCGGCTTGCCGAGATGGTCGGGGGCGCTCGCCGACGCCTGGTAGGCGAGGAAACCGACGACGGTCAGCGCCGCCGCCGTGAGCCCGGCCACGATCCCCGAGCTGCTCCGTGACACCGTGCCCACCTTTCAAACGTACGTCTGTGGGGTGACGGTAGCAGCAGCGGTCCGCTCCGACGGGGCGCCGTGCCCCCGTCGCGGGAGCCGTAGGCTGTTTGCGTGCTCTTGCTCGCCATGGATACCGCCACCCCTGCCGTCACCGCCGCTCTCCACGACGGCAGCTCCGTCGTCGCCGAGTCCTCCCGGGTGGACGCGCGCCGTCACGGGGAGCTGCTGCTGCCCGCCGTCGACGCCGTACTCGCCGAGGCCGGTGTGAAGCTCGACGCCGTCACCGGCATCGTCGTGGGCGTCGGCCCCGGCCCCTACACGGGCCTGCGCGTCGGCCTGGTGACGGCCGCGACCTTCGGCTCGGCCCTCGGTGTACCCGTCCACGGCGTGTGCACGCTGGACGGGCTCGCGTACGTCTGCGGTCTCGACGAGCCGTTCGTGGTGGCGACGGACGCGCGCCGCAAGGAGGTCTACTGGGCGCGGTACGCGGACCCCCGCACCCGCGTGACCGACGCCGCCGTCGACAGGCCCGCCGACATCGCCGGACAGGTCGCCGGAATGCCGGCGGTCGGAGCGGGCGCGCTCCTGTACCCCGAGACGTTCCCGGACGCCCGCGGCCCCGAGCACGTCAGCGCCGGGGCCCTCGCCGCGCTCGCCGCCGGGAAGCTGGAGGCCGGGGAGGACTTCCTGGACCCGCAGCCGCTCTATCTGCGCCGCCCCGACGCGCAGGTGCCCAAGAACTACAAGGTGGTCACTCCGAAGTGAGCACCGCCGCCCTGCGTGAGATGCGCTGGTGGGACATCGAGCCGGTGCTGGAGCTCGAGCACGAGCTGTTCCCCGACGACGCCTGGTCGCCCGGGATGTTCTGGTCCGAGCTCGCCCACGCCCGCGGTCCGCAGGCCACCCGACGCTACGTCGTCGCCGAGGTGGACGGGGAGAAGGGCCGCCGGATCGTCGGATACGCGGGCCTCGCGGCCGCCGGCGGCCTCGGGGACGTACAGACCATCGCCGTGGACCGCACCCAGTGGGGCACGGGACTCGGCTCCCGCCTGCTCACCGATCTGCTGCAGCACGCCACCGCCTTCGAGTGCGACGAGGTGCTCCTCGAAGTGCGTGTGGACAACACCCGGGCCCAGAAGCTGTACGAGCGCTTCGGCTTCGAGCCCATCGGATTCCGGCGCGGCTACTACCAGCCGGGCAACATCGACGCCCTCGTCATGCGCCTCCACGTACAAGGAACAGAGACTCACTGATGGCTGACGAACCGCTCGTACTCGGCATCGAGACCTCCTGCGACGAGACCGGCGTCGGCATCGTCCGCGGTACGACCCTGCTCGCCGACGCCGTCGCCTCCAGCGTGGACACACACGCCCGGTTCGGCGGTGTGGTGCCGGAGATCGCCTCCCGCGCCCACCTCGAGGCGATGGTGCCGACCATCGAGCGCGCCCTGAAGCAGGCGGGCGTCTCGGCGCGCGACCTCGACGGCATCGCGGTCACCGCCGGCCCCGGCCTCGCGGGCGCGCTGCTGGTCGGCGTCTCGGCGGCGAAGGCGTACGCGTACGCCCTGAACAAGCCGCTGTACGGCGTCAACCACCTCGCCTCGCACATCTGTGTCGACCAGCTGGAGCACGGCCCGCTGCCCGAGCCGACGATGGCGCTGCTGGTCTCCGGAGGCCACTCGTCGCTGCTGCTCGCGCCCGACATCACCGCCGACGTACGCCCCATGGGCGCCACGATCGACGACGCGGCCGGCGAGGCCTTCGACAAGATCGCGCGCGTGCTGGACCTGGGCTTCCCCGGCGGCCCGGTGATCGACCGGCTGGCCAAGGAGGGCGATCCGAGCGCGATCGCGTTCCCGCGCGGCCTGAGCGGATCGCGCGACCCGGCGTACGACTTCTCCTTCTCCGGGCTCAAGACGGCCGTGGCCCGCTGGATCGAGGCCAAGCGCGCCGCGGGCGAGGAGGTGCCGGTACGGGATGTGGCGGCTTCCTTCCAGGAGGCGGTCGTGGACGTACTGACCCGGAAGGCGGTGCGCGCCTGCAAGGACCAGGGCGTGGACCACCTGATGATCGGCGGCGGCGTGGCGGCCAACTCGCGGCTGCGGGCGCTTGCCCAGGAGCGCTGCGAGCGGGCCGGCATCCGGCTGCGGGTGCCGCGGCCGGGACTGTGCACGGACAACGGTGCGATGGTCGCGGCGCTGGGCGCGGAGATGGTCGCCCGGAACCGGCCGGCCTCCGACTGGGAGCTGTCGGCGGACTCGTCGCTGCCGGTGACGGACCCGCATGTGCCGGGTGCCGTCCCTTCGCACGACCATGTGCACGAGATCAGCAAGGACAATCTCTACTCATGACGGTCGTCGCGCTGATGTGGGAGGCCCGCGCCGTGCAGGACCGGGGCGCGGAGCTGCTGGAGTGGGCCAGCGCCCAGGAACTGGCACGCGAGCCGCTGCGCCGCGAGACGTTCCGGGCGGGCGGGGACAGGGTGCTGGTCATCACCTGGTGGGAGGCTCCGGACGCCGGCGCCGAACTTCCCGAACTCCCGGAACCGGCCGCTGACTTGATCACCCGGCCGGTGCACCGCTGGCGCTTCGAGTCGCTCGGCTGACGTTGCGGGGGCCGGGTGCTCGGGGCCCGACGGTCATGGGCCGGCATGACGGGTCGCCCGATCGGATGATGATCCCGGGTTGTGGCTCGGCAGGCCGACTGAAGCACAGAATCCCGTCCGTGGGAGAACACATGACCGCCGGCGCATCCGAGCAGCCCCTGATTCCGCAGCCCCCGACAACCGTCGCCGCGCTGCGTCAGGCTGTCGCGCAAATCGCTCCGGCTGCCCTTCCCGCGTTCACCCGGGAACTGGATCAGACGGCGGACCAGGCCCGGCTCGGCTCGGACCTCGCACCGCTGCAGCGCTTCACGGCGCACTGGGCCGTCTACGTGCACATCCAGCGTCAGCCGCGTCTGGCTGCCGGATTCGGCGAGCTCGAGAACCCGGCGTCGACAGCAAACGCGCACGAAGCCCCGACGGGCCGCGGCTGAGGTCGGCAGGCTTTCCCGGCCTCCGGTGGCTTCCCCGAAAAACCCCCGGAAGAATTCCGGCGACGATGTCGATCCGGCCGTCTCCCGTTCGACGCATGGGTGAGAGGCGGGGAACGGCCCCGCTCTCCCGTACCCGAGGAGTCACCATGCCGCGTTTCCTTTCGATGGTCCGAGTCGACGAGAACGAGCTCGCCGGGGAGGAATTCCCCGAGGAATTCAACGAGCGGATGGGCGCGCTGCTCGAGGAGATCACCAAGGCCGGGGTCATGCTGGACACCGCCGGTCTCGCCCCGACCTCCGAGGGCACCCGTGTCACCTGGTCCGGCGGCAAGCTGTCGTACACGGACGGGCCCTTCACCGAGAGCAAGGAAGTCATCGGCGGCTACGCCATCATGCAGTGCAAGGACAAGGCGGAGGCCCTCGAATGGACCAAGCGCTTCCTTGAGATCCACCCGAAGCAGTGGGCCATCACCTGCGAGCTCCGCCAGATCGCCGAGGGCTGATCCGGTCGCGCTTGCCCCGCTCCGGTACGGCTGCTCTGATGGGTGGCCGTGACGGCAGCAAGCGCGACCGAAACGGTCGAAGCGGTGTTCAGGATCGAGTCGGCGCGGATCATCGCCGGTGTCGCACGCATCGTGAGGGACGTGGGCATCGCCGAGGAGCTCGCGCAGGACGCCCTGGTCGCCGCGCTGGAGCAGTGGCCGGAGTCGGGTGTCCCGGACAAGCCGGGAGCCTGGCTCATGGCCACCGCCAAGCATCGCGCGATCGACCTCGTACGCCGCAAGGAGACGTACGCCCGCAAGCTCGCCGAGGTCGGGCGCGCCCTGGAGGACGCGCCGCCGCCCCCCGAGCCGTCGGAGCCCGACGACATCGACGACGACCTGCTGCGCCTGATCTTCACCGCATGCCATCCGGTGCTGACCACCGGCGCCCGTATCGCGCTCACGCTGAAACTCGTCGGCGGTCTGACCACCGAGGAGATCGCCCGTGCCTTCCTGTCCTCCGAGTCCACGGTCGCCCAGCGCATCGTCCGGGCCAAGCGGACGCTCGCGCAGGCGGGCGTGCCGTTCGAGGCCCCGTACGGTGCCGACCGCGCCGCGCGGCTGGACTCGGTACTGGAGGTCATCTACCTGGTTTTCAACGAGGGGTACTCGGCCACCGTCGGTGACGACCTCGTGCGCCCCGCCCTCTGCGAGGACGCCCTGCGTCTCGCCCGGGTGCTCCAGGGCCTGATGCCGGCCGAGTCCGAGGTGCAGGGCCTGGCCGCCCTGCTGGAGCTCCAGGCCTCGCGCATCGGGACCCGCACAGGACCGGGCGGCGAGCCCGTCCTGCTCGCCGACCAGAACCGCTCCCGCTGGAACCGCCTGCTGATCCGCCGGGGCATCGAGGCGCTGCACCACGTGGGACCCGGCCCGTACGGCCCGTACGCCCTCCAGGCCGCGATCGCCGCCTGCCACGCGCAGGCGGCGACGTACGAGGACACGAGCTGGGCGACGATCGCGGCGCTCTACGGGCAGCTCAAGGCCATGACCCCGTCCCCGGTCGTGGAACTGAACCGGGCGGTCGCGGTCTCGATGGCCGAGGGGCCCGAGGCCGGGCTGGAGCTGGTCGACGCGCTCACCGACGAACCCGCCCTGGAGGACTACCACCTGCTGCCGAGCGTCCGGGGGGACCTGCTGGAGCGGCTGGGGCGCAGGGACGAGGCGCGCGCCGAGTTCGAACGCGCCGCGTCCCTGACCCGCAACGCACGCGAGAGGGAGCTGCTCCTGGAAAGGGCCTCACGCTCCGTGTCCGGTCCCTAGCCTGAGGTGCATGACCGAGACGGCACAGCTCAAGCAGACACCGTCCGCGTGGCGGCACTGCGGGCAGCAGTTACAGATGTGGCGCCAGGAGGCGGGCGGCACGTGCGCCGCGCTGGGGGAGGCCGCCGGGTACACCGAGGGCACGATCCGGGCCATGGAGGTCGGGCGGCGCAGGCCGACGGCCCGGCTGCTGGCGGTGGCGGACGATCTGTACGGGGCGCGGGGGAAGCTCAAGGCGCTGGAGAAGTTCCTGGTGCCGGATCCGTTTCCGCCGAGGGCGGCGGAGTTCATGGAGCGTGAGGCGCATGCGATTGCGCACCAGTCGTACGAGCCCATTCGGGTCCCGGGCCTGCTCCAGACCGAGCGCTATGTGCGGGCTCTGTTCGCCACCCACTGTCCGCCGATCGATGACGAGACGATCGAGCATCGCATCGCCGCACGTATGGAACGCGGATTGATGCTGGGCCGCAGGCCGACCACGTACTTCAGCTTCGTGATCGAGGAGAGCGCACTGCGACGCCCCGTCGGTGGTCCCGAGGTGATGAAGGAACAGTGCGAACACATTTTGACCATGGGCAGGTTGCGCAATGTGGACATTCAGGTGATGCCCGCGGCTCAGGGCTCACATCCGGGCAACGACGGCCCGATTGTGCTTCTCGAATCTCCGGCTCATGAGCACCATGTGTTCGAGGAGGGGCAGTCGGTCAGTCATCTGACGGGCGAGCCCGAAACGGTCAGCAAACTGACCCAGCGGCTCGGCATGATCCGTATGCAGGCTCTCGGCCCGAGGAGTCCGCTGAGGTCATCAAGAGGGAGGCCGAGGCGTGGTGAGAACCGGACTGGTGTGGTTCAAGTCGAGCTACAGCGACAGTGAAGGCGGCGAGTGCGTCGAAGTCGCCCTCGCCTGGCGCAAGTCCACCCACAGCGACAGCGAGGGCGGCAACTGCGTCGAGGTCGCCACCTGCCCCGACACCGTCCACGTCCGGGACTCGAAGCTCACGTCGAGCCCCGAAATCGCCGTACCGGCCCGCGCCTGGTCCGAGTTCGTCGTGCACGTCGGGGCTTGAGCTTCGGGACGCGGGATTCGAGACGCTTCAACAAGGATTGGGTGGGGGGATTGTTCCCGCCCACCCACCCTTAACGGGCGTGCGCACCAGGAGAGATGACTTTTTGTGATCGAGTCGCGACGGACGGCCATGGCCGTGTAGCGTGCGCAACAAGACGACCCCCATGCGGTGTTACCAGCACCACACAGGGGTCTAACGACAAGATCGATCGGACTCGATCTCATGGCTACCAAGCAGCTTATTCCTGCCCAGCGTCCGCCCGCCCACCCCATGGCCAATCCCGGTTACGGCAAGCGGCTCGCCCCCTCCCCGAGCCCCCGTCGGGCCGACGACTTCGCACATCTGCCCAGGCGTGAGGCGGAGGTCGCGGACTACATCGACCGGCAGGCCGAGGGCGCGGACATCTCCGTGAAGACGCTCGCGAAGCACGTGCCCGGCTACGGCCAGTGCGCGATGGGCACGATCCTCAAGAGCCTTTCCATGGCGGGCCATTACCGCCGTATCCGCCAGTGCGTGACTATCCGGTCCGGCACCAACCACTGGGTCTGGCGCTCCTACTGGTCCCGTACGGCCCGCGACGACGCCTGGTGGGCGGCCTTCGCGACGGGCGAGCTCGGGACCTCGGCCATCCCGGCGGCGCTGGCGCGTTCGGCGGCGCATGACGTGCTGGCCCGCCTCGGCCGTATCGAGGCGCGCCTGACGCTCTCCGCACCGGAGTGCGCGGCGCTGGAGGCGGCGGCGGGCGCGTGGTTCGAGCGGGGCGCGAGCGAGACGCAGCTGCTGTCGGCGCTGACGGCCGGGCTCCCGGGGCAGGTCTCCCACCCGTACGGATTCGTCCGCCGCCGCCTGCTGGGCAAGCTCCCTCCGGAGCCCCCGGCCCCCCGGATGGTCATGGAATGCACGGACTGCGGTGCCCCGGGCGACCCGGCGTCCCTGCCGGGCGGCCTGTGCCGGGCCTGCACGGGCGTTGCCCTGGCTGCCCACGATCTCCTCCCACCCGCCCGGGTCCACGACCACGTGGATCAGCTGAGGGCGGCCATGCGGACATCGGAGAGGAGCGAGAAATGACCATCCGGCACGGACGGCCCGCGACCTGGAGGTCCCGTTGAGACGTGGACATTCCCCCAGAACCTGAAGACGCCGGCGTCGTCGGTGAAGGCGGCCCTCACGGGAGTCCACCCCTCGGCCACTCCGTTGCTTAGCCCCATCGGACTCTCTTGTGCGCCCTTGAGTGGATAACCGAGCGTGCCTCTCACGGCCCTCGCGGACGTCACCGAATCATGGCCGGGGAAGCCCCCAGGGGCCCTCAGGGTGCTCCGTCGCCCCTGGAACATCCCATTCCACCCAGAAAGCAGGACACTTATGCGTCCCGAGCCCGGTCTAGGTCCGCTTCCCCGTCGCGCCGGACTGCTCACAGGCGGCTCCGTGGCGTCGGTGGCGCTGGTGATGCTCGGCCTCACCACCCCTGCCCTGGCCACGCCCAGCCCCAGGACGACAGTCGAGGCGAGCCAGGCGTCAGTGTCAGAGGGCGACAGATGTGACACGTATTCCTACAGCGTCCACGCGGCCGGTGTGGTGGCGGACAGCGGCAGAGACCGGTGCAAGGGCAAGACCGGGCCCACGGGCCCCACCGGACCGACGGGCGACCGGGGCCCGACCGGCCCCACCGGCGGTACGGGTCCCACCGGACCGACCGGCCCCACCGGCGGTACGGGTCCCACTGGTGCAACCGGGTCCGCCGGTGAACCCGGCGCGACCGGCCCAGCCGGACCGACGATCACCTACCGCCGCCAGGGAGAACCACAGACAGTGGAACCAGGGACCACCGAGGCATCCTTCGCGCTATGTGATGCCGGAGACGTCGGTACCGGCGGCGGGTACACCATCAGCGGTCCATGGCCGGGCATCCTCTCCAGTTTCCCGATCGAATCCGGCGTATCCCCCTTCTTGGTGGTGGGCTGGGCCGTGCAAGTGTTCAATCAGACCGACGACCCCATCGGGATCCAAGCCGAAGCGGTGTGCGTGGACCTCACCCCGTAGCACGGCCGCAGGAGATACACCCCTGACCCCCATGCCGCGGCAGGTGCCGAAACCGCACGAGCTTCCGGTGCCTGCCGCGCCGTCGTCGAGGTCTGCCGCACACCGCTGCGCCGCGGATCGCTCCTCGCCTCTGGCGAGGCCGACGCCCGGGTGCGCCCGCGCTGCTGCAGTCGTCCGTCAAGAGCGAGATGCGCACGGAGTTCGCCGACCGAGCGGGCGATAGGGTCGCACACATGTCCCGTCGTATCCCGCTGCCTCCGCCTCCGCCGCCTGCCGAGATACGGGCCTGGCCCGACCGTGAGTCGCTCCTCGCCGACCGGGCGAAGGCGATGACGGAACTGCACCGGCGGAGCATCGACCCGAAGCGGATGGTGCTGCTGTGGCTGACGGCGGCGGGATTCGCGCTCGGTTGGGTCTTCTTCGCGACATTGCTGCGGGTGGTCGCCGAGGATCCGGATGTGTTCAGCGTCCTGTTCGGCGCGATCTCCGGACTCCTCGGTGTCGGGTTCATGATCCCGACCGGTCTCGTGGTCGGCTTCGGTATCGCCCGCGACGCGAAGATCCGTCAACGGCTCTGGCAGTGGACCGCGTTGGACTGGGACCCGGCCAGGGACACCCGGTTCGGCTCACCTGTGCTGAGCCTGGTGTGGTTCATCCCCTCGTTCCTGCTCTGCGCGTCCGGCCTGTGGCTCTCCTTCGCCGTCCCGGCGGGCGCGAGGCCGGGCGAGGACACCGTCCCCGAGGTCATGATGCTGATGGGCCTGGGCTTCATCATGTGGCTCACGGGCCTGTTCGGCGCCGCCAAGGCGGTGAGCCACTACCGCTGGGCAGTCCGGCTGGTGGGTGCCGGCTCGGCGGCCGTGACGCGTCAGCGGCACGCCACGCCCCAGGGCGGCGCGCACCGCTGACGGGCCCGGCCCCGTTTCTTTTCGATCTCCAGACCGTCAGGCCGGGAGTGTCGCGTGTGCGCCGGTTCCGCTGAGGTCGCGGGGTGGACAGAGGGAAGGCCGAGCCAGTCAGTCGACGTGGTGACTCCTCATGTGGGCATGGCCCAACTCGGCGATGATCTTCAGCGCCGCGGGCGTCACGCTCTCGCCGTACGACAGGAACGCCTCCCTGAAATGCGTGGACTCGGCGCACAGGGACAGGGCGGTCTGCGCCTGAGCGACGAAGGGGACGACCTCCTCGTTGCAGTACGGGTGTTCGCCGTCGATATGGGCCTGGAAGGCTTCCTCGAACGAGTCGTACTCGCCGTCATACGCCCACGTGTCCAGGCTCCGGAGCAGCGGGAACCGTGCCTCGGCCTCCCACCGGGCCACAGGCACTGTGCTGTAGTCGCCGGGCCATTCCCGGTCCGCGACCCGCAGCAGCATGGCGAGCTCTCCCATGAACTCGGGCACGCTCTTGGGGCCGGCGGCGGCGAGCCAGGCCCGGCGGGCGTACTCGGGGCAGTCGGCGAAGAACTCTTCGGTGAACGTGGTGGCCATGTAGTCGAGTTGGGAGGCGAGGGGCTGCATCGGTGAGCGCCAAGCGGCGTCCCAGTGCTCGGTCCACAGAGCGCGTCTGAGCCGCAGAACCTGCCACTCCAAAGGGTCGGTTCCGTTCGCCGCCAGGCTCACGAGCTGGAAGAGCGGGCCGCTGGTGAATATGCCTTCGGGGTGGACGGCCATGTGCTCACCTCACGGTCTCGGGGGCAGGGGGCGTGGCAGGGGAAGGGGGTACGGCAGGGGTCACGCGGTGGCGCATCGGTGTGCGTTCCGCCAGGTCGTGCACAGGGATTCCGGTGCTGCCGGAATCCGCGTACACGAACGTGAATACGGCGGGGGACCTCGGCTACGCCGGTCGGCCCACCAGCATCGTCGGTGCCCCCGCCACCCTCGTCAGGAACACCGTCGCCGCGTTCGGGCCGTGCGGCTTCACCTTGCGGCGCAGTTCCTCCGGCTCCACCGCCGAGCCGCGCTTCTTGACCGTCAGGACGCCGACCTCGCGTTCCCGCAGCAGGGCCTTCAACTTCTTCACGTTGAAGTGGAGTTGGTCCGTGATCTCGTACGCGGTCGCATAGGGCGTGGGGCGCAGCTCGTCCGCCGTGATGTACGCGATCGTCTCGTCGATCAGCCCGCCGTCCAGCGTCTCGGCGACCTCGGCGACCAGGTGGGCGCGGATGGCCGCGCCGTCCGGCTCGTAGAGATAGCGGCCGACCGCGCGGACCCGCGGGTCCGGCAGGCCGCGGCCGGTAAGGGAGTGCGGGCCCGGCAGCAGTGTCGCCCGCACCGTGCCCGGGGCCGTACCGAACCAGAGCACCGCCTCCTTCACATCGCCGCCGTCCGAGATCCACTCCGCTTCGGCCTCGTCCGGGACGATCTCGTGCGGGATGCCGGGGGCGATCTTGAGGGCCGCGTGCGGGCGGGTGTGAGCCGCGCCGATCGCCCAGGACAGGGACGGGGAGTAGGCCTCCGGGTCGAAGATCCTGCCGCGGCCCCCGCGCCGGGCGGGGTCCACGAAGACCGCGTCGTACGGCGCCGTGTCGATCTCCGTCACATCCGCGCAGCGGATCTCGATCAGGTCCGCGAGTCCCAGCGCCTCGGCGTTGGCGCGCGCGACCTCGGCCGTCAGCGGGTCCCGGTCCACGGCGAGGACCGAGATGCCGGCGCGGGCGAGTGCGAGTGCGTCGCCGCCGATGCCGCTGCACAGGTCCGCCACGCTGCGTACGCCGAGGGCGGCGAAGCGCTCGGCGCGGTGGTCGGCGACCGAGCGGCGGGTGGACTGCTCCACGCCGTTCGGGGTGAAGAACATCCGGCGGGCGTCCTGCGCGCCGAACTTCGCCACCGCCCGCTGTCGCAGCCGGGCCTGTCCGAGTGCCGCCGAGACCAGTTCCGCCGGGTGCTCGCGGCGCAGCCGGGTGGCTACGGCCAGCTCCTGGGAGGGGTCGTAGGAGTCCAGGCCGGCGAGCAGGGCCCGGCCCTCCTCGGTGCGGAGCGAGGCGAAGGCGGCCAGGGGGTCGAGGTCGTTCACCGACTCATTGTGGGCCAGGCGGGGGATGGTGCGCCCGCAGTGGCGGTGTCGGCCGGGTGAGCGGGACTTGCGCTGACAGGATGCGACGCCATGCAGCTAGTCCGAAAAAAGGTAAATGTACGGGCTTATACGATTCTGACGCTCTTCCTCGCCGCCGCTGTCGGTTCCGGCTGTGCGGCCGAGGGGACACCCAAGGCCGAGGGGGCCAGGGCCTCCCGGCCCGCCAAGTCCGCCAAGTCCGCCAAGTCCGCCAAGCCCGCCAAGCCCGCCGCCGGCCAGCAGGCCGAGCATGCCCTGCCGCAGGAACCCGGCGCGGCGGGTGCGCTTGCCGCGTACGTGGAGAAGGTCCGAAAGCAGGCCGTCCGCGCTGCCGCCGCAAAGAAGTGGGGGCTGAAGCCCCCGCTCGCCGCGCCCCCGCCGCCCGCCGTCAAGCCGAAGATCACCACCCGCAAGGGCTTCGAGGTCGAAGACGGGGAGGGTCTGCCGCCCGTCTTCACCACCGTTCCCACCGAGGAGAAGGTCGTCTTCCTGACGATCGACGACGGCGCGGAGAAGGACCCCGAACTGCTCAAGATGATGTCCGAGCTCCAGATCCCGTACAGCGCCTTCCTCAGCGACTACGTGATCAGAGACAACTACGGCTACTTCAAGAAGATGCAGGCCAACGGGGTTGCCCTGCACAACCACACCATCAACCACCGCTATCTGCCCGGTCTTTCGTTCGCGCAGCAGCAGCGGGAGATCTGCGTCCAGCAGGACAAGCTGGAGGAGCGCTACGGCAAGCGGCCCGCACTGTTCCGTCCGCCGTACGGCAACTACAACAAGGACACCCTGCGCGCCGCCAAGTCCTGCGGGGTCGAGGCCGTGCCGCTGTGGGCCGCCGAGGCCTTCCCCGACCACATGGAGTGGCGCGAGTGGGACCGGGATCTGCACCCGGGCGACATCATCCTCACGCACTTCCGGGGGCGTGCGGAGTGGAAGGGCACGATGCCCGACATGATCCGGCAGGTCATGAAGACGGTGACCGCGAAGGGGTACGCGGTGGCGAAGCTCGAGGACTACGTATGACGGGGGACCGGGCGTGAGCTGCGCGCACCGGCTGCTCGCCGGAGCGCTTGCGGCCGGTGCGCTCCTCGCCTCGGCCGGGTGCGCGCAGTCGGTCGACCCGATCGAACGGCTGGGTCGCAAGGCCGCGCAGAAGGCCGGTCCGGCGGCGCGGGCCCCGGGGGCGGGCCCTCCTCGCGCGGCGCGGACCCCCGGTGCGGGCCCGGAGCGTGTCGCCCCTCGTCGGTGTCCCTCCCGGGACGGGCACGTGCTCCGGTCGGTGCGACCCCCGGCGTCGGACCCGTCGGACCCGTCGGCCCCCGGCGCAGCCGACGCGGCCGCTCCCTGCGGGCGCGTACGGTAACGGCTCCTGGTGCGTCCGGCCCCATGCCGATGAGCCCACGAAGAACAGGGCGGTGTGCCGCTGCCGCGAGGAAGCGCATCCGGGAAGACATCGGCGCAGCCGGCGGCGACGACTTCGTGGGCGGGACCGGCCGCGGGGGCGGCGAGGCGCGCGTGGATCGCGACTCGGATCAGCGCCAGGTCGGGACCGGCGTCGGGACCCGTGTCGGAACGGGCGCTCGACAGCAGCGTTTTCGTGCGGAACCGATGGGCCCGCAGAGGCGTTGTCCGTGTCGGGATCCGATCGACGCGCACAGTCACATTGGCACTCCGCTTGACCGAGTGCTAATCGCAGTCATAGTCTCGCTTCTGGCACTCACCAAGTGAGAGTGCCAACACAGCGACAGGCAGGTCCGGCACCCGCGACGACGGATCGACCTGGTCGCCACCTCAGATCAGTTAACCCCGTGAGATCTCCGAAGGGGGAGGTCGGATCGTGACGACCGCCAGCTCCAAGGTTGCCATCAAGCCGCTCGAGGACCGCATTGTGGTCCAGCCGCTCGACGCCGAGCAGACCACGGCCTCTGGCCTGGTTATTCCGGACACCGCGAAGGAGAAGCCCCAGGAGGGCGTCGTCCTGGCCGTGGGCCCGGGCCGCTTCGAGAACGGCGAGCGTCTTCCGCTCGACGTGACCGTCGGCGATGTCGTGCTGTACAGCAAGTACGGCGGCACCGAAGTGAAGTACAGCGGCGAGGAGTACCTCGTCCTCTCGGCTCGCGACGTACTCGCGATCGTCGAGAAGTAATTCACCCAGATTGCTCTGAGCTGCGCCCCTGGTCACCCCGCTGATTGCCGGGCGGCGAGGGGCGCAGTTCATGTGAGAGGACTTGAAAGCTCCATGGCGAAGATCCTGAAATTCGACGAGGACGCCCGTCGCGCCCTCGAGCGCGGCGTCAACAAGCTTGCCGACACGGTCAAGGTGACGATCGGCCCCCGTGGCCGCAACGTCGTCATCGACAAGAAGTTCGGCGCCCCCACCATCACCAACGACGGTGTCACCATCGCCCGCGAGGTCGAGCTCGACGACCCGTACGAGAACCTCGGCGCCCAGCTGGTGAAGGAGGTGGCGACCAAGACCAACGACATCGCGGGTGACGGTACGACCACCGCCACCGTGCTGGCCCAGGCGCTGGTCCGCGAGGGTCTGCGCAACGTCGCCGCCGGTGCCTCCCCGGCCGCCCTGAAGAAGGGCATCGACGCTGCGGTCAAGGCCGTCTCCGACGAGCTGATCGCCACCGCGCGTCCGATCGACGAGAAGTCCGACATCGCCGCCGTCGCCGCGCTGTCCGCCCAGGACCAGCAGGTCGGCGAGCTCATCGCCGAGGCGATGGACAAGGTCGGCAAGGACGGTGTCATCACCGTCGAGGAGTCCAACACCTTCGGCCTGGAACTCGACTTCACCGAGGGCATGGCCTTCGACAAGGGCTACCTGTCCCCGTACATGGTGACCGACCAGGAGCGTATGGAGGCCGTCCTCGACGACCCGTACATCCTGATCCACCAGGGCAAGATCTCCTCCATCCAGGACATGCTGCCCCTGCTGGAGAAGGTCATCCAGGCGGGTGCCTCCAAGCCGCTGCTGATCATCGCCGAGGACGTCGAGGGCGAGGCCCTGTCGACCCTGGTCGTGAACAAGATCCGCGGCACCTTCAACGCGGTGGCCGTCAAGGCCCCCGGCTTCGGCGACCGCCGCAAGGCGATGCTCGGCGACATCGCCGCCCTCACCGGTGCCACCGTCATCGCCGAGGAGGTCGGCCTCAAGCTCGACCAGGCCGGCCTGGACGTGCTGGGCACCGCCCGCCGCGTGACGATCACCAAGGACGACACCACCATCGTCGACGGTGGCGGCAACTCCGAGGACGTCAAGGGCCGCATCAACCAGATCAAGGCCGAGATCGAGTCCACCGACTCCGACTGGGACCGCGAGAAGCTCCAGGAGCGCCTCGCGAAGCTGGCCGGCGGCGTGTGCGTGATCAAGGTCGGCGCCGCCACCGAGGTGGAGCTGAAGGAGAAGAAGCACCGTCTGGAGGACGCCATCTCCGCGACCCGCGCCGCGGTCGAGGAGGGCATCGTCTCCGGTGGTGGCTCCGCGCTCGTCCACGCCGTGAAGGTGCTCGAGGGCAACCTGGGCAAGGAGGGCGACGAGGCCACCGGTGTCGCCGTCGTCCGCCGTGCCGCCGTCGAGCCGCTGCGCTGGATCGCCGAGAACGCCGGCCTCGAGGGCTACGTCATCACCTCCAAGGTGGCGGAGCTGGAGCAGGGCCATGGCTTCAACGCCGCGACCGGCGAGTACGGCGACCTGGTGAAGGCCGGTGTCATCGACCCCGTCAAGGTCACCCGCTCCGCGCTGGAGAACGCCGCGTCGATCGCCTCGCTGCTGCTCACGACCGAGACCCTGGTCGTCGAGAAGCCGGCCGAGGAAGAGGCCGACCACGGTCACGGCGGCCACGGGCACAGCCACTGACGTCGTGGCGCCGTGAGGCTGTGACGCCGTAGCGCATATGCGTAAGGCCCCTGTTCCCGCCGTGTGCGGGAGCGGGGGCCTTCGCCGTGGTGTGCGGGCTGTGGGACCGCCGCGTCCGTGCGGCTGACTGCGTGTCGGCCGCGTGTCGGCTGCGCGGGGCCGTGTACGACTAGCCGAGCGCGCCGAGTTGGCGCAGCAGGCCCAGCATGTCGTAGTGCCACCAGCCTTCCTTGATCATCCCGTCCTCGAAACGGAAGATCGTGGTGCCGGTCATCGTGCACTGCCGGCGCGTGGGAGCGATGCCCTGGAACTCGCCCTTGTGCCGCCCGGTCCACCTCCACGACGTCGCGACGTCATCGCCCTCGGTCACCTGGCGCTCGAGGTCGAAGGTGAAGTCGAAGGCGTCGCGCCATCCGGTGACATCGGCGCGCATCATGTCGAGCCCGACGTCGGGTTCGCCTTCTTCCCTGAGGGGGTCGTGGTCCTTGTAGTCGGGGGCGAACACCTCGCTCAGGGCGTCCAGATTGCCGCCGGCGGCGATCTCGTGGAAGAAGCGGCGGACGGCCGCGGTGTTCAGCTGCTCGTCGCGGACCACGTCGAGGTCGGTGAAGGACGGCATGCCGTCACAGAGGGCCACCATCTCCTGGAAAATCTGCTCGGTCTCGGGAAGGTGGGAGTTCTTCATCGCGTCGTCGTACGACTCGAATTCGACGATTTCCATGTAGTGAGAGGCGTCGGCGCGGTCCTTGCCGGTGAGCGCGTGCGTGGCGGTCCGCTTGCCCTGGGTCTGCTCGGCCCACCTGTCCATGAGCTCATTCACACCGTCGAATTTGCTGGTCTTGTAGTCGATCACCTGTACGAATTTCATGGCGCCTCCCAGCGCTCGAATGGGATACGTCCATTTTAGTGAGATTTGCCGCTCCTGCCGGGTCAGGCCGAGTGGCCCAGGGCGTCCCGCCGCACCGGCTCGGCGAACGGCAGACCGGCCGTGAACCGCTCCACCTCGTCCAGCGCGTGGTCCGCCAGCCGGTGCAGCTCGCCGCCCGGTGAACCCGCGACGTGCGGGGTGAACAGCACATTCGGCAGGCTGTACAACGGGGAACCGGGAGGCGGCAGTTCGGGGTTCGTGACATCCAGTACGGCATCCAGCCGGCCGGCGACGAGTTCCCTGAGCAGGGCGTCCTCGTCGAACCGCGCGCGGTGTTGATCAAGGCTGCCCTGTCCCGCATCAGCGCCGGCTGCCGGGCGCCGATCATGTGGCGGGTCGCCCGCACCTCCGGCGCACGACATCCGCGCGGGCGCACAGTTCGTCCAGCTTTGTGCATACGACTACGAGCGCGGCGGCCCCGGCAGCGTCCACATACGGGTCGTACAGCAGAACCTGCAGGTCGAACGGACGGAGCAGCTCGATCACCCACCGGCCGATCCGGGATGCCCCCACGATCCCCACCGTCCGGAGGCAGTTGCCGGCGCTCTCGAACTCCGGATGCCAGTCGTGGCGCGCGCGGCCGCGCATACCGCCGGGCCGAGTGCAGCACCCGCTTTCCGGCGAACAGGACCGCCGCGAGCGTGTACTCGGCGACCGGCAGGGAGTTGACGGTGGCCGCCGACGCGACGGCGATACCCCGTTCCCAACAGGCCTCGGTGATGTGGTGCTTGACGCTTCCCGCCGCGTGGACGACCGCGCGCAGACGGGGGGCGGCGGCCAGTACCTCAGCGGTGAGCGACGGCGCGCCGCAGCAGGTCAGCAGCACCTCGGCGTCGGCGAGCGAGGCCGCGACGGCCGGGGCCGGGGGCGGCCAGGTCATGGGCGACCAGGTGGGGGTCGGTGCGGGTGAGCGCGGCGAGGCCGTCGCGATGGCGCTCGGCGAGCAGCCGCTCGGCGGTGCCCGGGCCCATCGACAGCAGCAGTGCGGGGCGGTCGTCGGTGACGTGATGCATGGCGGAACTCGGGCTCCTCGTCTGCCTGGTGACGAACGCGGATCGACGGCCGTGATCGAGGACGGCCGTGATCGAGCGCGGCTGGGGCCCGCGGGCGCCCGGGCCTGCCGTCCGGCTGCCCTGTCCGGGTGTACGCCGCGGACCTTCCCGGCGACCCGGCAGGGCGGAGGCGACGCCCGACTACGGGTGTCCCTACTGCGGACCGTACTTGCGGCCCGCCCGGGAACCGACCCCGCCGAGCAGCCTTCGCGGCACCAGCTTCGCCACACCCATCAGCGCCTTGTACCGCGGGTCCGGGATCGAGACCGTCTTGCCCCGCTCCAGGTCGGACAGCGCCGCCGCCACCAGCTTGTCGGCGTCGAGCCACATCCACCGCGGGACGTTGTCCGTCCCCATCCCGGCCCGCTCATGGAACTCGGTCCGTACGAAGCCCGGGCACAGCGCCATCAGCCGCACCCCCGACCCCGCCAGATCCCGCGCCGCGCCCTGGGTGAACTGCACCACCCACGACTTGGACGCGCCGTACGTGCCGCGCGGCACGAACGCGGCGACCGAGGCCACATTGACCACACCGCCCCGGCCGCGCTCCCGCATCGCCTCCGCCGCCGCCGCCGTCAGCCGCAGGACGGCCTCGCAGTGCACCTTGAGCATCATCAGCTCATCGGCCATCGAGACTTCGAGGAACCGGCCTTTGTTCCCGAACCCCGCGTTGTTGACCAGCAGATCGATCGGGTTCTTCCGGTCGGCCAGCCGCTCCTCCACCGCCGCGATCCCGTCGTCCTCCGACAGGTCCGCGGTCAGCACCTCCGCCTCGATACCGTGCCGGTCGTGCAGCTCGGTGGCCTGCTCCTGCAGCCGCTTGGTGTCGCGGGCCACCAGCACCAGGTTGTGTCCTCCGCCCAGGCCTCCGGCCTGGGAGGCGCTCCCGGCGGCGAGCCGCCGCGCGAACGCGGCGCCGATGCCCGCGGTCGCTCCCGTAATCAGTGCAGTCGTCATAGGCGGCACGTTAGTGCCCCGGGTGTGTGTGCGGTGTACGCACGCTGCC
Source organism: Streptomyces sp. NPDC002889 (assembly GCF_042888425.1). NCBI lineage: Bacteria > Bacillati > Actinomycetota > Actinomycetes > Kitasatosporales > Streptomycetaceae > Streptomyces > Streptomyces sp. NPDC002889. The sequence goes on from NZ_JBIAPT010000002.1 coordinate 259,195, forward strand.
CGCCTTCTGGCCCTTCTCCACGACCACGAACTGGCCCATCATCCCGATGTCCTCGTGGTACAGCAGATGACAGTGGTACATGTACGGAGTGTCCGGATCGGCCGGTCCGGTGAAGCGCATCGCCAGCTTCACGGTCCTGCCCGCCGGCACGAACACCGTGTCCTTGGCGCCGCGCAGCTCCGGCGGCGGCTGCTTGCCGTCCACCTCCAGCACCCGGAACTGCACATCGTGCACATGGAAGTTGTGCGGGACGCCGTCGTCGTTGCGTACGGTCCAGGTCTCGGCGGTGCCGCGGGTGACGGTCTCGTCCACCCGGCCCATCTCCATCCGCCGGCCGTTGATCCCGGACGTCATCAGTCCGAAGAACCGTGTCCGCTCGGAGTCCGAGCCCTTCGGCAACTCGAGCCGGCCCAGCTCGGCCGGGAGGCCGGGGGAGGGGCGCAGCGTGTTCCTCGCCCGCAGCTCCAGTACGTCGAACGTGTCGTCCCCGCCGCCGAACCGGCTCTGCCAGAAGTCCCCGTAGTTCTTCTGCGGGTAGCTGCGCAGCACGGTGCGCTCACCCGGCTTCATCCGCACCACGACCTCGGCCCGCTCGCCCGGCGACAGCTGGATCCGGTCCATGGCGACCGCCTTCTCCAGGAGCCCGCCGTCCGTCCCGATCAGCGAGAACTGCCTGCTGTCGGCGAATCCGAAGTGGTAGACGCGGGCGGTCGACGCGTTGAGCAGTCGCAGCCGTACGAGCTCGTCGCCCACCTCCTTGTACGGCTCGAGGGTGCCGTTGACCATCGTCCGGTCGCCCAGGAAGCCGGTGTCGCTCATCATCTTGTGGCCGTGGTCGAACTTCGCCCCGTCGAACCGGACGTCCTGCACGATGACCGGCAGATCGTCGACCCCGTACCGCTTCGGCAGCGCGAGCCGGGCCGACGTGTCGTCGTCGAGCAGGAACATCCCGGCCAGTCCGCGCTGCACATGCGTCTCCGTCCGGCCGTGCGGATGCGGGTGGTACCAGAGGCTGGCAGCGGGCTGGTCCACGGTCCAGTGCGGGGTCCAGGTCGCGCCCGGCGCGACCATCTGGTGGGGGCCGCCGTCCATCTTCGCGGGCAGGTGCATGCCGTGCCAGTGCACGGTGGACTCCTCGCCCAGCGTGTTCCTGACCCTCACCCGGACCTTCTCGCCGCGCTCGGCACGCAGGGTCGGTCCGAGGAAGTCCCCGTTGAATCCCCAGGTGGGCGTCTGCCGACCGGACCTGAACTCCTTGCTCCCGGCTCGCATCGTCAGGTCGAAGACCCGGGTCCCGTCGCTCTTCACCGTCGACTTCGCGAGCGGCGGTACTGCCAGCTCCTGGCTGAACCGGGTGCCGGCCGTGGACACCTTGGCGTCCGAGTACAGCCAGAGGAAACCGCCGCCGAGCGCCAGGCCGACGACCACGGTGACGGTGGTGAGAAGGGTGAGGACGCGCTTGAGGCGAGACATACAGCCAGCGTCCCGACCGGCACTCGCGGCCACATCGGGGACGGCCCTCAGCCGCCCCCGATTCAACTCCCGGGGCCTCTCGGGGATTTCCCCTACGCGAGTCCGTCGGCCGTCCGGGCGACGGCCCGTCCGGCCGCAGGGACGGGCGCGCCGCCGTGCTTGGCGACGTACTCGCGGGCGTCCTTCAACTGCTTCGGATGCAGCGCCTCGCCGGCCGCCAGCACCTGCGGCAGCAGCGTCCGCTCGGCCGTCCCGGCCCGGAACGACAGCACGACGGTGACATCGTGGTCGGGCCGGTGCACGATCTCGACCGGGTCGCCCGCGCGGATCCCACCGGGCTCGATCACCCGCAGATAGGCGCCGGGCGCGCAGTCCTGCGTGAAGCGCTTGACCCAGCCCTTCTCACCGAGCCAGCTCGCGAACGTGCGGCAGGGGATACGGCCGCTCGTCACCTCGAGCACCAGGGTGGAGCCGATCCGCCAGCGCTCGCCGATCCGCGCACCGCTCACATCCAGTCCGCTCGTGGTGAGGTTCTCGCCGAACGAGCCGTTGGTGAGGGGCCGGCCGAGCTCCTTCTCCCAGCGGTCCAGGTCCTCACGGGCGAACGCGTACACAGCCTGGTCGGTGCCGCCGTGATGGCGCAGATCGCAGACGGCGTCGCCCGCGAGGCCGCTCGCCCCCCGGCCCTTGGGGCCCGGATCCGCCACCCGGACGACCCCCTCGGCGGGCCGCTTGTCGATCCCGGTCACGCCGCCTGCGGCATCGGTGTAGTCAACGGCCTTCGGCCGCCCCACGTTCACGGTCAGAAGCTTCATACGGTCACGCTAATGCCCGCACCTCAAAGGAACCAGCCGGATATGCCTGCCGTCTCCAAGGGTCCCTTATATTCGAAGCGTGATCGAAGCCCGTCATCTCCGAGTCCTGCGCGCCGTGGCAGCCGGCGGTTCGTTCTCCGCTGCGGCGCGTGAGCTGGGTTGCACCCAGCCCGCGGTCAGCCAGCAGATGAAGGCGCTGGAGTCCTCGGCGGGCACGCCTCTGCTGATCCGTACGGGCCGTGAGATGCGCCTGACCCAGGCCGGCGAGGCGCTCGTACGGCATGCCTCGGGCATCCTCGCCGGGCTCACCGCCGCCGAGGAGGAGATCGCGGCCATCGCCGGATTGAGGGCGGGCCGGGTCCGGCTGGTCTCGTTCTCCAGCGGCAGCTCGACACTGGTGCCCACCGCGCTGGCCGCCCTGCGCGCGGCTCACCCCGGAACCCGGGTCTCACTCGTGGACGCCGAGCCGCCGCGTTCGGTGGAGATGCTGCGGGACGGCGACTGCGACGTGGCGCTCGCGTTCCGGTACGGCGGCGCGGGCGGCGCGGACTCGGAGTGGGACGACCTGGTCGTACGTCCCCTGCTCACCGACCGACTCGTCGGACTGGTCCCCGAGGGTCACCGCCTCGCCGAGACGGGCACCGTCGCCATCGGCGACCTCGCGGACGAGCCCTGGATCGCGGGCTGCCCGCGCTGCCGCCGCCAGCTCGTCGACGTCTGTCAGGCCGCGGGCTTCACTCCCCGCATCGACTTCGCCACCGACGACTACCCGGCGGTGATCGGCCTGGTCGGAGCGGGCCTGGGCGTCGCGGTGCTGCCCGCGCTCGCGATGGAGTCGGTACGCCCCAAGGGGGCGCGCACGGTCATCGTGGAACCGGCCGTCGCCCGCGACATCGTGGCCCTGACCCTCCCGGACCTGGCCCAGGTTCCGGCGGTCGCGGCGACGCTCGACCAGCTGACACGCGCGGCGTCCCGCTGACGGGCGTCTCGGCCGAGCCGCGGTCGCACGCGCTACGACCACCGACACGTGGGCCTGCTCCGACCTGCTGGGTGCTCGTCAGGCGTCGGCTGCCGCCGGACCTGCCCGCGGGGGAAGGGGCCCGGGGTGCACGCCCGAAGCGCAAGGCCGCACGCGTGCGGCGCGGCAGCCGGGGTGGGCGACCAAGGCGCCGCATCGACTCCCAGGACGCGCCGGGAGTCGATGCAGAAACGTTTCTTCGGTCGGTTGTTGGGCCACGGTGTCAGCCCGGCGCGGCACCTCCCCCGCTGGTGGCCGGGATCAATCGATGGCGTGCGCGGCCCATCAGCTCCTCGCGCTCGTCCTCCGTCAGCCCGCCCCAGACCCCGTACGGCTCGCGCACCGCCAGCGCATGCGCCGCGCACTCCGCCCGGACCGGGCACCGCATGCAGACCTCTTTCGCCGAGTTCTCGCGCGCGCTGCGCGCGGCGCCCCGCTCACCCTCCGGGTGGAAGAAGAGCGAGCTGTCGACCCCGCGGCATGCCGCAAGGAGCTGCCAGTCCCACAGATCGGCGTTGGGTCCGGGAAGGCGAGAGAAATCTGCCATAGCGCATGTCCCCTTGAAACCGTGCTGAGTGGATACAGGACAAGTCGAGCGGACGGGATCCCGGCCCCATGCGTGCCGGGTCGGGCACCCGCACCGTGCCAACGACCGTACATCTACTGTGTAAGTAGATGTAAATATGACTCATTGCGAATCTAGTCATAGACACTGCAAAAAGGGAAGGAAAGCCGCTGAATGGGGCATAGCCTCTGCGTGACGGGTGGATGATCTGCGGCACCTGCCCCCGCGCATGCCCCTTCGCGTGAGGTGCCGAAGGCGTCCGTCCGACCCGTAACTCTTTCGAGTGACCATCGTTGAGAGTGCGGATGGCGGTTGAAAGAACAAGCTCTAGGGCACATGTCCGAGAGCGTTCAACCGCACAGGTGACGAAACGTACCCAGCCTGGAGGCACAAGGTGACGCGCATCAGCTGCGGAGGGCGGCCATGACATCCGTCCTCGTCTGCGACGACTCCCCGCTTGCCCGAGAGGCGCTCCGCCGCGCGGTCGCAACCGTGCCCGGTGTCGAGCGCGTGACGACCGCGGCCAACGGCGAGGAAGTACTCCGCCGCTGGGGCGCCGATCGTTCGGATTTGATTCTTATGGACGTGCGCATGCCCGGACTGGGCGGCGTAGAGACCGTCCGCCGACTGCTCTCGGCCGACCCCGGCGCCCGGATCATCATGCTCACGGTCGCCGAGGACCTCGACGGGGTCGCGCTCGCGGTGGCCGCCGGCGCCCGCGGCTACCTGCACAAGGACGCATCGCGCGCCGAGCTGCGTGCGACGGTCACCCAGGCGCTGGCCGACCCCACCTGGCGGCTCGCCCCGCGGCGGCTGCGCTCGGCCGAGATGGGCGCCGCGCCCACGCTCACCGCGCGCGAGATCCAGGTGCTCGAAGGCATGAGCCACGGCCGGTCGAACGCGGAGATCGGACGCGAGCTCTTCCTGTCCGAGGACACGGTCAAGACGCATGCCAGGCGCCTGTTCAAGAAGCTCGGAGCCTCGGACCGGGCCCATGCCGTGGCGCTCGGATTCCGCTGGGGCCTGGTCCGATAGGACCGAACGAGTGGGCTGCCCCGGGGGTACGGCAAACCCCGCCCGCTCACCCGCGGGCGGGGTGACGGATGCCGGAGGGCATCCGTTTCCCGCGCGATGCCGCATCCTTGAGATGTGGAGTTCCTCGGGGACGAGTCGGTCGAGCGGGAGGGGAGGGCGTTCGAGATGACTTCCGGTGCGCCTACTCATAACGCTTCGGTGCACAAGTACGGACGCAGTGCCACGGACCAGCAGCCGCCAAGGCACCATGGACCGATGCGTGACGACGAGGCGGCGACCGCCCAGGGGGCCATCGGTGCACTCGTTCACCGTGCCGTCGACGGCGACGAGCAGGCCACACACGACCTGCTCGCGCATGTCCACCCCCTCGCACTGCGCTACTGCCGCGCCCGGCTCAACCGGCTGCCCGGCGACGCGCGTCACTTCGTGGAGGACCTCGCACAGGAGGTCTGTGTCGCGGTGCTGATGGCTCTGCCGCGCTACAAGGACACCGGACGGCCGTTCGAGGCGTTCGTCTTCGCCATCGCCTCCCACAAGGTCGCCGATCTGCAGCGTGCGGCCATGCGGCATCCGGGATCGACGGCCGTGCCGTCCGACGAGATGCCGGAGCGCCCCGACGACTCGCTCGGTCCCGAGGAGCGGGCGCTGCTCAGCGACGACGCGGAGTGGGCCAAGAAGCTCCTCGCCAATCTGCCGGAGAACCAGCGGGAGCTGCTGGTGCTGCGGGTCGCGGTCGGGCTGACAGCCGAGGAGACCGGTCAGATGCTGGGGATGTCCCCGGGCGCGGTCCGGGTGGCGCAGCACCGTGCGCTCAGCAGGCTGCGGGCACTTGCCGAGCAGTGATAGCGGGTGAACCAAGCGGTGTATCGAGCGGGGTGAGCCGAGCAGCCGACCGGGCGGTGAACCGGATGCCCCTCGCGTACGTAGAAAAGCACAAAGCTGCTTGCCGATCTTGATCGTGGAATGAGACGGCTGCTGAGCCCGTTAGCATGGACATCCGCACCGATCAAGGCTATTGGGGAAGGTGTCATGACCAACGTCGACGGAGTGCCCGAGAAATTCGCGACACTCGGGCTGACCTACGACGATGTGCTGCTGCTGCCGGGCGCCTCGGACATGGCGCCCGACCAGATCGACACCTCCTCGTACATCTCGAAGAACGTACGGGTGAACATCCCGCTGCTGTCGGCCGCCATGGACAAGGTGACCGAGGCGCGCATGGCCATCTCCATGGCCCGCCAGGGCGGCGCCGGTGTGCTGCACCGCAATCTCTCCATCGCCGACCAGGCCAACCAGGTCGACCTGGTCAAGCGCTCCGAGTCCGGCATGGTCACCGACCCGATCACGGTGAACCCGGACGCGACGCTCGGCGACGCCGACCGGCTGTGCGCCAAGTTCCGTATCAGCGGTGTGCCGGTCACCGACCGCGCCGGCAAGCTGCTGGGCATCGTCACCAACCGTGACATGGCCTTCGAGTCCGACCGCAGCCGGCAGGTTCGCGAGGTCATGACCCCGATGCCGCTGGTCACCGGCAAGGTCGGGATCTCCGGTGTGGACGCCATGGAGCTGCTGCGGCGCCACAAGATCGAGAAGCTTCCGCTGGTCGACGACGCGGGCATTCTCAAGGGCCTCATCACGGTCAAGGACTTCGTCAAGGCCGAGCAGTACCCGAACGCGGCCAAGGACAAGGAAGGCCGCCTGCTCGTCGGCGCGGCCGTCGGTGTCGCGGGCGACGCGTACGAGCGTGCCCAGGCGCTGATCGAGGCGGGCGTCGACTTCATCGTCGTCGACACCGCGCACGGCCACTCCCGGCTGGTCGGCGACATGGTCGCCAAGATCAAGTCGAACGCGGCCGTCGACGTCATCGGCGGCAACGTCGCCACCCGCGACGGCGCCCAGGCGCTCATCGACTCCGGCGTCGACGGCATCAAGGTCGGCGTGGGCCCCGGCTCCATCTGCACCACCCGCGTGGTCGCCGGCATCGGCGTCCCGCAGGTCACCGCGATCTACGAGGCATCCCTCGCCGCCAAGGCGGCCGGTGTCCCGGTGATCGGCGACGGCGGTCTGCAGTACTCCGGCGACATCGCCAAGGCGCTGGTGGCGGGTGCGGACACGGTCATGCTCGGCTCGCTGCTCGCCGGCTGCGAGGAGTCCCCGGGTGAGCTGATGTTCATCAACGGCAAGCAGTTCAAGTCCTACCGCGGCATGGGCTCGCTCGGCGCGATGCAGTCCCGTGGCGAGCAGCGCTCCTTCTCCAAGGACCGCTACTTCCAGGAGGGCGTCGCCTCCGACGAGAAGCTCGTGCCCGAGGGCATCGAGGGCCAGGTGCCCTACCGCGGCCCGCTCTCCGCGGTGGTCCACCAGCTGACCGGCGGTCTGCGCCAGTCGATGTTCTACGTCGGCGGGCGTACGGTGCCCGAGCTCCAGGAGCGGGGCCGGTTCGTCCGGATCACGTCGGCGGGCCTCAAGGAGAGCCACCCGCACGACATCCAGATGACGGTCGAGGCACCGAACTACAGCAGGAAGTAGTCGCGGACGTTTTGCGCGGGGCGGTTCCGGGGATCCACCGGGACCGCCCCTGGCATGTGTGTCGGGGATACTGGTAGGCGCAGACGTAAAGGGAAAGGCCACACATCGTGACTGAGATCGAGATCGGGCGCGGCAAGCGCGGCCGCCGGGCGTACGCGTTCGATGACATCGCCGTCGTACCGAGCCGGCGCACGCGGGACCCGAAGGAGGTCTCGATCGCCTGGCAGATCGACGCCTACAGGTTCGAGCTGCCCTTCCTGGCCGCCCCGATGGACTCGGTGGTCTCCCCGCAGACCGCGATCCGCATCGGTGAGCTCGGCGGTCTGGGCGTGCTGAACCTCGAGGGCCTGTGGACCCGCTACGAGGACCCGCAGCCGCTGCTCGACGAGATCGCGGAACTGCCCACCGAGAGCGAGACCGCGACCCGCCGCCTGCAGGAGATCTACGCAGCCCCGATCAAGGAAGAGCTGATCGGGCAGCGCATCAAGGAGGTGCGCGACTCGGGCGTCGTCACCGCCGCCGCGCTCTCGCCGCAGCGCACCGCGCAGTTCTCGAAGGCCGTCGTCGACGCGGGTGTGGACATCTTCGTCATCCGCGGCACGACCGTCTCCGCCGAGCATGTCTCCGGCGCCGCCGAGCCGCTGAACCTCAAGCAGTTCATCTACGAGCTCGACGTCCCGGTCATCGTCGGCGGCTGCGCCACCTACACCGCGGCCCTGCACCTGATGCGCACCGGCGCGGCCGGCGTCCTGGTCGGCTTCGGTGGGGGCGCCGCGCACACCACCCGTAACGTGCTGGGCATCCAGGTGCCGATGGCCACCGCCGTAGCCGATGTGGCCGCGGCCCGCCGCGACTACATGGACGAGTCCGGCGGCCGGTACGTGCACGTCATCGCGGACGGTGGCGTGGGCTGGTCCGGCGACCTGCCCAAGGCGATCGCCTGCGGCGCGGACTCGGTGATGATCGGCTCCCCGCTGGCCCGCGCGTCGGACGCGCCGGGCAAGGGGCACCACTGGGGCATGGAGGCCGTCCACGAGGACGTGCCGCGCGGCAAGCTGGTGGACCTGGGCATCGTCGGTACGACCGAGGAGGTGCTGGCCGGTCCCTCGCACAGCCCGGACGGGTCGATGAACTTCTTCGGCGCGCTGCGCCGGGCGATGGCGACGACGGGCTACAGCGAGCTCAAGGAGTTCCAGCGGGTCGAGGTGACCGTGGCGGACTCGCAGCACCGCCGCTGACCGCCCGATACGTACGCGTGGGGCCCGACACCTTCTGGTGCCGGGCCCCACGTGCGTGTGGCGTCGATCAGGCGTCGGCCTTCTTGGCGCCGGCGAACGCGGTGATGGCGGCAATACCGAGGAAGACGTACGTCATGCCCTCCGCGTCCCTCTTCCACAGCGTCATCAGGTCGCCGAAGTGGCCGAAGAAGACCTCCGTGAAGGAGGCGCCGCCGAACTTCGTGACCATGACGGCGGTGACGATCAGTTGGCCCAGGTACACCGCGCCGATGGAGAGCACCGCGCTGATGACCGGCAGCGCGGGGTTGCGGCCGCCCACCTTGGCGGCGGCGAAGCCGACGAGGAAGCCGACACCGACGGCCGCGTAGCCGATCTCGCGCTCGATGGCACCGCCGATGGCCCCGTACGCACCGGCGGCGACGAGCGCGGCGACGACAGCGGCGACGATGCCCAGGCCGACCCTGTCGCGTACCGGCGCCGGCGGCGGGGCCGGGGCGAACTGGTCGCCGCCGGCGAACGGGTTGCCGGACGGCGGCGGAACAGGCTGACTCATGTGGAAATTCCCCCAGGGTGAAGCGCGTCGCACGAGCGTGCGATCGGCGGTCCCGGAGACTAGCAGTCCGCTCGGACGGTGCGGCACCGGGTTATCCGGTTGTGTCCTTGCCGCACCGGCGGTTGTGCCCCTGCCCTGCCCCGGCGGCGCCGGGCCCGGCGGCTGCCGTGAGGCGGAGCAGCGGTCGCCGGGCCGGCCCTGCTCACAGCCGGTGTGCCGCTCCGCCCGGAGTGGCACCCGTGGTGTCGAGCAGGAGTTGGGCCTTGACCGCGAGGCCCTGGAGGTCGTACGTGCGGTGGTGCTGGAGCAGCACCGTCAAGTCCGCGCCCGCCGCGGCCTCGTAGAGGGAGTCCGCCCGGGGGACCGGGAGTCGGCCCACGCGCCAGTCCGGGACGTAGGGGTCGTGGTAGCTGACCACCGCGCCCAGATCCATCAGGCGACGGGCGATCTCGTGGGCGGGGGAGCCTGCCAGGTCGGCCAGGTCCGGCTTGTAGGTGACGCCGAGGAGCACGACGCGGGCGCCGCGGGCGGATTTGCCGTGCTCGTTGAGGAGGGTGGCGCAGCGCTGGATCACGTACTGCGGCATCCGGGTGTTGATTTCCTGGGCGAGGCCGACCATGCGCAGCGGGTGACCGGGGGTGCGGCCCGGGTGCGGGAGACAGCCGGGGTCCAGGGGGACGCCGTGGCCGCCGACACCGGGGCCCGGCCGGAAGGCCTGGAAGCCGAACGGCTTGGTCTCGGCGCAGCGGATGACGTCCCACAGGTCCACGCCGAGGTCGTGGCAGAGCACGGCCATCTCGTTGACGAGGGCAATGTTGACGTGCCGGAAGTTCGTCTCGAGGACCTTCACGGTCTCCGCCTCGCGCGGGCCGCGGGCGCGGACCACCTTGTCGGTGAGGCGGCCGTAGAAGGCGGCGGCGGATTCGGTGCAGGCCGGGGTGAGCCCACCGATCACCTTGGGGGTGTTGGCATACCCGTGGGAGCGGCGGCCGGGGTCGACCCGGCTGGGGGAGTACGCCAGATGGAAGTCGCGCCCGGCCCGCAGGCCCGAGCCGTCCTCCAGCAGCGGGCGGAGGAAGTCCTCCGTCGTGCCGGGTGGGACGGCCGATTCGAGCAGCACGGTGGTGTGCGGGCGCAGCCGGGCCGCGAGGGTGCGGGCGGCGTCGGCGACCGCGGTGAGGTCGAGGGCCCCGTCGGCGGCGAGCGGGGTGGGCGCGCTGATGACGGCTGTGCGTACGCGCCCCAGTACGGCGGGATCGGTGACGGTCCGGAAGCCGGCGGACAGCATCCGGCGGATGTCGGCGGGGCTGACTCCGCCTGCCGGTTCGGCGAGCCGGTGCGGGGCGGTGTCGTAGCCGATGGTCTCGATGCCGGCGAAGACGGCGGCCTGGGCGAGAGGCAGGCCGAGGTGACCGAGTCCGATGACGGCGAGATCTGCGGGCATGGCGGTGGCTGTCCTTCCATTAACCGGAGGGGGCAGTGAACGCAAGCCCTGTGGGCAGAACGAGCAAGCGCAATGTCAGACTAGGCGTAAATATGACCGATATGTCGGATTGTGTGCGTGTGGTCGGCGGAGTGTTATCCACAGGCAGTGGCTGAAGTCGCCGAGTGCGGACAGAATCGATGTTGTGAGCCCGACCGCAGGGACATCACGGGGGCGACGGGAGGCAACAGTGAGGACAGCGACACTGGGACCCGCGCAGCGAGCCGAGGCGCTCGCCGCAATGGCCGAGCGTGAACTGGACGTACTGGTCATCGGCGCAGGCGTCGTCGGCGCGGGGACCGCGCTGGACGCCACGACACGAGGACTGTCGACCGGGCTCGTCGAGGCCCGTGACTGGGCATCGGGAACCTCGAGCAGGTCGAGCAAGCTGATCCACGGCGGGCTGCGGTATCTGGAGATGCTGGATTTCGCTCTGGTGCGGGAGGCGCTGAAGGAGCGTGGGCTGTTGCTGGAGCGGCTGGCTCCGCATCTGGTGAAGCCCGTTCCCTTCCTCTATCCGTTGCAGCACAAGGGCTGGGAGAGGCTGTACGCCGGATCGGGAGTCGCACTGTACGACGCGATGTCGGTGTCGTCGGGCCACGGCCGCGGGCTTCCCGTCCACCGCCATCTCTCGCGGCGCCGCGCGCTGCAGGTCGCGCCCGCGCTGAAGAAGGATGCGCTGGTAGGGGCGTTGCAGTACTACGACGCGCAGATGGACGACGCGCGGTATGTGGCCACCCTGGTGCGCACCGCCGCGAGCTACGGGGCCCAAGTCGCCAGCCGGGCACGCGTGGTCGGCTTCCTGAGGGAGGGCGAGCGGGTCGTCGGGGCGCGGGTGAAGGACGTCGAGACCGGCCGGGAGTACGAGATCCGGGCCCAGCAGATCGTCAATGCCACGGGAGTGTGGACGGACGACACGCAGGCGCTGATCGGGGAACGCGGACAGTTCCATGTGCGGGCCTCCAAGGGCATCCACCTGGTGGTGCCCAAGGACCGGATCCACTCCACGACCGGGCTGATCCTGCGGACCGAGAAGTCCGTGCTGTTCGTCATCCCCTGGGGGCGGCACTGGATCGTGGGCACCACGGACACGGACTGGGATCTCGACAAGGCGCACCCGGCCGCCTCGAGCGCCGACATCGACTACCTGCTGGAGCACGTCAATTCCGTGCTGGCGGTGCCGCTGACCCGGGACGACGTCGAAGGCGTGTACGCCGGGCTGCGCCCGCTGCTCGCCGGCGAATCGGACGCGACCAGCAAACTGTCGCGCGAGCACACGGTGGCGCACCCGGTGCCGGGGCTCGTGGTCGTCGCGGGCGGCAAGTACACGACATACCGGGTGATGGCCAAGGACGCGGTGGACGCCGCGGTCCATGCGCTCGACCATCGGGTGGCCGAATGTGTCACCGAGGACATTCCGCTGCTCGGGGCCGAGGGCTACCGGGCCCTGTGGAACACACGGGCGCGGATCGCGGCCCGGACGGGGCTTCACGTGGTGCGCGTGGAGCATCTGCTGAACAGGTTCGGCGCCCTGGCGGAGGAACTGCTCGCGCTGATCGCCGAGGACCCGACCCTCGGTGAACCGCTGGCCGGCGCGGACGACTATCTGCGGGCCGAGGTCGCGTACGCGGCGTCGCACGAAGGGGCCCGACACCTGGACGACGTGCTCACCCGGCGCACCCGGATCTCCATCGAGACGTTCGACCGGGGGACCCGATGCGCGCGTGAATGCGCGGAGCTGATGGCGCCGGTGCTGGGGTGGGACAAGGAACAGGTGGAGAAGGAAGTGCAGCACTACCAGAAGCGGGTGGAGGCGGAACGGGAGTCGCAGCGCCAGCCGGACGACCAGACGGCGGACGCGGCGAGGCTGGGGGCGCCGGACATCGTGCCGATCTGACCCGGGGGCTCCAGGGTCCGGTGTCGGTCTCCGTCGGTCCTGATACGACGAAAACCGGCCAGGGGTGGGGTAGTTGGCCGGACAGCCCGCTGGTCGCGGCCATGTCCGCGACCAGCGCGGCGGCGGGCTGCGCCCGGTCGTCGCCCGGTCGTTTCCCGGTGTGTCCGCGCGGACGGTGGACCCGGGAGAAATGCCGGTCCCGGAGTGAGCGACAATGGGGGCTCTGCCAGGGCGGGTTACCGCATCGCGCGGGAAGCGGCGGGCGCGGGCGAAGATCAGGGATCGCAGAGGGGACGCATGTCGGAGGCTGAGCAGTCGCGGGAGCGCGAGTCCCTGGAGTCCGAGGTGCCCCGGAAGGACGCGGGGCCGGCGTCCACCGAGGCGCACGGGGACGAGCCCCAGGAACGCGTCACGGATTCACCTGCGGGACCGGGTGCCGACACCGAGTCCGCCGAGGACTCGAAGACGGAGCCGGCGGGGGCGGCCACGACCGAGGACGTGACGGCTTCTCAGCGCGACGCTGCGGATGGCGCGGAGGCCGTGGCCGGGACCGGGACCGGGACCAAGTCCCGGCCCGGGGCCACGCCCCAGGCCCCGGCCAAGCCCGGGTCCGAAGCCCGGACCCAGGCCGGCGAGTCCGGGTCCGAGGCCCAGGGCGAGATCGAGTCCGGGACCAAGTCCAAGTCCAAGTCCAAGGCCAAGGCCGGCCCTCGGGCCAGGTCCGGGCCGGGGTCCAAGTCCGGGGCCGAAGCCGGGACCCGGGGCGGCGAGGTCACGTCCGGGTCCGAGTCCAGGTCCGCGAGCGGGACCGATGCCCCGGCCACGTCCGAGCACGGGTCCAGGCCCCAGGCCAAGGCGGAGCCCGGGGGCACGTCCGAGGCCGGGACCCAGGCCCAGGCCCGGGCCAGGTCCGGGCCGGGGTCCAAGTCCGGGTCCGAAGCCGGGACCCGGGCCGGCGAGTCCGGGTCCGAGTCCGGGTCCGCGAGCGGGACCGATGCCCCGGCCACGTCCGAGCACGGGTCCAGGCCCCAGGGCAAGACCCGGGCCGGGACCACGTCCGACGCCAAGCCCCGGTCCGAGGTCCGGACCCCGGCCGACGAGGCCAAGTCGGTTGCGACGGGCGGCGCGGCGGATGGCGGGCAAGGCAAGGACGGCTCCGGGGTCGCACGCGCGAGGCGGGGCGGTGAGCGCGTGCAGGACGCGGGCAGCGGCGTCGCCGCGAGCCGGCCCGCGAAGGCGGCCGCTCCGAAGAGCCCGGCCAAGGCCGAGGACGCGGATCGCGGCACGGCGTCGAAGGGCGCAGGTGCTGGGAACACCGGCGGGCGGTTGCTCGCCGGCCGGTACCGGCTCGGCGGCGTGCTCGGGCGCGGCGGCATGGGGACCGTCTGGCGTGCCGTGGACGAGACGCTGGGGCGGACCGTCGCCGTCAAGGAGCTGCGGTTCCCCAGCAGCATCGACGAGGACGAGAAGCGCCGCCTGATCACGCGTACCCTCCGCGAGGCCAAGGCGATCGCCCGGATCCGTAACAACAGCGCCGTGACCGTCTACGACGTCGTCGACGAGGACGACCGGCCGTGGATCGTCATGGAGCTCGTCGAGGGCAAGTCCCTCGCCGAGGCCGTGCGCGAGGACGGCACGCTGACGCCGAGGCGCGCCGCCGAGGTGGGTCTCGCGATCCTCGACGTACTGCGCTCCGCGCACCGCGAGGGCATCCTGCACCGCGATGTGAAGCCGTCCAACGTCCTGATCGCCGAGGACGGGCGCGTCGTGCTCACCGACTTCGGTATCGCGCAGGTCGAGGGCGACCCGTCTATCACCTCCACCGGCATGCTCGTCGGCGCCCCCTCGTACATCTCGCCCGAGCGTGCCCGCGGCCACAAGCCCGGCCCCGCCGCCGACCTGTGGTCGCTCGGCGGACTGCTCTACGCGAGCGTCGAGGGCTGCCCGCCCTACGACAAGGGATCGGCGATCGCCACACTGACCGCCGTGATGACCGAGCCCCTCGACCCGCCCAAGAACGCGGGCCCGCTGGAGGAGGTCATCTACGGCCTGCTCGCAAAGGACCCCGAGCAGCGGCTCGACGACGCGGGCGCGCGGGCGCTGCTGACCAACGTGCTGCACGCTCCCGAGACCCCGGAGCTGCCGACCGAGCCGGAGCCCGATGCCACCAGGGTCACGCCGCTACCGCCCCTGCCGCCCGCTTCGTCGGCCGCGCAGCGGGCCAAGCCCAAGGATCCGGCGGCGGACCGGGTGCGGGGCGCGCTGCGCTCCGTGCGCAACGCCGCCGCGGCCGCCAGGGTGGAGGCGGCGCCGAAGGCGACCCCGGACCGGTCCGCGCAGCGGCCCGTTCCGGCGCGGGCGCCCCTCACCGACGTGGTGCCGCGCCGCACCCTGGTGATCATCGCGGTCGTCGCCGTGCTCGTCGTGCTCACGACCGTGCTCGTCTTCGCCCTTGGGGGCGACGACAAGGAGAACAAGGGCAAGTCCAAGGGCGACACGTCCGCTTCGGCGGGCGCCGACGCGGGCGGCGGGGACGGCAAGGACACCGAGTCCGGAAGCACCCAGGGCCAGGACGAGGACCAGGGCAAAGGCGACGAAAAGGACAGCGGCAAGGGCGACCGGGGGGGCAGTGGCTCCGGCAACTCCACCGGCCGGCCGTCCGGTGACGGCAAGACCGACGACACCAAGGACGCGGACGTACTGCCGGCCGGTTATGTGACGGTCTCCAACGACCAGTTCCACTTCACGATGGCCATGCCCGAGAACTTCAAGCTCACCGGCATCGCGGGCCAGAACTCCGGCGGCATCTTCAGCGCGAGCGGCGGATACCCGCGGGTCCAGGTCGACTTCAACGCCAGCCCCAAGGACGACGCCGAAGCCGCATGGGCGGGAGCCGTCGCCGGGGTCCGCGCCACCAGCAGCGGATACAAGCACCTCGGAATCAGGAAGGTCGACTACAAGGGCTATCCGACGGTCGCCGACTGGGAGTTCGAGCGCAACGCGAACGGCCAGCGGGTACGTGTCCTCAACAGGGGCTTCAGGGTCGACGCCGGGCGCGGCTACTCGATCATGATCAGCTGCAAGGCGGGCGAGTGGGACGGCACGGAGTGCGAGACGCTGCGCAAGACGGCGTTCGCCACATTCAGCCCCAAGGACTGACCACGGGCACGTATCGTGAGAACTCGCGGACGGTACGCAGCCACAAGGAGCCGTTGAGCGACCGGAATTGACGGCTTTGTGCGGTCTTTCGGAACGGAGCGGGGGACAGCGCGCACGTGGGGAGGCGTCGTGGACGACTATGCGGGAAGGGTGCTCGCCGACCGCTACCGCCTGCCGTTGCCGCCGTCCGACGCCTTTGAGCTGGTCGAGACCCGCGCGTTCGACACCTACAGCGGCCAGGAAGTCCTGGTGCGGCAGGTGCCGTTGCCGGAGGTCGTGGACGCGGAGGTCGTCGACGGCGACGGCCCGGCCGGAGCCGCGGTGCCTCGGCAGGCCCAGGGGCGTCCGACGCGCAGGCCCGCCGACCCGGCGGTGCGCCGGGCACTGGAGGCCGCGCAGGCCGCCGCGCAGATCCCCGACCACCCGCGCCTGGACCAGGTCTTCGACGTGTTCGCGGAGGGCGGTTCGCTCTGGATCGTGAGCGAGCGCGTCGCCGCCCGGCCGCTCGCGGCCCTGCTCGCCGAGAAACCGCTGAGCCCCTACCGGGCGGCGGAGGTCGCCTCCGACGTCCTCACGGCGCTGCGCGTGCTGCACGCGCACGGCTGGACCCACCGGAACATCACCGCCCGCACGGTCCTCGTCTGCGACGACGGACGCGTGGTGCTGACCGGGCTGGCGTCGGGCGCGGCCGAGGAGGCGCTGTGCGGGTACGCCCCCGTGCCGGAGCCCGATGCGGACCCTGACGGGCTCGGCGAGCCCGAACCTCAGGCGAGCCCGGAAGGCCCGGGCACGCTCGATTCCGGAAGGCCCGTGCTGCCGGCTCCCGCGGGACCGGCGGACCCGGTCGCGGGAGGCGGGGCGCCGGATGTGCGGGCCGCGAGGGCGGGCGCGATCGCCGCGTACCGCGCCGGTGCCCGGGCCGGGGCACGCGTCACCGAGGACCAGCGGCAGGGCGGCGGGGCCGGCGGTGGCATCCCCGACGGCCCCGTACAGAACGGCCTGGACCCGGACTGGTGGGCCAGGCGGCCCGACGAACAGCATCTGGAGCTGTTCCGGTACGACGACGAGGTCGAGATCCAGGTCACGGTCGAGGCCGACGACGAAGCCGACGGCGGCGCCGACTTCGATGACGACTTCGATGACGAGGGACCGTACGACTCCGGGCCGGGCCACGCCCGGCTGGCCGGCACCTGGCACGATGCCCCGCTCCCGGGCCGCGAAGGACCTGGTTCCCTACCGGCGGGCGGCGGTGGCGGCCTCCACGGCGGGGCACGCCCCGCACTGCCGGGCGCGGGGTACGGGGACGACCCGTACGGCGTGCGGCAGTCGGCGGCCGAGGGCGGCCGGCCGGCCGGCCGGAACGACGGCTACGGCGCCGGGCGCCGGACCGGGAGCGACCGCCCCGGCAGCGTGCCCTACGGCAGTGCCAGGCCCGCGCTGCCCGGTCCCCGCGCGGGTGCGGGTGCGGGCGTCACCGGCGGCAGCTGGGACCGCGGCACAAGCGGTGGGGACGCCCTGCGTGCCGACGCACAGCGCCGGCCCGCTGCGGCCGATGCCGATGCCCCGTCCGGGCGCTGGGACGAGATCGTCGTGCCCGGTGAGAGCCCCGCCTACCGGGGGCCCGCCACCCCGCTGGCCGCCGAGCGTGCCCGCCAGGCGCGGATCGCGGTCGTCGGCGCCGTCACCGAGCGCTGGGCCCCCGAGCAGGCGGGTCCGGTCCACGAGAACTGGCAGTTGGCGGCCCCCGTCGGCCCCGCCACCGACCTGTGGGCGCTCGGCGCGCTCCTGTACCGGGCCGTGCAGGGCCATGCCCCGTATCCCGAGGAGAGCGCGGCCGAACTGGTGCAGCTCGTGTGCTCCGAGCCGCCCGCGTTCGCGGAGGAGTGCGGCCCGCTGCGCCCGGTCGTCGAGTCCCTGCTGCGCCAGGACCCCACGGAACGGCCGGACTTCGAGGAGCTGCGCGGCTGGCTGCGCTCGCTCGTGCGGTCCGCGCCCGAGCCCGAGGCCGGCATGGATGTGGTGCCCTTGCCGGCCGGCGCGGTCGACGGCAGCAGACTGCCGGTGGTACGCCGCCGGGGCGAACTGGTCCGCAGGCGCCGCTCCGGAACGTCGGACGTGGTCCACGGCCGCCATCGCCACAAGCGGCCGAAGGAGCGCCCGGTACGCAGCGCGGGGCGCGCGCCGCGTTCGCTGGGCCGGATGCTGGTGCTGCTGATCCTCCTCGTGCTGGTGGCCGCGGTTGCCTACGCCGCGCTGTTCATGCCCAGAGCCGAGTCGCAGGGGCAGAAGCGCGGCGCGGGTACGCCTGCGTCAGCGACGGGCCCGGCCCCCGGGCGTTCCGCCGAGGGCGGCCCGGAGCCCACCCGGAGTGCCGGTACCGGAACCGGCACCCCCGGATCGCAGCAGCCGCAGACCTCCGCCCCGGCGGACAACCTGCCGGGTGGCTATGTGCTGCGCAAGGACGCCGAAGGCTTCCAGGTCGCCGTCGACAAGTCCTGGCAGCGGCGTCCCATCAACGACGTCGGACAAGTCCGCTACACCGGTGACGACTTCACCCTGATCGTGGTGCCGGGCCGTGACACCGTGAAGGAGAACGGCGACGACCCGCTGACCTATCAGCGGGACAACGAGCGGGAGTTGCAACCCTTCCGGGACTCGTCCTGGGCGGGGGCGACGGGGCTGCGCCGGATCGACGTCGGACAGCAGTCCATGGCGGAGGGCCAGTTCACCTGGGAGGACAGCAACGGCCGCGAGGTGTACGTACGCAACCTGGCTCTCATCGTCGGCGACGTCTACCACGTCATCCAGGTGATCGGCCCCGAGGAGCAGCGCGACAAGGTGACCGAGATCTACGAGCAGGCGACGACGACGTACCGCGCCACCCGCTAGGCCCTGTTCGGGTCCCCGGGTCCCGGTGTCGTGCCGCCAACTCCGAGGCAGGTCACGGAGCGTGGCCGTGCAGCAGCAGGGCACGCATTACAGACAGGTCACTTGAGTGCCCTCGGTTCCGCGTTCGTACATCCCCTCCGTAACCTGGCATCCCAAGGAAATGGGCGGGGGACGTGGAAGACACACACAGCACGGCCGCGGGTCTGCTGCTGGCCGGGCGCTACCGGCTGAGCGAGACCATCGGCAGCGGCGGCATGGGCAAGGTCTGGCGCGCGCACGACGAAGTGCTACACAGAGTAGTCGCCGTCAAGGAACTGACGGCAGGACGGTACGTCTCCGAGGCCGACCGGGTCGTCCTTCACGCCCGTACGCAGAAGGAGGCCCGGGCGGCGGCCCGGATCAGCCACCCCGGAGTCGTCACCGTTCATGACGTGCTCGAACACGACAACCGGCCCTGGATCGTCATGCAGTACGTCGATGGTCCCTCGCTCGCCGACGCCGCCAAGGAGTCCGGGCGCATCGACGAGACGGAGGCGGCCCGGATCGGGCTGCACATCCTGCGGGCGCTGGGTGCCGCGCATTCCGCGGGAGTCCTCCACCGGGACATCAAGCCCGCCAACGTGCTGCTCAACGGCGACGGCCGGGCGCTGATAACGGACTTCGGCATCGCCGCGATCGAGGGCGACGCGACGATCACCAGGACCGGCGAGATCGTCGGGTCGATCGACTACCTCGCCCCGGAGCGGGCGCGCGGCCACGATCCGGGCCCCGCGTCCGACCTCTGGTCTCTCGGCGCGACGCTGTTCGCGGCGTTGCAGGGCGAGTCGCCGTTCCGCCGCTCGTCGCCGCTGGCCACCATGCAGGCCGTGGTGGGCGACGAGCCGCCGCATCCCGACCGGGCCGGCCGGCTCGCCCCCGTGATCCTGGCGCTGCTGCAGAAGGACCCGGCGGCCCGCCCCTCGGCGGCGGAGGCCGAGCGGATGCTCACGGAGGCCATGGACGGGAGCGGGTCCGCGACGACGCGCTCGCAGTCGACCCGGCGGATGACGGAGCGGCTGACGCAGCCGGCCACCCGGACGGGCGGTCGGACGAGCGCGACAGCCGCGTCGCAGGGCAGGGGGCCGCGCAACACGCCCAGGCCGGACGCCGGTTCCGCGACGGCACCCGCGCGCGCACCATCAGCCACACCGTCTGCCGCACCCGCACCCGCACCCGCACCCGTACCCGCCCCGAGGCGGCGCCGCGGTGCGCGGCTGCGTACTGCCGCCATCGTCATCGTGCTCGCAGCGGTGGTCGGCGGCGGTGCCGGCCTGCTGGCCATGAGGTACGGGGGCGGCGACGGCACAGGCGTACACCCGGAGCCCCAGAACCAGACCCGGCCGACCAACTCCTCGGCCATACCTCAGGGCTGGCACAGGGCGGATGATCCCGAAGGCTTCAGCCTGTGGGTCCCCAAGGGCTGGACGCGCCAGATGGACGGCAACCAGATCGACTACACGCCCGACAACGGCAAGCACCGCATCCGGATCAGCATCGACCCGGCGCCCGACTTCGAGAACCCGTACATGCACATGCTGGACATCCAGAAGAGTCTCGAGAAGCGGCTGCCGGAGTACAAGCGACTCCAGCTGCATCCCAACACCTTCCGCGACCAGACGCAGTCCGCGCTCTGGGAGTTCACCTGGACCGAAAGCAAGAACCACCCGGGGCCGCGGCGGGCGATCGACCAGATGTACTACGAAGACAACGGCACCGAGTACGCCCTCTACATGTCCGGCCCCGCCGAGGACTGGGCTACGACGCGGCAGCAGTTCGACATCATGCTGCGCGGCTGGCGGCCCCGGCCGGCCTGATGCCGGGCGCCGGGGCGACTGTCACGGGTCTGCATCCGGTACCCGGCCCCGGTGGCATCCGCAACCGGCTGTGGCCGAGGATGTGAGCATGACCAACGATGGGGGACGGGTGGACGAGCCGACCAGCTACGGGCTCCGGCCGCCGGACGCCCCGCAGATGCCCGAGCGGACGGCGGCGTACCAGCCCACCCAGGCGGCCGGGCTGCCCGGTTCGGGCCCTGTCGCCGCGCCCCATGTCCCCGCACAGGCCGCCGGAGCCGCCGGTGAGGGCGGGTCCTCCGCACCGGCCGCCGGAGCCGGGGCCGCCGACGACCCCGCCGTCGGACGGCTCATCGGCGGCCGCTACCGGCTTCTCGCGCGCCTCGGCCACGGCGGTATGGGCACGGTGTGGCGGGCCCGGGACCAGGTCGTCGACCGGGATGTCGCGGTCAAGGAGCCCCGCCTGCCCGACCACTTGAGCGAACGCGACCGTGAACGCGTCCATCTGCGGATGCAGCGCGAGGCGCGCGCCGCAGCCAGGATCGACCACCCCTCGGTCGTCACCATGCACGACGTGGTCGTCGAGGACGACAAACCGTGGATCGTGATGGAGCTGGTGCACGGCCAGTCGCTGGCCGACCGCTTGCAGGACGGCACCCTCGATGTGCGCGAGGCGGCCCGGATCGGACTCGCCGTACTCGGAGCGCTTTCGGCGGCGCACGAGGCGGGCGTACTGCACCGTGACGTGAAGCCGGACAACGTCCTGCTGGGGCGCGGGGACCGGGTCGTGCTCACCGACTTCGGCATCGCGCAGGTCGAGGGCGAGCAGGGGCTGACCGAGACGGGGGCTTTCGTCGGATCGCCCGAATTCATCGCGCCGGAGCGGCTGCTGGGTCAGCGCCCGGGGCCCGAGTCGGATCTGTGGTCGCTCGGTGTGGTGCTGTACGCGGCGGTCGAGGGCATGTCCCCGTACCGCCGTTCGCACACTCCGGCCACGCTCCAGGCGGTGCTCTCGGCCGAACCGCAGATGCCCGCCCGCGGGTCCGGCGCCTTCGGCACGCTGGTGATGCAGCTGCTGCGCAAGGACCCGGCGATGCGGCCCGATGCCACCGAGGTCAGGCAGACCCTGGAGTCGGTCGCCAGGCCGCCCCAGAGCGCGCTCGACGCGACGAGACTCCTCGGTGGCAACGGCGTTGGCGACCGGGGAACCAGGGGCGGTGGTGGCAGCCGGTGGGTGCCGCCGGTGCTCCAGGGCAACCGCCCGGTGCAGTACGGGCTCGGCGGCGGACTCCTGGTGGTGGCCGTCGCGCTGGTCCTCGTCCTTGCCAACCCCTTCGCGGGCGACGCGATCCCGGCGGGCTGGGAGGTCCGCCCCGACCGCGAGGTGGTCGCCGCGAACGTCGCCGTGCCCTCGGAGTACGAACGCGTCGAGGGCGACGACGGCAACAACGTCACCTACTGGGACCCGAGCGGTGTCTTCCAGGTCTACCTGGAGCGGGTCGAGACCGCGGCGGTGGACGACGAGCTCGCCCCCGACGCGGCGGTCTGGACCGACTACTACGAGAAGGGCGGCGAGAACGGCACCGACATCAAGGACCAGGACGTGACGTCCGCGTCGACCACGCAGCAGGGCGTGAAGGCGTTCGACACGCGTGTGGACTACGTGCCGTACGACGACTCGAACGAGGACCCGATCCGCCTGCGCTGGCAGGAGCGCGTCGTCGTCACCGGGAAGGGCGCGAACCAGGTCTACTGGCGGCTACGGGTCTCAGGCCCCGCGGAGGGCTGGGCGGCCGAGGAGGGTGATCTGCTTTTCGATCGCGTCGTCCACCATTTGAAGATCCAAGGGCTGTAAAAGCCGCTGATCAGGGGTTATCCGCCAGTGATCACTGGCGCAATCGTGTGGGGCCGGTGAAAAGCCGTTACCGACGGGTACCCAAAGCGGGGATTGCCGCATACTCTCGCCCCCATGACGGACTCGCAGGCCCCTGCCGCCACCGCTGCCGCCCCCACCGGCACCAACCCGACAGCCGCCTCCCCGGCCGGTGCACGCACCGCCGCCGACGTGGTGACCCCCGAGGTGGTCGCGCAGCTCACCCGTGACGTGGTCGGCTCGGGCCGTACCGCGAACCACACCCCGTTCACCGGGAAGAAGCTGGCGGACCTGCCCGAGTCCACCCCCGAGGACGTGGCCACCGCCTTCGAGCGCGCCCGTGCCGCACAGTCCGTCTGGGCCGCCACATCGCCGCGCGTCCGCGCCGCCGTACTGCTGCGCTTCCACGACCTGATCCTCGAGCGCCAGGCCGAGGTGCTCGACCTGATCCAGCTGGAGACCGGCAAGGCGCGGCTGCACGCGCACGAAGAGGTGCTGGCCGTCGCCGTCGCCTCCCGCCACTACGGCCGTACGGCACCCTCCTACCTCAAGCCCAAGCGGCACACCGGGGTCGTCCCCGTCCTCACCAGGACCACCGAACTGCGCCAGCCGCGCGGTGTCGTGGGCCAGATCGCCCCCTGGAACTACCCGCTCGAACTCTCCGTCGGCGACGCGCTGCCCGCCTTCGTCTCCGGCAACGCCGTCGTGATGAAGCCCGACACCGAGACCGCGCTCACCGCCCTGTGGGCCCGCGATCTGCTCATCGAGGCGGGCCTGCCGGCCGGCGTCTTCCAGGTCGTCATCGGCGAGGGCCCGGTCGTCGGCCCCGAGGTCGTCAAGCACGCCGACTACGTCTCCTTCACCGGCTCCACCCGCACCGGCCGCGAGGTCGCCCAGGGTGCGGCGGCACGCCTCATCGGCGTATCGCTCGAACTCGGCGGCAAGAACGCCATGCTGGTGCTGCACGACGCCGACGTCGAGAAGGCCGCCGCGGGTGCCGTCCGCGCCTGCTTCTCCTCCGCCGGCCAGCTGTGCATCTCCATCGAGCGGCTGTACGTCCACGAGTCGATCGCCGACGACTTCGTCGAGCGTTTCGCGGCGCGGACGAAGGCCATGCGTCTCGGCAACTCGCTCGCGTACGGCGCCGACATGGGATGCCTGGTCGGCGAGCGCCAGCTGGAGACGGTCACCCGTCATGTCGACGAAGCCGTCGCCAAGGGCGCCACGGTCGTCGCGGGCGGCAGGGCACGCCCCGACATCGGCCCGTTCTTCTACGAGCCCACCATCCTCGACGGTGTCGAGGCGCCCATGGCCGTCTGCAACGAGGAGACCTTCGGCCCGGTCGTGTCCCTCTACCGGTTCACGGACGAGGACAAGGTCGTGGAGCAGGCCAACGCCACCGCCTACGGCCTCAATGCGAGCGTCTGGACCAAGGACGGCAAGCGCGGCCACGCCGTGGCCGCCAAGCTGCGCACCGGCACCGTCAACATCAACGAGGGCTACGCACCCGCGTACGGCAGCGTCCGGTCGCCGATGGGCGGCATGAAGGACTCCGGCCTCAGCCGGCGGCACGGCTCCGAGGGCATCCTCAAGTACACCGAGGCACAGACGGTGGCCCAGCAGCGACTGATGCCGCTGGCGCCGTCGTTCGGGATGGACGACGAGAAGTACGCGGCGTTCATGAGCTTCAGCCTCAAGGCGATGAAGGCCCTGCGCCTGCGCTGACACCCCCGCACCCGCACGCTTTTTGACGAGGAGAGCCATGTCCGAGGTCCCCCCTGCCCAGAAACAGGACGAGAACGGCATCGATGCCGGCGCCGACGCCGCGTACGACTACGACGTCATCGTGGTCGGTTCGGGCTTCGGCGGCTCGGTCTCGGCACTCCGGCTGACCGAGAAGGGCTACCGGGTCGGCGTCCTGGAGGCCGGCCGCCGCTTCACCCGCGAGACGCTGCCCAAAAACTCCTGGGACCTGCGCAACTACCTTTGGGCCCCTGCCCTCGGCCTCTTCGGCATCCAGCGCATCCATCTGCTCGGCAATGTCATGGTCCTGGCCGGCGCCGGCGTCGGAGGCGGCTCGCTCAACTACGCCAACACCCTCTACGTGCCGCCGTCGCCGTTCTTCAACGACCCGCAGTGGAAGGACATCACGGACTGGCACGACGAGCTGAAGCCGTACTACGACCAGGCCACACGCATGCTCGGGGTGCGGCTCAACCCGACCATGACGCCCTCGGACGTCCATCTGAAGGCGACAGCCGAGGCGATGGGCGTGGGCGACACCTTCCACATGGCACCGGTCGGCGTCTTCTTCGGAGACGGAAGGGATGCGGTCGGCGGGGATGGGGTCGGCAGCGCGAAGGCCAGGCCGGGCGAGGAGACCGCCGACCCCTACTTCGGCGGAGCGGGTCCCTCGCGCAAGGCCTGCACCGAGTGCGGCGAATGCATGACGGGCTGTCGCCACGGCGCGAAGAACACCCTCAACGAGAACTACCTCTACCTCGCCGAGAAGGCGGGTGCGGTCATCCACCCGATGACATCGGTCGTCGCCGTCACGGAGGACGCGCAGGGCGGCTTCGCCGTCAAGACCCTCCCCAGTGACAACAAGCGCAAGGGGAAGGGGCGTACGTTCACCGCGCGCCGCGTCGTCATCGCCGCCGGCACGTACGGCACCCAGACCCTGCTGCACCGGATGAAGGACGGCGGACTGCTGCCGCGGATCTCCGGACGGCTCGGTGAGCTGACCCGTACCAATTCCGAGGCGATCGTCGGCGCACAGACCGGCAACCGCCGTTACCGCAAGCGCCACGGCGAGGAGAGGGTCGACTTCACGCGCGGCGTCGCGATCACGTCCTCCATCCACCCGGACGCCAACACCCATATCGAGCCGGTCCGTTACGGCAGGGGCTCCAACGCGATGGGTGGCATGACCGTCCTGCAGGTGCCCTACCGCGCCAAGGGCCGGGTCGCCGGCTGGGCCGGGAACATGGTCCGCCACCCCTTGCTCGCCCTCCGCGCCCTGTCCAACCGCCGCTGGTCGGAGCGGACCATCATCGGCCTTGTCATGCAGTCGCTCGACAACTCGCTGACGACGTACCGCAAGCCCAAGGGCCTCGGGAAGGGGCTGCTCACCGCCCGCCAGGGCCACGGTGCCCCGAACCCCAAGCAGATCCCGGCGGCCACCCGCGCGGCCTCGCTGCTCGCCGAGGAGATCAACGGATTCGCCGGGTCCAACATCGGCGAACTGATGGGCACCCCGCTCACCGCCCACTTCCTGGGCGGCTGCCCGATCGGCGCGACGGAGGCGGACGGCGTCATCGACCCGTACCACCGGCTGTACGGCCACCCGGGCATCTCGGTCGTGGACGGCTCGGCGGTCTCGGCGAACCTGGGCGTGAACCCGTCCCTGACGATCACGGCCCAGGCGGAGCGGGCGATGTCCCTGTGGCCGAACAAGGGCGAGGATGACGAGCGCCCGGCCCAGGGCGACGCGTACACGCGTCTGTCCCCGGTGACCCCGAAGTCCCCGGCGGTCCCGGCGGACGCGTTCGGCGCGCTGAAGCTGCCGTTCCTGGGCATGCCCACGGTTCCGCCGAAGAAGTAGCCCTGGTCCCAGGACACACGTCGGCCGCTGCACCCCCCTCCGAGTGCAGCGGCCTCTGTGTGGCTCAAGAGCCGGGTTCTACGTGTGGTGCGGTGTTACGCGGTGACGTTGCCCTTGCGGCGCTTCATGGCGAAGACGGCACCGGCACCGGCGACGATGGCGATGCCGCCGATGGCACCGATGACCGGGAGCTGGGAGTCCGAACCGGTCTCGGCGAGGTTGCCGGTGACCGGGAGCTCCTTGACGTCACCCTGCGGCTTGGTGTCGGGGCCCTTGTCGCCCGGCTTGCCCTCGCCCGGCTTCGCCTCGCCCGGGTTCTCGTTCGAGCTGCCCGGCGCCAGGATGGTGAAGTCCACCTGCTTGCCGGCGCTCTCGGCGATGCACTCCTGGCCGTCCACGTCACCCAGGTAGCCACCGGTGCCGAAGGAGTAGCTGTCGCCGGCAGGGGCGTTCTTGTCGATGTTGACGCGAAGGTCGATCTTCACGAAGTCCTGGGACTTCATGGTCTCGACGCCCCAGAAGTAGTCACCGGCGTACTCGTCGTCGCCGATCCGCTCCCACTCGTTGGTGCCCGGGATGCGGAACTCCAGGTCGATGTACTTGCTGAGGAACTTGTCCTCGTCCTCGTACTCGTAGTTCTCGACCTCGGCCCAGAAAGC
The DNA here is from genome assembly GCF_042888425.1 of Streptomyces sp. NPDC002889. NCBI lineage: Bacteria > Bacillati > Actinomycetota > Actinomycetes > Kitasatosporales > Streptomycetaceae > Streptomyces > Streptomyces sp. NPDC002889. The sequence continues at coordinate 285,817 of NZ_JBIAPT010000002.1, forward strand.
GACGCCCTTGAGGTCGGCCTTCGAGTTGTTGCTGATGGTGAGATTGAAGCTCTCCCAGCCGCTGCCGGCGACAATCTTGCCGGGCAGACCGGAGATCTTGACGCCGAGCGCCTTCTCCTCGAAGTCCTCGTCCAGCTCCTCGCAGTAGAGGAACTCCTCGTTGGGGTCCTCCTCGTCCTCACCGGGCGTACTGGTGGACGGCGTCGGGGCCGGAGCGGTCTCGCTCGCGCTCGCGGACGGGGCCGGAGCGGTCTCGCTCGCGCTCGCGGACGGGGCCGGAGCGGTCTCGCTCGCGCTCGCCGTCGGGGCCGGAGCGGTCTCGCTCGCGCTCGCCGTCGGGGCCGGAGCGGTCTCGCTCGCGCTCGCGGACGGGGCGGGGTCGTCCGCGTACGCAGCCGGTGCCGCCAGGAAGGTGGCGGGGGCTATGACAGCCGTGGCGGCGGCGATGGCCATGGCGCGGCGAAGCTTCATGAAGACCTCAACGAAGTCTGGGTACCGCGGAACGCGGCACGGAGTCTGGATGGGCCTTCCGGGTCCGAGGTGCACGTACACGGGTGAGGCCGTTGTTACGCATGGATGACCTGTGACCCGTGTGAATGGTTGTCCCCGGACTGACAGAAAGTTTATGTGGCTCCCGTCACATGGCGGAGGGACGTGCCTGGGCTGCCTTCGTTGCGGCCGCCGAACAGGGCCCCGCGGAGTGCGCTCCGCGGGGCCCTTCGTGGTCGGCGCCGGCATCAGGGCAGCGCCGGTGCCGAGGCGCGCGGCGCCGGGGGGATGCGCCGCGGGGGAGCGGTCGTCGGCCCGGGGTACGGGGGAGGGGATCCGGGCGTTCGACCTGTGGTGCGGTGGTCGCAATGTGGTGGCGGAGGGAGACTTGTTTGCCTTCGCGCGCTCTGTGCGGGTGGCGGCCTGCACCCGTTCCGACCGGGTGCGGTCGGCCCCGGGCGTCCCCGGGAGCCGACCGCCCTTGGGGTGACCGGCTGCTGTCCCCTGCCGACCGGTCACGCGCGCTGGGGCGAGGTCCCACGACGTACCTGCAGTACGTCACACGCTCCAGCGGAGCCACGCGTGGTTTCCTTCGGGGCCCGCCCCTGGCTGGCACGGACATCGGGCCCAACGAAGTGCGGCCGGTGCGGTCACGCGCCGTACGGGTGAGAGCCGACCCGATACGCGCGTGCGCCCTCAGATACGGCCCCGGCACAGCTCCAGCATCGTCATCGCCAGCGACGTGCCCGGCCTGCCGAGCGCGTCCCTGTAGTGGCCGAGGACCTCCATCTCGCGCGCCAGGTTCACCCGGCGGCCGCCGGAGGAGATCCGGGCCTCCTGAATCACGGCGGAGACGGCCATCCGCTCCTGGATCAGGCCGATGATCCGGTCGTCGAGCGCGTCGATGCGCTCACGGGCGCCGGTGATCACGTTCGCGGCCTCGTCGGTGCGGGCGCCGGTCCTCTCGGCGGCGGCCTTCTCCTGCTCGGCGGCGGTGCCGGTCGCGGTGCCGGCGGCGGTTTGGGTGACGGTGCTGGCGGTCATCTCGTGGGGCTCCTCGTTCGGCCGGGGCCCCGGAGCGGCATGGCCCGGAAAAGCCGAAGCGCCCCGGGCCTTGTCGGCCCGGGGCGCCTGGGAAGTCGCTTGTCAGTTGCTCAAGCAGCACGACCATGGCAGCCGGACGGGCCGGTGCCATAGGTAAAGACGAAGGTCAGCTGCGCGTGCATGCGGACAGTATGGACCTGCTGCCCGGCCGGGGCCAAAGTCCGGTTCGGATGGTGAGACGAAAACCGGCCCGCGCGCGCCGGTAGAATCGACGGATACAGACCCCCTCCCAATGCCGGAAGGCCGCCGTAGTGTCCTCAGCGTCCCCCGCTGCCGCGCCCGCATCCAACCCGGACGTAGTCCTCGTTGTCGACTTCGGCGCGCAGTATGCCCAGCTCATCGCCCGCCGTGTCCGTGAGGCCCGGGTCTACAGCGAGATCGTCCCGTCCACCATGCCGGTGGCCGAGATGCTGGCCAAGAACCCGAAGGCGATCATCCTCTCCGGCGGCCCCTCGTCCGTGTACGCGGAGGGCGCCCCGCGCCTGGACCGCGCGATCTTCGAGGCCGGGGTCCCCGTCTTCGGTATGTGCTACGGCTTCCAGCTGATGGCGACCACGCTCGGCGGCACCGTCGACAACACGGGTGCCCGCGAGTACGGCCGTACGCCGCTGCATGTCTCCAAGCCCGGCTCGACGCTCTTCGAGGGCACCCCGGCCGAGCAGTCGGTGTGGATGTCGCACGGTGACGCCTGTTCCGCCGCCCCCGAGGGCTTCACCGTCACCGCTTCCACGAACGTGGTGCCGGTCGCCGCCTTCGAGAACGACGAGAAGAAGCTGTACGGCGTGCAGCACCACCCCGAGGTGATGCACTCCACGTACGGCCAGCAGGTGCTGGAGCACTTCCTCTACCGGGGCGCCGGCATCGAGCCGAACTGGACCACCGGCAACGTCATCGAGGAGCAGGTCGCGGCCATCCGCCAGCAGGTCGGCACCAAGCGCGCCATCTGCGGTCTGTCCGGCGGCGTGGACTCGGCGGTTGCCGCGGCGCTCGTCCAGAAGGCGATCGGTTCCCAGCTGACCTGCGTGTACGTCGACCACGGACTGATGCGCCAGGGTGAGACCGAGCAGGTCGAGAAGGACTTCGTGGCGGCCACGGGCGTGCAGCTCAAGGTCGTCGACGCGCAGGAGCGCTTCCTCTCCGCCCTGGCAGGGGTCTCCGACCCCGAGGAGAAGCGCAAGATCATCGGCCGTGAGTTCATCCGGGTCTTCGAGCAGGCGCAGGCCGAGATCATCGCCGAGGCCGAGCACGGCGAGGACGTCGCGTTCCTGGTGCAGGGCACGCTCTACCCGGACGTCGTCGAGTCCGGCGGCGGCACCGGCACCGCCAACATCAAGTCGCACCACAACGTGGGCGGCCTGCCCGAGGACCTCGAGTTCGAGCTCGTCGAGCCGCTGCGCAAGCTGTTCAAGGACGAGGTACGCATGGTCGGCCAGGAGCTCGGCCTGCCGGACGAGATCGTCCAGCGCCAGCCGTTCCCGGGCCCCGGCCTCGGTATCCGGATCGTCGGCGAGGTCACCAAGGAGCGCCTGGACCTGCTGCGCGAGGCGGACGCGATCGCCCGTGAGGAGCTCACGGCGGCGGGTCTGGACCGTGACATCTGGCAGTGCCCGGTCGTGCTGCTCGCGGATGTCCGCAGCGTCGGCGTCCAGGGCGACGGCCGCACCTACGGCCACCCGATCGTGCTGCGCCCGGTCTCGTCCGAGGACGCGATGACGGCGGACTGGACGCGGATGCCGTACGACGTGCTGGCGAAGATCTCGACCCGGATCACCAACGAGGTCGCGGACGTCAACCGCGTGGTCCTCGACGTGACGTCGAAGCCGCCGGGCACCATCGAGTGGGAGTGACCCTCCCCGCGGGTCCCCGGTCGACGCCGCTGCCCACCGATGTGGGCGGCGGCGTCGCCGTATTCAGGGTTCCAGCGTGAAGTCGTCGTAGTGGAAGCCCGGCGCGACGACGCAGGTCACCAGGACCGGCTCGTCGCCCGCCGGGTCCGCGGACTGCCAGGTGCCCGCCGGGACCAGGAGCTGGGGCTGCTCGCCGGACTCCACCGACGGGCCCAGCGCCAGCGTGGTGGCGGCCGCCGGCTCCTCACCCGTACCACCCAGGTGCAGGTGGAGCGGGCTGCCGCGGTGCCAGAGCCACAGCTCGTCCGAGCGGACCCGGTGCCAGCGCGAGCTCTCGCCGGGGTGCAGCAGGAAGTGGATGCCGGTGGCGTACGCGCGCGGACCGGGGTAGCCGGGCGGGGTGGTCGAGCCCGCCGTGCGCCAGGTCTCCCGGAACCAGCCGCCCTCGATGTGCCGTTCGAGGCCGAGGAGGGAGACGAGGGGGGATATCGGTGCGGTCATGTGCACATTCTGGCGGCGGGCGGGCCCAGCCGCGTGACGTGTATGGCCAGTTGCCGTCCCCGGAGGTACCTTCCGCGCCATGACGGACCCCCAGGCGCCGGAGCCGATACCCGTGGAGCGGTTGCGTTTCGCGATGCCGCCCGTGCACGAGTCCGTGGCCGACGAGCGTGCGTACCGCAAGGAGCGGCTGGCCGGAGCGCTTCGGCTGTTCGGGCGGTTCGGGTACGAGGAGGGGGTCTCCGGGCACATCAGCGCGCGGGATCCCGAGTACGCCGACTGCTACTGGGTGAACCCCTTCGGTGTGCCGTTCGCCCAGGTCGGCGCGGGCGATCTGGTCCTCGTCAATGAGCGGGGACGGGTCGTCGCCGGGCGCCATCACGTCAATCAGGCCGCTTTCGGTGTGCATGCCCAGGTCCACCGGGCCAGGCCCGATGTCGTCGCCGTCGCGCACACCCACTCGGTGCACGGGCGGGCGCTGGCCGCGCTCGGTGAACTGATCGAGCCGATCACGCAGGAGGCGTGCGCGTTCTACGAGGACCATGTGCTGGTCGACTCGTACACCGGGGTGGCCGTCGACGAGGACGAGGGCCGCCGGATCGCGGGGGCCCTCGGTGCGTGCAAGGCCGTCATCCTGCGGGGCCACGGCCTGCTGACCGTGGGCGACTCGGTCGACGCGGCCGCCTGGTGGTTCATCTCCATGGAACGCTGCGCGCAGGTCCAGCTCACGGCACGGGCGGCGGGCAAGCCGGTGCTCATCGGACCACGGGACGCGATGGCCACCCGCGGGCAGCTGGGCACGGATCTCGCCGCATGGATCAACTATCAGCCCCTGTGGCGGCAGATCAGCCGAGCGGAACCCGATCTGCCGCAGTAAGGTTGGCCGGCCGCGCAACGCGGGGGCGGTGGCATCGATGCGCCGACGTGAATCCGTCGGCGTCAATCAAATGGGTTGCAATTCACCCGTCCAGGCCTCGGCCATCGGGGTGGCGGCGGCTTGCGTACGGCACAATTCCCTGACATCACGCGGCAGTTCACGGGGCGCGTCGGCGGAGCGGGAAGGTGGCGTTCGGATCGTGGCGGTGCAGGAAGCCGGACAGTGCGACACATGCACGCACAAGGCGCGCGAGGGGCACCGGCGTGCGGTGGCCGAGTTCACCGCCCGGCGTGACGAACTGGCCGCGGGGCAGGGACTGCCCGCAGGAGTCGCCCACTCGCCCGGCGCCTCGCGCCAATGGGTGTCGGACGAACTGACCGAGTCGGCCCGTACGGTCGCCGGTCATCGCCGTGCGGCGGGCGCGGCCTGGCTGCGTGGGGTCCGGCAGGGTTCTCTGATCGTGGTCTGGGCGGCCTTCGCGGCCCTCGCGCTGGGCCAGTTGGTGACCGCGATGGGCGCCGGCTGGACCGGCACCCGTACGGCGGGTCTGCTCGCCGCGCTCGTTGTCGGCGCCCTGCTGACCGGCGCGGCCTGGTTGCACCGGGCACGCGGCGGACTGCTCGCGCCCCTGATCGGCGAGGACAACCGCCTGTCCACCTCGCGCGCCGTGGCCGCCGGCTGGGTGCTGCTCGCCGGCTACGCGGTCCTCTTCCTCGCCCTCCAGCAGGCCGCAGCGTCCTCGCCCGCCGCACGCGAGCGACTGGCGGACGGCCTCGGTCTCTCCCACGGCGCGGGCCTGCTGTGCGCCCTGGCGCTGGTATGCGCGATCGCTGTCGTGGTGCGCCGCGTCGTCGCCCGGCGCGTCCACCGGCAGCGGCTGCAGAAGCTGCCCGCCGACCGTCCTCGTGCGGCGGATCTGCTGTGCGACGACGCCGGGCGCGGCAACTTCGCCGACGCACAGTATCTGCTGGTCAGCACGGTCGCCGTGGTGTTCGCCCTGATACGGCTGGCCCGCCGGCCCGAGCAGCTGCCCGAGCTGCCGTGGGGGCTCACGCTGCTGGTGGCGGTCTCGGCCGCGACCTACTTCGCCGGGAAGTACGCGGAGGGCGGCAGACCCGTCGTGCTCTCGGTGGTCCGGGCACGCGAGGCCGGCGACCTGGACGGTCCGCTGCGCACCGGCGACGACATCGAGATCCGCGGCATCGGCTTCGTCCCGCCGGGCGCGAGTACGCCCGACCGGCTGGCCCGGATGGTGGTACGGATCGGATCCGTGCATGTGCATGTCCCGCTGATCCCCGTACCCGGCGGGTTCGCCAACCCGACGGACACCGTCCTCACCGTGCCGATCCCGGTGGAAGTCGAGCCCGGACGGCTGGATGTCCAGGTGGTGACGGCCGCGGGGGTCGAGAGCAACCGCTGCCCCATCGACGTGACCGACTGAACCGCGGCGGCCGCGGTCGATCCCGGCCGGTCCTTTGTCCACTCCCGTGTACCAGTGTGTGCCGCGTGCCTGGTGAGCGGGCCCGCTTCGTCGTACGTATGGTCAGTTGACGGCTGAACCGAAGGCGGGACCAGCGATGACACACACGTATCGGACGACAGAGACCTACGATCCCCCGGACAGGCGCGATGGCCTCAGAGCGCGGGCGGGCCGGTTCGCCCTGCTGCCGCTGCGCATCTTCCTCGGCGTGACCTTCATCTACGCCGGCATCGACAAGCTCACCGACAGCCAGTTCATGTCCGCCACCGGCTCCGGCTCCATCGGTGAGCTGATGAGCAGCGTGCGCGACACCTCCGCCGTCCCGGCCCTGGTCGACCTGGCGCTCAAGAGCCCCGAGGGCTTCGGCTACGCCATCGCCTTCGGCGAGCTCGCCGTCGGCATCGGCACCCTCGTCGGCCTGCTGGCCCGGCTCGCCGCACTCGGCGGCGCGCTGATCTCGCTGAGCCTGTGGCTGACCGTGAGCTGGCAGACCGAGCCGTACTACTACGGCAACGACCTCGCCTATCTGATGGCCTGGCTGCCGCTGGTGCTGGCCGGAGCGCCGCTGCTGTCCCTCGACGCGCTGATCGCTGCCCGGCGGCGCCGTATCCCGTAGTGCGCCCAGGCCACCAGGCCGGCCACGAACAGCCCGCCGAAGACGACCGGGAACGCCACATACCAAGGGGTGTGCCAGGCGCCTGCCGCATCCCCGCCGTACAGCAGGGCCGTGACCAGTACGCACAGCCCTGCCAGCAGTCTGCCCGGGCGGAACTCGTGCCGCAGCCGATGCCGCGGCTCGTGCCGGGCCCCGTGCGATGCGCGCGGCGACTGCGGGACCTCATGACGCGGCACGGGTCACCTCCACCTGTCCGATGCCCACTTCCAGCTCCAGCTCCAGCGTGCCGGACGCCTTGGCGCCCGCGGGGGCGGGAAGCGTGGTCCGCCGGTCCTGCCCGGGAGTGACGTCGATGTCGTCCGCGGCGTCCGCGGGCAGGCGGATGTCACCGAGACCCACCTCGGCGCGCACCGTCACCGCGGCATCCTTCGGCACGACGACCCGCAGCTGCCCGACCCCGACCTGTGCCTGCGTCGCCAGCGTCTCCCCCTTGGGCACGGTGAGGGTGGACAGGTCGAGTGTCCCCTGACCCGTGCCCAGTTCGTAGCGCGGCTGGACGGCAGCGGCCGACGCCGGTCTCCAGTCCCGTGCCCCCCACCGCGTGCTGATGTCCTTGGGTATGGCCGCGGCCCCCGCCAGCAGCCCCGCCGTGATCAGCGTCAGCAGGACCGTGCCGAAGCCCGTGTGCCCGAGCAGGGAGCTGACCAGCAGCCCGAGCCCGAACACGGCCAGCGCGCACACCAGCCCGATCTGCAGGCTGGTGCCCAGCGGCCGGCTGTCCCAGCTCAGCCCGGTGCCGAGCCCTCCCGCGAGCAGCGCGAGCAGGAAGACCGTGCCCCCGATGCCCCGCGGTCCGCGTGGCCGCGCGACGGCGTACGCGGCGGCCTCGTCACGGCGCGAGCGCATGAGCGTGGCCTCGGCCGCCGCTCCCTCGGGTCCCCACAGATACCCGGTCGGTACCAGGCCGGTCGTGCCGTCCTTGACGATCGGGTCCCGCCACCACGACGGGCTGTCGGGCGCGGGCGGCGCCTTGGTCTCGGGCGGGGCCTCGGCGACCGCGTGCGCCGACGCCGGGTCCAGCGGTGCGCCGTCCGGCGTGGTGAGCGTCCGGCGCCTCGACCAGACGGCGGCGCCGAGCACTGCCAGCGAGAGCAGTGCGGCGAAGGCCAGCGTCCCCTCGCTGCCCATCATCGACAGGAAGAGCCCGCAGCCGATCAGAGCGAGCAGCACCGCCGTCAGCGAGGCGCCGTCGACCCGGCCGGACAGCAGCCGGCGGAACTCGTTCTCCTCCTCGTCCTCGAACGGGATCAGCAGCCAGGCGAAGCCGTAGAAGATCAGGCCGATGCCGCCGGTCACCGAGAGCACACCGACGACGATCCGGAATATCACCGGGTCCACGTCGCAGTACCGGCCGAGCCCGCCGCAGACGCCGGCGACGACCTTGTGGCCGGGCGCCCGGCGCAGCTGCGGCACGTCGGTCGGCGCCGCGGCGGCCGGCGTCGGTGGCTGCCCGCCGGCGTACGGCTCCCCGGGCGGAGTGGTCGGCTCAGTCATACGTCCATGGTGACGGGCCGATCGGCGCGACGGCACCGGAGCCGACCCTGGACGATCCCTGATATCGCCCCCGGGAGTCAGGGGCGCTCTCCGGGGCGGTTTAAGGGACGACCCTGATACCGCGGCCTGTCCGTGCGTGTGACGATCGGTGCATGCCCGTCGCCACGCCCCGCCCCGCCGGCCCCTCCCGCGCCCCCGCGCCGGAGGAGCAGCCGCTGCGCAAGCTGTACCGCAGTGCCGACGGCCGGATGCTCGGCGGCGTCGCCCGCGGCCTCGCCGGCCATCTGGGCCTGCCCGTCGTCTGGGTGCGCCTGATATTCCTCGGTCTGTTCATGGCCGACGGCCTCGGCGCGCTGCTGTACGCGGTCTTCTGGATCGTCGTGCCGCTCGGCGTCGGCGGCCGCGCCGCCGAGCCGCGCTCGGTCTTCGAGACCATGCCCGACGGCCGCCGCAGGCTGCGCAAGCCCGACAAGGGGCAGTTGTTCGCCCTGGTGGCGCTGCTGATCGGCGCCGCGGTCTTCGCGGGCAACGTGGACACGGGAGGCAGCGCCAACCGGTATGTGTGGCCGACTCTGCTGATCGGGGCCGGTGTGGTCCTGGTGTGGCGCCAGGCGGACAACGCGCGCCGGGCCCGCTGGGCCACCCTGTCGACGGGCGGCCGCCGCCGGCGGCTGCTGCAGCTGGTCCGCGGGCTGGCGGGTGTCGCCCTGGTCGGTATGGGCCTGACGGTGTTCATGGTGGTGCGCGGCTCGGCGGCCCAGCTGGGCAACGTACTGACCGCCGCCATCGCCGTCGTCGCCGGTGTCGCCCTGCTCGCCGGCCCCTGGCTGGTGCGGATGACGCAGGACCTCTCGGAAGAGCGGACGATGCGCATCCGGGCCCAGGAGCGCGCCGAGGTCGCGGCCCATGTCCACGACTCCGTACTGCACACGCTCACCCTGATCCAGCGGAACGCGGACGACGGGGGCGAGGTGCGCCGCCTGGCCCGTGCCCAGGAACGCGAGCTGCGCAACTGGCTCTACAAGCCGGAGGGCACCGGCAAGGACGAGGACGAGGAGCCCGCCACCCTCGCCGAGGCGGTCAAGAAGGCCGCCGCCGAGGTCGAGGACAAGCACGGGGTGCCGCTGGAGGTCGTGGTCGTCGGGGACTGCCCGCTCGACGACAAACTCGGCGCACAGATGCAGGCCGCACGCGAGGCGATGGTCAACGCCGCCAAGTACGGTGGCGAGGGAGGGGCGGTACAGGTCTATGCGGAGGTCGAGGGCCGTACGGTGTTCGTGTCGGTGCGGGACAGGGGGCCGGGATTCGACCCGGATGCGGTGCCCGAGGACCGTATGGGCGTCAGAGAATCGATCATCGGCCGGATGCAGCGCAACGGCGGGACGGCGCGGCTTCGTTCCGTGCCGGGCGGGGGCACGGAAGTGGAGCTCGAGATGGAGAGGGCGGACGGATGACCGAGGCTGCTGAAGCGGGAGGCGGCGAGAGCGTGGAGCGCCGCGTACGGGTCGTGCTCGTCGACGACCACAGGATGTTCCGCACGGGGGTGCAGGCCGAGATCGGCCGGACCGAGCGCACAGGCGTCGAGGTCGTCGGCGAGGCCGCCGACGTGGACCAGGCGGTCACCGTGATCACCGCGACCCGTCCCGAGGTCGTCCTGCTGGACGTCCATCTGCCGGGCGGCGGCGGGGTGGAGGTGCTCCGCCGCTGCGCCCCGCTGATGGCGCCTGCGGAGCACCCGGTGCGCTTCCTAGCGCTGTCCGTCTCGGACGCCGCCGAGGATGTCATCGGGGTGATCAGGGGCGGGGCCCGCGGCTATGTCACCAAGACCATCACGGGCACCGACCTGGTCGACTCGATCTTCCGGGTACAGGACGGCGACGCCGTCTTCTCGCCGCGGCTCGCGGGCTTCGTGCTCGACGCGTTCGCCTCGACGGACGCGCCACCGGTGGACGAGGACCTGGACCGGCTCACCCAGAGGGAGCGGGAGGTGCTGCGGCTGATCGCGCGGGGCTATGCGTACAAGGAGATCGCGAAGCAGCTGTTCATCTCGGTCAAGACGGTCGAGTCGCATGTCTCCGCGGTACTGCGCAAGCTTCAGCTGTCGAACCGGCACGAGCTGACGCGATGGGCGACGGCCCGACGGCTGGTGTGAGCCGCCCGCGCCGTCTTCCGGCACGTTCCGAAGGCGCCCTAGGAGACCCGGGTCGCGCCCGCGAACGGCATCTGGTCGATCGGCGCGACCCGGACCGGAGCGCCGGGACGCGGGGCGTGGATCATGCGGCCGTTGCCGATGTAGAGACCGACATGCGAGACCCCGGAGTAGAAGAACACCAGGTCACCGGGGGCGAGTTCGGGGCGCGAGACACGCTGTCCGGCGTTGATCTGGGTGTACGTGGTCCGGGGGAGTGACACTCCGGCCGAGCGCCAGGCGGCCTGCATGAGGCCGGAGCAGTCGAAGGAGTTGGGGCCGGTTGCGCCCCACACGTACGGCTTGCCGAGGGCGGTGTAGGCATACGCGATGGCCTGCGCCGCCCGGCTGTTGGGAGCCTGGAGGGGGCCGCGCGGCGCCGCCGAGCGATCGGCACGGGAGCCGGTGTCGGCCGGCGCACCGGATTCGTAGGCAACGCGCTGCTCGGCGGTGAGCTCGGTCAGCAGGCGCTCGGCGGCCGCGAGCTTGTCCCGGACGGTCGACTTGCGTTCGGCCAGCTCGCGCTGGTCGGCCTCGAGTGCGGACATCCGCTCGCCCGCCTGCGCCCGGAGCCGGGCGATCTCCACCTGCTGCTGCCGCACCCCGGCGATCGCGACCGCCTGCCGCTCGCCGACCCGCTCGGCGAGTGCGGCCCGTTCCAGGTACTCGCCCGGGTCGGAGGAGAGCGCCAGCTGCAGCCCGGGGTCGAGGCTGCCCGCGCGGTACTGGGCGGTCGCGATGGAACCGAGGGCGTTGCGGGAGGTGTTGAGCCGCTCGGTCCTGCGGGCCGCCTCGTCGCGCAGGGCGTCCAGCGACGTGCGGGCGCCCGCGGACCGTTCCTTGGCCCCGTTGTACTTCTCCGTGGCGGCCTCCGCCTCCTGGTACAGCTTGTCGATGCGGGCCTTGATCTGGGCGGGTGTGAGCTGCGGCTCCGCCTGCGCGGCCCCCTCGAACCCCGTGGCGGTCGCGGCGCCGGCGAGCGCGAGTGTGGCGGCCGTACGGGCGGCCGGGCCGCCGAACGGATGCTGCCTGGGTCTGCGGTGCGCTGCCACGAGGGCGTCCACGTCCTTCCGTCATCCCTGCGGGTCCGGCGGCGCGCCGCACAGGGGAAGCGGCCCGCCGCCGGATCTCTCGGCGGTGGCGGCCGAGGCCGTCCGACTGCCGGACGGCGGCGGGGGAGTTCGGCCACCTGAGGCAGGACGCTAAACCTGGCGGTCACGGGCGGGAGGTACAAGGACCGAAAGTGTCCGAAGGTGGACAGCCCGGACCGCTTTGTGTGTACGGGCCCCCGCCCGGGTCCCCATTTGCCGCACTGCACTGACCGATGCCCCTGATGAGGCTCACCCGACCGGGAGGCGGTGGTATGGCCGCGGTTAGGCTCCGCCCATGGACGTACTCATCAATGTCTTCGTCGCCCTGCACATCATCGGCATCGCCTCGCTCCTCGGCGGATTCCTCACCCAGATGAAGGCGATAGGTGCCGGTACCGCACGTTTTATCCCGGCGATGCTGCACGGCGCGCTGACGATGCTGGTCACGGGCATCGTGCTGGTAGGCCTCAACCAGGCCGACGACCAGCCGGTGAACAACCTCAAGATCGGCATCAAGCTCGCGGTCCTGGTGGTGATCCTGGCCCTGGTCTACGTCAAGCGTGACGAGGAGAAGGCCGACAAGGCGCTGTTCGGCGCGGTGGGCGGTCTGACGGTGGCGAACATCTTCATCGCGACGCTCTGGACGTGAGGACATCATGAACGGACAGCAGCGCCCGGGCGCTTGTGAGCTGGGCGTTCGTAGCGGCTCAGTGTGACGGCGAGGGCCTGATGGGACTCGTTGAAGTTGTTCCCCACCCCGTGCTCGGGGTGGGGACAAACCTGCTCAGTCGATCCGGCCAACCACAATGCCGACCGCCCAAGTCAGCCGGCCTGGGGAGGGCCATGGGGTAGGCCGTGTGCGGGCGACGGCAGGGGGCGCCGGTGCTGCGGCTGCCGGTCAGGCTGTGTGGTTGTCCGTACGGGTAGCGATTCGCCCGGCTGCTTTGAGCCGGGACAGACGGTGGTGTTCCCGGGCGGCCCACCGTCGGACCCGCTCGGGTTCCAGCGCGGTGCCGTGTCCGACGTGGAGTCTGGTGGGGTTGAGGGCGAGCATCTTCCGCAGGCTGGCGAGGTTGTGCAATGGGTCGTCGTGGAAGGGAGGGTTGGCCGGGCGGCCCGGGATGAGGCCCATGAAGGAGTTGGCGACCAGGTCGCCGGCGACGAGGTCTCCTTGGTCGGTAAGCACGGAGATCGACCCGGCGGTGTGTCCGGGGGTGGGCATGATGCGCGCTGCGATCCCGAAATCCTCCAGGGCCGTCTCACCGCGGACAAGTACGTCGGGTTCGAGCGGTTCGGCCTGGACGTGCAGATTCTTGTTCCTGGCCATGAGGCGGCCCATCGGGCCGGTGGGCAGGTATGGTTCGCGGACCCGGCCGGTGCGGAAAGGTCCGAGGTCCGCGATGTGGCCTGCCACCGGTGCCCCGGTCAGGCGGTGCAGTTCGGCGGCGGAGCCGAAGTGGTCGATGTGGCCGTGGGTGATGACGATCAGCGAGATGTCGGTGGGGTCCACGCCGTGCGCGACGACCTGCTCGTAGATCCTTTGCCCGCTTCCGGGCGTCCCGGCGTCGACGATGACGGGCCGTCGGCCCAGCAGCAGGTAGGCGTTGATGCTGTGCCGACCCATGACCGGGATGGGGACGACCTTGGTTGGGGACACAGTTTTCTCCCTGGTGGTGTCGTGGTGTGCCGTTCGTGCGGGCGTGGCTGCGTTCCGCCGGGCGGTGGTGTGCGCGGCGGTGGGCGGTCGGTGGATGCGTAGGGCCTAGCGGAAGCGGCGCCGGTATTCAGCGGGGGTGGTCCCCAGGCGACGCTGGAAGGAACGGTGCAGGGTCTCCACGGAGCCGAGGCCGCTGATGGCGGCGATCTCCGGCAGGCTGCGGTCGCTCTCCTGGAGCAATCGGCGGGCGGCCTCCAGCCGGGCGGACTCGACGTAGGCGGCCGGTGTGGTGGCGGTGCGCTGGCGGAACAGTCGTGAAAAGTGGCGCACGCTCAGATGCAGTCGTGCGGCAAGGGCTTCGGCGGAGAGGTCGTCGGTGAGATGCTCGCCGAGCCACACGCGCAGGTCGTCGATGCGGTCGCCGGTGGCGGTCGGGACGGCGAGCGGGACACTGAACTGGCTCTGGCCGCCGGAGCGTTTGACGTACATGACCATCATCCGGGCGGTGGTCAGGGCGAGATCCTGGCCGTGGTCCTCGGCGACCATCGCCAGCGCCATGTCCATCCCCGATGTGATACCGGCGCAGGTCCACACACGGCCGGCCCGGATGAAGATCGGGTCCGGATCGACGGCGACCCGCGGGTGATCGGCGGCCAACCGCGCGGCCGTGAGCCAGTGCGTCGTGGCGGACACGCCGTCCAGCAGGCCCGCCGCGGCCAGCAGGTGCGCGCCCGCGCAGATCGAGCCCATCCGGTGGGTTCGGGGCGCCGCTTCACGCAGCCAGTCGATGATCCCGCTGTCGAGCACCGGCTCCACACCCTCCTGGCCCACGGTGACCGCGCCCGACACCAGCAGCGTGTCCACGTAGCCGTCCACCTCTTGCAGCGTCAGGTCGGCCATCAGCCGGACGCCACTGGAGGTGACCACCGGTCCGCCGTCGGCCGTCGCGATCCGCACGACGTATCCGGGCTCACCGGCGTCGGCGACCCGTGTGGCGACCGAGAACACCTCGGCCGGACCCGTGACGTCGAGCAGTTCGACGCCGGGGAAGGCCGCGATGACGACTCTGTGCGGTTGGAGCATGCGCTGATCATTCCGCCACGGGCTCGATGGCTGCAATGACGACTTTCTGTCAGATCCGGTCATTGGGCGGCAGCCAGGCGGTGGGACGAGCCCATCGAGCACCGACGCCAAGAACGCCCGTGCCCTCCAGGCCCGCTCGACCGCCGGGGGCGAGGCAACCCGCCACTTCGTTGCAACGTCAACCAGCTGAGGCGAAGAGGAGCAGTGAGGAAAACAATTCGAGATCGGCAGCAGGGCCCAGTGATTCGGATTCGCTCGGCGGGTCATGCTGACGCCGAAAGGCTTGAGCGGTCCGGGGTTCTGCCGGGTGGTGAGGCGAGCTGCGGCCTTGGCCGAGCTGGCTGAGTCCGGCATGGGCGTGATCTGGTCGGGGCCGGGTGCGGAGCGCATCAGCGCTTGGATGTGATCGGCGTCCAGGGACCGGAGCAGGGCATTGCCGTGCGTTGTCGGGCGGTGTGGTTCGACGGGGCGATTCTCATCGATCTGTCGCAGACGACAGGTTGACGACAGATCGATGAGAATCCGACAGATCTGAAGCGGCCCTACACGTTCCGTGACCCGTCAGGCGGGGCGGACGCTGCCGTAGATCGGCATGTAGAAGATGGACTCCTCGCGGACGTTCGCACCCGGCTTGGGCGCGTGGATCATCTTGCCGTCGCCGATGTAGATGCCGACGTGGCTGATGTCGTCGTAGAAGAAGACCAGGTCTCCGGGGAGCAGGTCGCCCGTCGCGACGCGCTCGCCGACCTTCACCTGGTCCCAGGTGGTGCGCGGCAGCTGGACACCGGCCGCCTTCCAGGCCGCCTGGGTCAGGCCCGAGCAGTCGTAGGAGCTGGGGCCGGTCGCGCCCCAGACGTACGGCTTGCCGATCTGGGCGCGGGCGAAGGCCAGGACCTTGTCGGCCTTGGCCGCGTAGCTGCCGTCGGCCGTGCCCGTGCCCGTGCCGGTACCCGTCCCGGCCCCCGCACCCGTGCCCGTGTCGTTCTGCTGCTCCTGCTCCTGCCGCTCGGCCTCCGCCTCGGCGCGGGCCTTGGCCTCCGCCTTGGCCTGCGCCTCGGCCTTGCGGCGCGCCTCCTCTTCCTTCTGGCGCTCGATCTCCGCGAGCCGAGCCTTCTCCTGCGCGGTCAGCGTCGACAGCAGCTCGCGCGCCTCGGCGAGCTTCGACTGGACGGTCTTCTTGCTCGCGCGCAGCGCCTGCTGGGACTCGGTGAGCGACGCGAGGCTCTTCGTCGCCTCCACCCGCTGCTCGGCGGCCGCTGCCCGCTCGGTCTCGTACGCGTCGATCGTCTCGCGCTGCTGGTCCGTCATACGGTCCATCAGCTGGGTCTGGTCGAAGTACGCCTGGGGGCTGTCCGCGAACAGCAGCGCGGCGGTCGGGGTGACCGCGCCCGTGCGGTACTGCGCGGCCGCGTAGTTGCCGAGGGCGCGACGGGACTCGTTCAGCTTGTCCGTGCGCTCGGCCGCGTCGTCGAGCAGCCGGCCGACCTCGCGGCGCTTGTCGTCCGTGGCCTCTTTCGCCTTGTTGTAGGTCTGGGTCGCGGTGCCGGCCTGCCGGTACAGGTCGTCGACCTTCTTCTGCACCTCCTCGATGGAGGGCTTCGGCTCGGCGGGCGTGGCGTTGGCGCTCTGCGTGGACAGGAGAGTGACACCGGCGAGGGCGGCCGTCGTGAACCCGACGGCGGGTGAGGTTTTCGCAGTACGGCTGCGGGGTTTGCGATGCGACGCCAAGGCCGACATCTCCTTCTTCCGTGGACCGCCTACCGGGTTAGCTGCCGGGTTCGGGCGCAACGGAAGACGCCCTACGGGCCGGTGGAACGTGGCCCGATTCACCCCAGTTGTGCGTGTTGGGTCCCCGGTTCCGAACTTCCTTGCGAAAAGCCCGAATTCGGCGCAGGTTGCCCGATGTGACGTGGGTCGCCAGGGGGGTACGGGCCGCCTGGGGGAGCACGCTAGCCAACTCGTGCGGTTGCTGGGAAGGTTGATGTTCGAAATGTCCGATACATTTTCGTGACCTTGCCCGGGGGGTGGGTGGCGCGCGGCCCGGGTAAGCGGCACGACCCTCGCCGGATCCTCCACATTCCGCCGGGGCGTGGTGCCCGGGCCCGTGTGCAGGCCTCCCCCGGGCGTGAGCGTGGGTACGTCACCCCCCGGCCGCCCCGTCCGTACGCCCGGTCGCGTACCGCGCCCGGCAGCGGATACCGGCCGGATCCGGATGGCGGCCACGTCTGTCGGTGCGGCCGCCTAGACTCGTAGAGCGATGAGCAGCCTCTTTGACGACAGCTTCCTGGCAGACCTCCAGCCCCAGGCGGAGGAGCACCCGCCGCCCCCCGAGGACGCGGCCCCGGAGCCGGTTCCGGACGACCTCTTCGAGGGTGCCTTCGACGTGCCCCCGGCCCGGGACGGGTACTACCGCGACGGCGCCCCGCGCCCCGTCCTGGACCCGTCCGCCCTGCTGGAGGGGCTGAACGAACAACAGGGTGCCGCCGTCGTGCACACGGGCTCCCCGCTGCTGATCGTCGCCGGAGCCGGCTCCGGCAAGACCCGGGTGCTGACCCACCGGATCGCGCATCTGCTGGGGACGCGCAGCGTCCACCCCGGCCAGATACTGGCGATCACCTTCACCAACAAGGCCGCCGGCGAGATGAAGGAGCGCGTCGAGCAGCTCGTCGGCCCGCGCGCCAACGCCATGTGGGTCATGACGTTCCACAGCGCGTGCGTCCGCATCCTGCGCCGCGAGTCCAAGAAGCTGGGCTTCACCTCGTCGTTCTCGATCTACGACGCGGCGGACTCCAAGCGGCTCATGGCCCTGGTCTGCCGTGACCTCGACCTGGACCCGAAGAAGTTCCCGCCGAAGTCCTTCAGCGCCAAGATCTCGAACCTGAAGAACGAGCTGATCGACGAGGAGACCTTCGCGGACCGGGCTGCCGACGGTTTCGAGAAGACGCTCGCCGAGGCGTACCGGATGTACCAGGCACGGCTGCGCGAGGCCAATGCCCTGGACTTCGACGACATCATCATGACCACCGTCCACCTGCTGCAGGCGTTCCCGGATGTCGCCGAGCACTACCGGCGACGGTTCCGCCACGTCCTGGTGGACGAGTACCAGGACACCAACCACGCTCAGTACACGCTCGTACGCGAACTGGTGGGCAGCGGGTACGAGGACCTGGCGCCGGCCGAGCTGTGCGTCGTCGGCGACGCCGACCAGTCGATCTACGCCTTCCGGGGCGCGACCATCCGCAACATCCTCCAGTTCGAGGAGGACTACCCGGACGCGACCACGATCCTGCTGGAGCAGAACTACCGCTCCACCCAGACGATCCTCTCCGCGGCCAATGCCGTCATCGAGCGCAACGAGAGCCGCCGCCCCAAGAACCTGTGGACGAACGCCGGAGCAGGGGCCCAGATCACCGGCTATGTCGCGGACACCGAGCACGACGAGGCCCAGTTCGTCGCCGACGAGATCGACCGGCTCACCGACGCCGGCGACGCCAAGGCGGGCGACGTCGCCGTCTTCTACCGGACCAACGCCCAGTCCCGAGTCTTCGAAGAGATCTTCATCCGCGTCGGCCTGCCGTACAAGGTCGTCGGAGGAGTGCGCTTCTACGAGCGCAAGGAGGTCCGGGACGTGCTCGCGTATCTGCGTGTCCTGGCCAACCCCGAGGACAACGTGCCGCTGCGCCGCATCCTCAACGTGCCCAAGCGGGGCATCGGCGAGCGCGCCGAGGCGATGGTCGACGCCCTCGCGCTCCGCGAGAAGATCACCTTCCCGCAGGCGCTGCGGCGCGTGGACGAGGCATACGGCATGGCGGCCCGTTCGGCCAACGCCGTCAAGCGGTTCAACGTGCTGATGGAGGAGCTGCGTACGGTCGTCGAGTCCGGTGCCGGACCCGCCACCGTCCTCGAGGCCGTCCTGGAGCGCACGGGCTATCTCGCCGAGCTGCAGGCATCCACCGACCCGCAGGACGAGACCCGTATCGAGAACCTCCAGGAACTGGCCGCCGTGGCGCTCGAGTTCGAGCAGGAGCGGGGGCAGGAGGAAGGCTCGGGCACGCTCGCCGAGTTCCTCGAGAAGGTGGCGCTCGTCGCCGACTCCGACCAGATCCCGGACGAGGACGAGGAGGGCTCGGGCGTCATCACGCTGATGACGCTGCACACCGCCAAGGGGCTCGAGTTCCCCGTCGTGTTCCTGACCGGTATGGAGGACGGCGTCTTCCCGCACATGCGGGCGCTGGGCCAGGCCAAGGAGCTGGAGGAGGAGCGCAGACTGGCGTACGTCGGCATCACGCGCGCCCGCGAGCGCCTGTACCTGACGCGCTCGTCGATGCGCAGCGCCTGGGGGCAGCCCTCGTACAACCCGCCTTCGCGCTTCCTCGAGGAGATCCCCGGAGCGCACCTGGACTGGAAGCGTACGGGTCCGATGGCCGCGCCCGCCGGTCCGACGTCGGGTATCGCCTCGTCGCTGTCGTCCACGCGCTCGCGCGGGGGCGCCTCGGGGTTCGCCACGCGACGTACGACCGACAAGCCGGTGATCTCGCTGGTGGTGGGCGACCGGGTCACGCACGACCAGTTCGGTCTGGGGACCGTGGTGGCGGTGACGGGGTCGGGCGCCGACGCGCAGGCGACGATCGACTTCGGGGACACCAAGCCGAAGCGACTGCTGCTGCGCTACGCGCCGGTGCAGAAACTCTGAGGGAGCGGGGCCGGCCGCCGGGGCGGCCCCCGGTGGTCGGACGGTCGTGTCTGCATCCGGTTCAGGGACCGGACGGTCCGGCTACGTCGGGTTCAGGCCGTGCGAGCGGAGCCACGGCAGCGGGTCTATCGCCGAGCCGCCACCTGGCCGGACCTCGAAGTGCAGGTGCGGACCGGTGGAGTTGCCCGAGTTGCCCGAGTAGGCGATGACATCGCCCGCCTTGACCGACCCTGAGCGGATCTTGGTGGTGCTGAGGTGGCAGTACCAGGTCTCGGTGCCGTCGGCGGCGGTCACGATCGCCATGTTGCCGTAGGCGCTGTTCCACTGGGTGCGCACGGTGCCGTCGGTGGCGGCCAAAACCTCGGTGCCGTACTGGACAGGGAAGTCGATACCCGTGTGCAACGACATCCAGTTGACACCGGACTGGCCGTAGTAGGCGCTGAGGCCGTCCTGCTTCACCGGCAGGACGAACTTGGGGCGCAGTGCCTCGCGTCGCGCCGCCTCTGCCTCGCGTTTCTTCTTCTCCGCCTCCTGACGCGCCTTGAGATCGAGGCGTTCCTGGGTGCGCGAGGCGCGGTCGCCGAAGTCGCGGGCGTCGGCGCTGAGCGCGGCGAGCTGCGTATCCATCTTGCTGTTCGCGGCGATCGGCTTCACGGAATCCGGTTCGGCGGCCGACAGATTGGCGGTCTCGTCCTTGGCCTCGGCGCCGTTGAGGTTGCCGACGGACGCGGCGGCGATACCGGCGACGCCCATCACGCAGGCGGAGGGCACGGCAACGGTCAGCAGGGCCGAGCGTTTGGCGGGCGTACGGCGCCGGCCGCGGCTGCCGCCGGAGCGACGGACCGGGCGGGGCGTGATCGACGCGGAGGGTACGGCGGCGACCATCGTCCGGGTGAGGGCGTCGTGTTCGTCCTCTGCCTCGGAATCCGGCTCGGTGCCGGACTCGGCGGCATCCTCGGCTTCGTACGTGTACTCGTAGTCGTACTCGGCTGCCGCTTCCGGTTCGGACTCCGGCGCGGCTTCGGCCTGGAAGTCGGTGTCCTGGAGGTCGGGGTCCTGGAACTCCGTGCTCTGGAACTCGGCCGTGGCGTCGTAGCCCGACTCGTAACCGGCGTCGTAGCCCGCCTCGGGGCCGGTCGCCCCGTAGCTGTCGGTTTCGTAACCGGCCGCCTCGTAGCCGTTGGCCCCATAGCCGGTGGTGTCGTAGCCGACGACCGGGACGAACTCCTGCTCCGGCGTGAACTGTTGCGGGACGAAAGCCTCTGCCGTGCCGGTCGTGCCCGTGGCAGCGCCGGAGTTCCACACGGTGGCGTCGTAGGCGCCGGTGTCGTAGCCCGGCGTCGCCCAGTGGCCGGTGGTGTCGTAGGCGAAGGTGGCCGCGGCCGTCTCGTACTGGCCGGTGTGCGCGCTCTGGTTCCAGGCGTTCGCGTCCCACTGGCCGGTGGCGTCGTACTGCTGGTCGTACTGCGGCTGTTGGGCCTGCTCCGCCGTCGCGTAGGCCTCGTAGCCGGTGGTGGGCTGCGACCCGGTGCTCCACTGGGTCGAGTCGTACTGGCCGCTGTGGCCCTCTTCGTAACTGCCCGGAAGGGCGCCGAAGAGCGGGTCGGAGTCGAAGCTGCCGGTGGCGTAGCCGGTGTATCCGGCGTGGGTGTGCTGGTCGTTCACCAACTTCTCTCTCGCCTCGGCAGCAGAACCAGTGCCCGGGGCCGCCTGATGACGGGGCCCAGGGGGAAGCAGTGGCGCGACTGTACCCGGCGGTACGCGACGGCGACAATCTTCGGCGGCATCCGGGCAAGCAGGAAACGGGCATTCGGCCGTCTTTCGGCGGTCTGCGGCACAGCTTTGGCTCTACGTTCGATGAGTGTTCGATGTTTGGACGTCTGCCGGGCAAGGGCGGTCAGGCGACGGAGGCAGCCCCAGGAGCGCCCGTGGCCGACTCTCCGGAGTCGAGGGCCTGGCGGATGCGGGTCGCGACGGCGGGGTGGACCGGCAGGGCGAGGTGTCCGATTCCGCTCACCCGCACGTTCTCCACGATGAGGTCCGGGTGGTCGATGCAGGCTGTCTCGATCGGGGCCATGATCTGGTCGAGATCGCTCCAGAAGCTCACAAATCTGGTGCGGCACCCGGGGGCCGGCCTGCGCAGCTCCTCGATCACCGGGGAGTCGGGCCGCATCTGCCGGACGATCGGATGCGCGCCGGCGAGGGGCGCGACGGTGGTGCCGGAGTGCGGGGTGCCGAGGGTGACGAGGGTGCGCACGTGCTGGTCGCCGCCGAGGCGCTGCACGTAGTAGCGGGCGATCAGACCGCCGAGGCTGTGCCCGACGATGTCGACCTCGCTGTGGCCGGTACGGGTGCAGATCTCCTCCACATGGCGGCCGAGCAGCTCGGCCGCGGTGCGGACGTCGCGGATGAGCGGGGAGTAGTTGAGGCACTCGACGTGGCGTCGGTCCGGACCGGCCAGGGAGCGGCGGAGCAGGACGAAGACGGAGCGGTTGTCGATGAAGCCGTGGAGGAGGACGACGGGGACGGCCGTGGGCGTGCTCGGCAGCCGGGCGGGTCCGGCCCCGGATCCCGTTTCCGCGGGAAGCGGGCCCTTCCGGCGGGCTGCGGCGCGGGCAGGGCGCTCGGGGGTGAGGCCGGAAGGGTAAAGGATCAGGTGCGCGGCGAGAATCGCCAGCTCAAGGGCGGTGGCGCGCAGGAGGGCGGTCGAGAGTCGAAGGTTGCACGGCAAGACGTTGAGCGCTGGAACGTTGAAGGGCAGAACCTTCATGGCCGACCTCCCGAACGGCACACGGAGGACGGCTCCGTCCCCCGTGTGCCCTCATGGGGTGCTTGAGAGGTCGACGGCGGTGCCGCACCACCGTGCCGTGCGGCTGTCGGCGCGGTGGTACGACACCTGGAGTGGACCCGTGGCGGCTCCCCTGCGCGACCGTCCCTGCGGGCGTGTGCGACGCCTGATGCCGGTACGACGCGCTTCGAAAATGTCCCAGGTGTGATTTCCCCCTCGCCGACCTCCGCGAAACGGTGGGTTGCGCGATGCTGGACTTCTGGAGATAACGTTCGTTCACTCTCCGCGTCTGCCCACTGGCGGCGCAGTCGGTATGTCGGTATGTGGAGGCAGTGATGGGTGTGACCGGTCCGATCCGCGTGGTGGTGGCCAAGCCGGGTCTCGACGGCCACGATCGCGGCGCCAAGGTGATCGCGCGTGCGCTGCGTGACGCAGGTATGGAGGTCATCTACACGGGGCTCCACCAGACTCCCGAGCAGATCGTGGACACGGCGATCCAGGAGGACGCCGACGCGATCGGCCTCTCGATCCTCTCCGGGGCGCACAACACGCTCTTCGCCAAGGTCATCGAGCTCCTGAAGGAACGCGACGCGGAGGACATCAAGGTCTTCGGCGGCGGCATCATCCCGGAGGCGGACATCGCGCCGCTGAAGGAGAAGGGTGTCGCGGAGATCTTCACCCCGGGGGCGACGACGGCGTCGATCGTTGACTGGGTCAACGCAAACGTCCGTGAGCCGGCCGGAGCGTAGCCCTCGAGCGCGCGGCATATCCGGGTCGGCCCCGCCCGTGTCCGCGGATGCCCTCGGGCGCGCGTTTTCCCGGGCGTGTCCTGGTCGGGGTGCGTGGCGCCCTCGGGGGCGCGCCTCTCCGGCGTGGCCGGGTCCGTCCCGGACACGACCCCGGCCCGGGCCATATGGCCCGGGCCCGCCCCACCCGGTTCGTGTGGCGGACCCCCGTGCCGCGCACCCACCACCTAGGGAAGCTGTGCCCGTCCCTCGGAACGGCCACCGTCCCGCGGCCGCCCACCCACTTGAGGGGGACGGGGTCGCAGGAGAGGGGTGCCCTGACGCGAAGCGGCGCAACTCGCGCGTAGCGCGGTGAGGAATGCAGTCCGGTACCCCGCTCCGGAGACCACGGCGCCCGACCCGAAACCGGACAGGCGCTCCAGGGGGGCGCACCACGCGGCGCAGCTCGCGCGTAGCGCGGTGAGGAATGCAGTCCGGGTGCCCCGCTCCGGAGGCCACGGCCCCCGCACCCACCCACCTGCAACCGCACGCGCCCCCGGAACGCGCACCGCACCGCATCCCGGGGGCGCCACGCCCGGGCGCGCCACGTCCCGGTCTCAGTCCCGTCGCGACAGCTCCGTGTGCATCGTCGCGCGGAGCGTCAGCGTGGAGACCAGGCGCTGGAACGCCTCCGACCAGTAACCGCCCGCTCCCGGTGACGCGTCCTCCGGTTCGTCGGGGGTGGCCGTCAGGGCCTCCAGGCGGTGGGCCTCGGCCGGGTCCAGGCAGCGTTCCGCCAGGCCCATCACGCCGCTGAAGCTCCAGGGGTAGCTGCCCGCATCGCGCGCGATGTCGAGGGCATCGACCACCGAGCGGCCCAGTGGCTCAGCCCAGGGAACCGCGCAGACGCCGAGGAGCTGGAACGCCTCCGACAGCCCGTGCGCCGCGATGAACTCCGCGACCCAGGATGCCCGTTCGCCCGCCGGCAGCGTCGCGAGCAGCTTGGACCGCTCGGCCAGGGACGTCGTGCCGGGGCCCGTCGCCGGGGGCGTGGAGGGTGGGCCGAGCAGGGCGCGGGACCAGGCGGCGTCGCGCTGACGCACCGCAGCCCGGCACCACGCGGCGTGCAGCTCGTCGTCCCAGTCGTCGGCCACCGGCAGCGCGACGATCTCCTCGGGCGGGCGGCCGCCGAGCCGGTCGGGCCAGACGGACAGCGGAGCCGACTCCACCAACTGGCCGAGCCACCAGGATCGTTCGCCCCGACCTGACGGCGGCGCCGGCACCACACCGTCGCGCTGCATGTCCGCATCGCATTCGTGCGGCGCCTCCACGGTGATCTCAGCGCCCCCGTCGCCGCCGTGGTCCAGGGCGACGCAGGACGCCGCCCGCGCCGCCATCCGCCCGGCGAGCGCCGAACCCGGCAGGGCGGAGAGCAGCTCCGCCGCCGTGGCGCGCACGTTGCGGCTGCGGTCGGACAGGGCCTGCTCCAGGAAGGTCTCGTCCGCGTCGGACAGCCCCGCGCGCAGCGAGTCGAGGAACATCAGCCGGTCCTCCGCGCGCTCCGTGGCCCATGTCGCGCTCAGCAGCGACAGCGCGGCGCCCGCATCGTGTGCCCGTACGGCCGTCAGCAGGGCGACCCGTTCGGCGAACAGGCCCTCCTGCCACAGCCTCTCCACACCCTCCGTGTCGCCCGTGTCGGGCAGTGCGGAGCCGGCGGATCCGCCGCGCAGGGCGAACTTCCACTCCGGATTGAGCCGGGCGAGCCACAGCCCGCGGACCCCGGCGAAGGCGAGGGCCTGGGGCCGCAGATCCGTACGCGCCCGGGCGGCGTCGAGCAGTGCGGGCAGGAGCGGCGGCGGTGCCTGGAAACCGCGCTCGTTGGCGGCGGCCAGCCACTGGGGGAGCAGCTCGGTCAGATCCGGGGCGGTGCCCCGCCGGCCGCCGCCCGAGGGCACGGACCGGTCGGCCAGCAACTGGGCCAGCCGCCGCCGGGCGGGCGCGGGCAGCGCCGGGCGCCCGTCGTGCGGGGCGGCCTCCGGCCGGGCCGCGGCCACCGCCGGCTCCAGACCCGCCCTGCGCCGTACGGTGTGCAGCGCGGCGGCGTCGAGAAGCGCGACCGGGGCGTCCTTGCCCGGTGGCATCAGGTCGGGGGACGGCGTACGGCGGTCGGTGCCGAGAAGGGCCGCGGTGACGAGCTCCTCCCACGCCGATGTGCTCGTGGTGCTGTCGGCCATGAGGACTCCCTCACTGGTCATTGGGCCTCCTTCAGATGAGCGGGACGGTCTCGGAGCCGTCCCCCGGCCAGGCCGTGAGCGGCGCAAAGCCCTGGTGGCCGAACTCGCCGAAGACTGTGACGGGGTGGCCGCCGGAGAGCGCCACGAGCTTCCACAGCCCGGGACGGGAGAGCGTCGCGGGAGCCATGGGCAGCGCGGACCTGCCGTCCGCGTCGGCCAGTTGCCATCCGTCCTCGTGCGGGACGGGTATGACGCCTTGCAGCGTCACCGGCCAGGAGTCCAGCCACGGGTCGTCGCGCAGAGCCCGGCCGTACGCCTCGACGGCCGACGCGGCCGACCCGCCCGGTGGCGCCCCGCCCATCGGGACGGGCCCGCCGAACGGCGTGCCCAGGTCCGCCCGCAGCTGCCCCGCGCCCCCGTACGGCACGACCTCCGCGTCGATCATCAGCCCCACCGGCAGGGCCTGTTGCGGTGAGCGGCCCGCGGCTCCGAAGGACAGCAGCAGCGCGGTGCGGCCCGTCTCCCGTCCGTACAGCCAGATGCGGCGGGTGGTGATTCTGCCGTCCGCGGAGTCGTACTGGGCCAGGATCAGCCAGTGGTCGCGCACCGGCGGGCCGTCGGCGGGTGCCGTGAGTCCCACTCTCGTCCGCACCGTCGCGGCCAGCGGCTCCGGCAGCCGCTCACGGCCCAGCCATGCCGAGTCCAGCAGATGGATCAGCGCGCACTCCTCCAGCAGGCGCACCGGCCAGCCCGGCCCCGAGCCGGGGATCGCACCCAACTCGCGGACCCGGCCCGCCAGTCCCGGCGCCTGAGCGTCGACCATGCGAGCCGCGGTCTCCTCCCACAGTCCGTAACCCGACTGCTCGGCCGCGGCCAGGCCGCCGCGCAGCAGATCGGACAGCCGCTGCTCCAGCTCGGTCGCGCCGGCGGTGATCCGCCCTGCCCGCTGCTCGGCGCGGCGCCGGACCGCTTGTGGATCGGTGCTCCTCGCGGCCCCTCCCGCGCCCGCGCCGCTCTGTTCCGTGGCCTCCGTGCGCTTTCTGCGTCCTGCCAGCCACTCCTCGGCCCACTCGGGAACCGCCGAGTCCTGCACGGTCTGTACGGCCTGATCGTCCGCCGCCCACAGCAGCAGCAGTCCCAGCGCGTGTTTGCACGGGAACTTCCGGCTCGGGCAACTGCACTTGTACGCGGGGCCCGCGGTGTCCACCACCGTTTGGTAGGGCTTGCTGCCGCTCCCCTTGCACAGGCCCCACACCGCCCCCGAGCCGGTGCTGCCCGCGCCCGACCACGGCCCGGCCGCGCCGAGTTTGTTCCCCGCTTTGCGTGACGCGTCGTCAGGAGCCAGTGCCAGCACCTGTTCCGACGTCCAGCGCACCCCCAGCTGATTCATGACCACGACGCTACGGCCCGCCACTGACAACGCCCTTGACCTGCGCCTTTACGGTCGGCCGGGGTGATTGTCAGTGGCATGGTGCACCGTGGATCACACATCGGGTCGAACGATCTGGAGGGGGAGCATGACCGTGTCCGAAACCGGCGCAACCACCGCTACCGAGGCCCTGCGGCCGCACGCAGAGGACGCATTCGCCGACGAGCTCAAGGCGCTCGCCGCGGCCGACGACCGCCCGCGGCCGGTGAACTGGCGGATGTCGCCGTGGGCCGTCTCCACCTACCTTCTCGGCGGCACACTCGGCGACGGGACGGTGATCACGCCCAAGTACGTGGGGCCCCGCCGGATCGTCGAGGTCGCCGTCACCACGCTCGCCACGGACCGTGCCCTGCTGCTTCTCGGCGTGCCCGGCACCGCCAAGACATGGGTGTCCGAGCACCTCGCCGCCGCCGTCAGCGGCGACTCGACCCTGCTGGTGCAGGGCACGGCGGGCACGCCCGAGGAGGCGATCCGCTACGGCTGGAACTACGCCCAGTTGCTGGCGCACGGACCCAGCCGCGACGCGCTCGTACCGAGCCCCGTCATGCGCGCCATGTCCGACGGCATGACCGCGCGCGTCGAGGAGCTCACTCGTATTCCCGCCGACGTACAGGACTCGCTGATCACGATCCTGTCCGAGAAGACGCTGCCCGTACCGGAGTTGGGGCAGGAGGTGCAGGCGGTGCGCGGGTTCAATCTCATCGCCACGGCCAACGACCGTGACCGCGGGGTCAATGATCTGTCCAGCGCGCTTCGCCGTCGCTTCAACACCGTGGTGCTGCCGCTGCCCGCGACACCGGACGCCGAGGTCGACATCGTGTCGCGGCGCGTGGACCAGATAGGACGCTCGCTCGATCTGCCGGCCGCGCCGGAAGGGCTCGAGGAGATCCGCCGGGTCGTCACCGTCTTCCGGGAGCTGCGCGACGGGGTGTCCACCGACGGCCGCACCAAGATCAAGTCGCCCTCCGGGACGCTGTCGACGGCCGAGGCGATCTCCGTCGTCACCGGAGGCCTGGCGCTGGCCGCGCACTTCGGCGACGGCGTGCTGCGGCCGGGGGACGTGGCGGCCGGCATCCTCGGGGCGGTCGTCCGCGACCCGGCGGCCGACCGGGTCATCTGGCAGGAGTACCTGGAGACGGTGGTGCGCGAGCGGGACGGCTGGAAGGACTTCTACCGCGCCTGCCGCGAGGTGAGCGCATGACCGGGCCGCTGTTGCTCGGCGTCCGTCACCATGGGCCGGGCTCGGCGCGGGCGGTGCGGGCCGCGCTGGACGCGGCCTCGCCCCCGGCCGTGCTGATCGAAGGGCCACCGGAGGGGGACGCGCTGCTCGCGCTGGCCGCGGACGAGCAGATGCGCCCGCCGGTCGCGCTGCTCGCCCATGCGGTGGACGATCCGGGCAGGGCGGCGTTCTGGCCGCTGGCGGAATTCTCCCCCGAGTGGGTGGCCATCCGCTGGGCGCTGGCCCGTGGAGTTGCGGTGCGCTTCATCGACCTGCCGGCCGCGCACTCGCTCGCGGCGGAGTCCTCGGACCCGGCCGACGGCGAGGAGACCGACGAGGGCGGCGCCGAGGACCGGGCCGGGCTGCGCATCGACCCGATCGCCGTGCTGGCCGGGACCGCCGGATACGACGACCCCGAGCGCTGGTGGGAAGACGTCATCGAGCATCGCGGCACCGGGGACCGCGATGCCGATCCGTACGGGCCGTTTCTCGCGCTCGGAGACGCCATGGCCGCCCTGCGGGAGGCGTACGGACACGGTGGACGCGACCGGGATCTCGTCCGCGAGGCCTATATGCGCCTCCAACTGCGTTCCGCGCGCAAGGAGTTCGGTGACGACGTCGCCGTTGTGTGCGGAGCGTGGCATGTTCCGGCTCTCGAGGAGAAGACGACCGTCGCCGCCGACCGCGCCCTCCTCAAAGGGCTGCCCAGGGTCAGGACCGAGATGACCTGGGTGCCCTGGACGCACCGCAGGCTGGCGCGGCACGGAGGCTACGGCGCGGGCATCGACTCGCCCGGCTGGTACGGGCATCTGTTCAGCGCGCCCGACCGGCCTGTCGAGCGATGGATGACCAAGGTCGCCGGACTGCTGCGCGACGAGGACCGGATGGTGTCGTCCGCCCATGTCATCGAGGCCGTCCGGCTTGCCCAGACCCTTGCCGTCATGCGCGGTCGGCCACTCGCCGGGCTGGGCGAGACCACCGACGCCGTACGGGCCGTGATGTGCGACGGCTCCGATGTGCCGCTCGATCTCGTCCGTGACCGGCTCATCGTCGGTGATGTGCTCGGCGAGGTGCCGGACAGCGCACCGGCCGTGCCGCTGCAGCGCGACCTGACCCGCCGGCAGCGCAGCCTGCGGCTCAAGCCGGAGGCGCTCGAGCGCGAACTGGACCTGGATCTGCGCAAGGACACCGACGCGGCCAGGAGCCGGCTGCTGCACCGGCTGCGGCTGCTGAGCGTCGGCTGGGGCGAGCCCGTGACCGGCCGCGGCAGCACCGGCACCTTCCGGGAGAGCTGGCGGCTGCGCTGGGAGCCCGAGCTGTCCGTCAAGGTCGCCGAGGCCGGAGTGTGGGGCACCACGGTGCTCTCCGCCGCCACGGCGAAGGCCGAGTCGCAGGCAGTGTCGGCCACCGCGCTCGGCGAGGTCACCGCGCTCGCCGAGCAGTGCCTGCTGGCCGAACTGCCCGACGCGCTGCCCGTGGTGATGAAGGCACTGGCCGACCGGGCGGCACTGGACTCGGACGTGGGTCATCTCGCCCAGGCCCTGCCCGCCCTCGCCCGCTCCTTGCGGTACGGCGACGTACGTTCCACGGACACGGCCGCGCTCGGTGAGGTCGCGGCCGGGATCGCCGAGCGGATCTGTGTCGGGCTGCCGCCCGCCTGCACCGCGCTCGACGCGGACGGCGCGGCCGAGATGCGCGGCCATCTGGACGGCGTGCACACCGCGATAGGGCTGCTGCCCGAGGCCCGTGAGGTGGGCGAGCGCTGGACTTCGGTGCTGCGCAGGCTCGCCGGCCGCGACACCGTCCCCGGCGTGATCCGCGGCCGTGCGGCCCGGCTGCTGCTGGACGACGGACGGCTCGAGGAGGACGAGGCCGCGCGGCTGATGGCCCTCGCTCTCTCTTCGGGCACCGAGCCCGCCGAAGCAGCGGCCTGGATCGAGGGGTTCGTGGGGGGCGCCTCGGGAGGCGGTCTCCTCCTGGTCCATGACGAGCGGCTGCTCGGGCTCGTGGACGCCTGGCTGACCGCCGTGCCCGCGGGCGCCTTCACCGATGTACTGCCGCTGCTGCGCCGCACGTTCTCGGCGTACGAACCGGGTGTACGCCGCACCCTGGGGGAGCTGGTACGACGCGGACCCGCGGCGACGGCCGGGCCCGCGCGGAGTGAGACCGCGGCCCCCGGCTTCGGGCCCGGCCTGGACGAGGGGCGCGCGGACGCGGTGCTGCCCGTCCTGCATCTGCTCCTCGGTATCGTCGGCACCACAGGTGACCGCATCGACGACAACAACCTGGCGGGGGTGGCCCGATGACACGGACGGAGCACGACGAGCGGCTGCGGCGCTGGCGGCTCGTGCTGGGCGGCGAGTCCGGAGCCGACGGCACGGGCTGCGCCCTCGCGGGCACGGACGCGGCCATGGACGGCGCCCTGGCGTCACTCTACGGAGCGGGCTCCGGCGCCGCGTCCCGGGGCGGCAGCCGCTCCGCCGGCCTCGGAGCGTCGGCGCCGTCCGTCGCCCGCTGGCTCGGCGACATCCGCACGTACTTCCCCAGCTCGGTCGTCCAGGTCATGCAGCGCGACGCCATCGACCGGCTCGGCCTGTCCGCGCTGCTGCTGGAGCCGGAGATGCTGGAGGCCGTGGAGGCGGACGTCCATCTCGTCGGCACCCTGCTCTCGCTCAACAAGGCGATGCCGGAGACGACCAAGGAGACGGCCCGGGCCGTGGTCCGCAAGGTCGTCGACGACCTGGAGAAGAAGCTGGCGACCCGCACCCGTTCCACGCTGACCGGCGCGCTCGACCGCTCGGCGAAGATCAACCGTCCGCGCCACCGGGACATCGACTGGGACCGCACGATCCGGGCGAACCTGAAGAACTACCTGCCCGAGTTCAACACCGTCGTCCCCGAGCGGCTCATCGGATACGGCCGCGCGTCGCAGTCGGTGAAGAAGGAGGTGGTGCTCTGCATCGACCAGTCGGGGTCGATGGCCGCATCGGTCGTCTACGCCTCCGTGTTCGGCGCGGTCCTGGCCTCGATGCGCTCCATCGCCACCCGCCTCGTCGTCTTCGACACCGCCGTCGTCGACCTCACCGACCAGCTCGACGACCCGGTCGATGTGCTGTTCGGCACCCAGCTCGGCGGTGGCACCGACATCAACAGGGCGCTCGCGTACTGCCAGTCGCAGATCACGCGGCCCGCCGACACCGTCGTCGTGCTCATCAGTGACCTCTACGAAGGTGGCATACGGGACGAAATGCTCAAGCGGGTCTCGGCGATGAAGGCCTCGGGTGTGCAGTTCGTCGCACTTCTCGCGCTCTCCGACGAGGGCACACCGGCATACGACCGCGAGCACGCGGCGGCCCTCGCGGCGCTCGGCGCCCCGGCGTTCGCCTGTACGCCGGACCTCTTTCCGGACGTCATGGCGGCGGCGATCGAGAAGCGACCCCTGCCCATACCGGACATGGCGACCCATCAGTAACGTAGGACTTGCGTGCCCCCGGGAGGCTCGTGCGAGCATCGTGCCCGATCCCCCGGAAGGCCGGCCTCCGCCGGCCGGGGCCGACCCGGAAGGCTTCCTCCATCGTGACTGCCGCAGCGCTTGGTTCCGCTGCCGTCCCGCGCGCACTGCGCCGGGTGGCGGCCGGGTCGCGCGCGCTGCACGTGATGCTCTTCCTCGGGGGCCTGCTGACGGTCGGTTTCCTCTTCGCAGGGCAGGCGCAGGCGGCCGAGTCGCCTGCATCCCAGGTCCAGGCCGAGGCCGGGTCGACGGCCGTGCAGGCGAAGACACAGGCAGCCCGAACCACTACTGCCGCCACCGCCACCGCCACCACTGCCGGAGTCGCCGGTTCGGTCCCGGTCCGTGAACCGGGCCAGGTGGCCACGGGCTCGGTGGACTCCCTGCGCCAGGCGGCAGCGCCGGTCACGGACACCGTGCGGGACCTTACCCGGCCTCTGGGTGAGGTGCTGCCCGTGCCCAAGCCGCCTCGCGGCGAGTTGCCGGCTGTCCCCGGCGGCCCCTCGTCCCCGGGCGGCGACGCGACCGACACGGGTCAGGGCCCGGCCGCGGATCCGCAGACGGCCACCGTCCCCGCTGCGGCCTCCCTGGCGCACACCGGCAGTGACGGCCGGACGGCGGCCCCCCGTACGGACGGGACCGCCACGGCGAACCGCCTCGGCGGGACCCTCGGCA
Source organism: Streptomyces sp. NPDC002889 (assembly GCF_042888425.1). Classification (NCBI taxonomy): domain Bacteria; kingdom Bacillati; phylum Actinomycetota; class Actinomycetes; order Kitasatosporales; family Streptomycetaceae; genus Streptomyces; species Streptomyces sp. NPDC002889. The sequence goes on from NZ_JBIAPT010000002.1 coordinate 317,572, forward strand.
GCCAGGGTGCGCTCGGCCGGCAGCGGGGCGATGTCCGCCCGGAGCCGGCGCCCGTGCCCGCCCCGCAACCGTTCGGGCCCTGCAGCTCCCAGCAGGGCGCGATCCATCAGTCCGGCGAGTCCCACACATCCCGTACGGGCGACCAGCAGGCGGCCACGTTCTCGTACGGATCGCCGCTGGCGTCGTCCACCGGCGACCGCTGGGTGGCGGCCGAGCCGCCGACTCGTGACAGGCCGCGCGACATTCTCGAATTCCCCGGCTAGGGCAGCCCGTTCCCCCGCATCCGACCTGCCACGCGGGGGTGGGACAGGTCTGCCCGCCACACCGGATTTCTCCGGACAGCCGAAACAATTCGAAGGATCTGACGCAAGCATGCACAAGAACATCCGTCGTTCCATAGCCGTCGCCGCCACCGCCACGGGTATGTGGGCCCTCGGGACCGCCGCGGCCAGCGCCGACGAGCTGCCCGTGTCCGCGAAGCTCACCACGCCCGACAAGGCCATCGACGTGACCGACGTCGTCGAGGACGGTGTCGAGGACGTCAAGGCCGGGGTCCAGGGCGCCGACGCCACGGACGTCGCTCCTTCCGTCGACACCCCCTCCGCCCCCAAGGTCCGGACCCCCTCGGCCCCCCGGGTCCAGGCCCCGGCCGTCCCCCACGTCCAGGCTCCCGCCGTCCAGGCTCCGTCGGTCGAGGTCCCGTCGGTCGACGCCCAGCACGAGATCGACTACCTCTTCGGTCCGCTCGCCGCGTTCGCACCGGACCTCGAGCAGGCCCCGGGCCAGGCCGCGGCCGGTGCCCAGGGTGTCGTCGCCGCCTCCGGCCCGATCGCCGACGAGACCGGCCACGACGTCCTTCCGCCCATCGCCGCCCGCGCCGTCTCCGGCGCCCTCCCGGTCGCCGGTCAGGCGGTCGGCGACGCCGGCTTCCTCGCGCAGAGCGTCCTGTCCGAGGTGACGCCGTTCGCCGGCGGTGTGGTCTCCGAGGTGCAGCCGTTCGCCGGTGGCGTCGCCTCCGAGGTCCAGCCGTTCGCGGGCGGTGTCACCGGCGCGGTCCGGCCGCTGGCCGAGACCGTCGTCGACCACGTCCAGCCCGTCACGTACGGCATCGGCGGCAGCGCCACCGGCCTCGCCCAGGGTGTGGCCGGTGACGTGCAGCCGTTCGCCGGTGGCGTCGCCTCCCAGGCCCAGCCGTTCGCGCAGGGTGTAGCGGCGAACGTCACGGGCGATGTCTCACCGCTCGCCGGCAACGCTGTTTCGGGCGCCCAGGGTGTGGTCTCCGATGTGACCCCGAGCTACCTGCCGTACGGCATCTGAGCACGTTTGAGCACCTGCTCGACCATGTGAGGGACGGTCTCCGCATTCGGAGGCCGTCCCTCCGCCGTGGTGAACCGGTCGAGAGCTGTGACCGTAATCACCGCCCATGTGTGATCTGCGATTTAGGGACCCGCGTGCTGCGGGGATAACCTGCCAGGCGGACATGCCGCGCCACGGACACCGTGTGTGCCTCCCTTGTGACAGTGCCGTCACGTTGCCCTCAGCGGCACGCCCACGCAGATAACGAACCGCGATCATCAGAAAAGGGACGGACGCGCGTGGACCTGTTCGAGTACCAGGCGAGGGACCTCTTCGCCAAGCACGGTGTACCGGTGCTGGCCGGTGAAGTCATCGACACGCCTGAGGCGGCGCGCGAGGCGACCGAGCGTCTGGGCGGCCGTTCGGTCGTCAAGGCCCAGGTCAAGGTCGGTGGCCGCGGCAAGGCCGGCGGCGTGAAGCTGGCCTCCGACCCGGCCGACGCGGTCGAGAAGGCCGGTCAGATTCTTGGCATGGACATCAAGGGCCACACGGTCCACAAGGTGATGATCGCCGAGACCGCTCCGGAGATCGCCGAGGAGTACTACGTCTCGTACCTCCTCGACCGCACCAACCGCACCTTCCTGGCCATGGCCTCCGTCGAGGGCGGCATGGACATCGAGGAGGTCGCGGCCACCAAGCCCGAGGCCCTCGCGAAGGTCCCGGTCGACGCCAACGAGGGTGTCACCCCGGAGAAGGCCGCCGCGATCGTCGCGACCGCGAAGTTCCCGGCCGAGGTCGCGGAGCAGGTCGCCGAGATCCTGGTGACCCTGTGGAAGACCTTCATCGCCGAGGACGCGCTCCTCGTCGAGGTCAACCCGCTGGCCAAGGTCGCCGACGGTCGTGTCATCGCGCTCGACGGAAAGGTGTCTCTCGACGAGAACGCCGACTTCCGTCAGCCCGACCACGCGGCCCTCGAGGACAAGGCCGCAGCCAACCCGCTCGAGGCTGCCGCCAAGGCCAAGAACCTCAACTACGTCAAGCTCGACGGCGAGGTCGGCATCATCGGCAACGGCGCGGGTCTGGTCATGTCGACCCTCGACGTCGTCGCCTACGCCGGTGAGAACCACGGCGGCGTGAAGCCCGCCAACTTCCTCGACATCGGTGGCGGCGCCTCCGCCCAGGTGATGGCGAACGGCCTGGAGATCATCCTCGGCGACCCGGACGTCAAGTCCGTGTTCGTCAACGTCTTCGGCGGCATCACCGCCTGTGACGAGGTGGCCAACGGCATCGTCCAGGCCCTGGCCCTGCTCGCCGAGAAGGGCGAAGAGGTCACCAAGCCGCTGGTCGTGCGCCTCGACGGCAACAACGCGGAGCTGGGTCGCAAGATCCTCTCCGACGCCAACCACCCGCTGGTGCAGCGTGTGGACACCATGGATGGTGCGGCCGACAAGGCCGCCGAGCTCGCCGCGGCTGCGAAGTAAGGGAAGAGGACTCCGAACCATGGCTATCTTCCTCGACAAGGACAGCAAGGTCATCGTCCAGGGCATGACCGGTGCCACGGGCATGAAGCACACCAAGCTCATGCTGGGTGACGGCACCAACGTCGTCGGTGGCGTGAACCCGCGCAAGGCCGGTACGTCCGTCGACTTCGACGGCACCGAGGTACCCGTCTTCGGCTCGGTCGCCGAGGCGATCGAGAAGACCGGCGCCAACGTGTCCGTCCTCTTCGTCCCGCCGGCCTTCGCCAAGGCCGCCGTGGTCGAGGCGATCGACGCCGAGATCCCGCTGGCCGTCGTGATCACCGAGGGCATCGCCGTCCACGACTCCGCCGCCTTCTGGGCGTACGCGAAGTCCAAGGGCAACAAGACCCGGATCATCGGCCCGAACTGCCCCGGCCTCATCACTCCGGGCCAGTCCAACGCCGGCATCATCCCGGGCGACATCACCAAGCCCGGCCGCATCGGTCTCGTGTCCAAGTCCGGCACGCTGACCTACCAGATGATGTACGAGCTCCGTGACATCGGCTTCTCCTCGGCCGTCGGCATCGGTGGCGACCCGATCATCGGCACCACGCACATCGACGCCCTGGCGGCCTTCGAGGCCGACCCGGAGACCGACCTGATCGTGATGATCGGTGAGATCGGCGGCGACGCCGAGGAGCGTGCGGCCGACTTCATCAAGGCCAACGTCACCAAGCCGGTCGTCGGTTATGTCGCGGGCTTCACCGCGCCCGAGGGCAAGACCATGGGCCACGCCGGCGCCATCGTCTCCGGCTCCTCCGGCACCGCCCAGGCGAAGAAGGAGGCCCTCGAGGCCGCGGGCGTCAAGGTCGGCAAGACGCCGACCGAGACGGCCAAGCTCGCCCGCGAGATCCTCGGCGGCTGAGTTCTTCCAGGCAGTGCGTGTGGGCCCGCCCCCGGGTGACCGGGAGCGGGCCCACACGCATGCTCGGGCGGCTCAGCGGAGCTGGGGGGCCATACGGTTCGGGCCGTGGGCCGGCTCGGCCCGCAGTTTGTCGCGCAGCTGCTGGTCCCTCTTGCTGAGCCGCTGCGGCCCGTTGTGCGGCTCCGGTACGCCCTCCACCCGCTCACCCCGCGGTACCGGCGGCTCGTAGTGCCGCGGCGCGGTGAACAGCGTGAGCGCTGTCGCGGCCACGATCAGCGTCGTCGCGACGACGGCGACCCGCGTCCACACCTGTGCCCGGCGCTCGCAGTTCGCCCGCACGGTGCGGGCGGGGGCCAGGCGTGGCACGGGCACGTCGTTGGCCAGCGCCTTGAGCTCCTCCCGGAGCAGTTCGGGCTCGCCCAGTTCGGGTACCCGCTCGGCGACCGCCTCCCGTGCGTGCAGCAGCCGGTTCACGGCCGCCGGGGTGCTCGCCTCGGTCTCCGCCGCGGTCTCCGGCAGGCCCAGGCCCAGGCCGTCGTAGAGCAGCAGCGTGCGGCGGTAGGAGGGCGGCAGCTCCTGCAGCGCCGCGAGCAGCGGCTGCCGGGCCGGTTCGGTGACCGGCGGTCTGTCCGGATGCCGGTGGGCGCGGCGCATCCGGTGCCAGGGGGACATGGCGTACTCGTACGCCGTGGCCCGGACCCAGCCCGCGGGGTCGAAGTCGACGGCGACTTCGGGCCAGCGCTGCCAGGCGAGATGGAAGGCGCGCTCGACCGCCTCGAGAGCGAGCCGGCGGCGGCCGGTGAGCAGATACGTCTGGCGTACGAGGGCGGGGGCGGTGTACGAGTACAGCGCGTCGAAGGCCTCGCCCGGGGTCGCGTCCGGAAAGCGCGGGGGAGCGGGCGGCACCATGTCGGGCACGTCCCACGGCACACGGGCCGGCGCGGGGGTGTGCCGTACGGCGGGCCCCGACCGGGCGGGGGTCCTGCCGACGACGGCAGCTGCTCGGGCGTCCACGGGCCGGGCGGTGGTGCCGCTGCGCACACCGGGCGCGGCGGGAGCGCGGAGCGCGCCGGGTGGGCAGGGCGGCATGCCGGGAGCGCGTGGGGCGGTGGGCGCTTCCTCCCCGATGGCCGCGAGAAACCTCGCGTACACCTCGCGCCTTCGGCCCTGCGGGTTGGTGCGGCCCATCTCCCAGGACCTGAGCGTCACGCGGGCGACGCCGAGCGCCGATGCCACCTGCTCCTCGGTCAGGCCCTTCGCCTCGCGAAGGCGGCGGCGTTCCTTGGGGGGCGGCAGAGGAGTCGCTCTCATGAAGGGCTCCCTTCAGCGCCACACTCGGCGAAAAAGTACATAAACGTATATTGAGCGACACAGCCGGTGTTCGTCCGTTACACGGCTATGGTGCGTGTCGTTGGCAGCATGGCCGCGTGACCCAACTGACCGAGAGCAGCCCGCCGATCTCACCGGAGCCGGTCCTCGTACAGGGTGGCCGGCCGGCCACCGCGCTGGCCGCGGCCTTCGTCCGCGGTGCGACGGCGGCCGGTCTCGGGTTCGGCGCGATCACCGTGCTCGTCATGGCGCTGTGGATCACTACGCCGTTCCCGGACCGCGGGCCGGGCGGCGCGCTGCACGTCGCGGCAGGGCTGTGGCTGCTGGCACACGGCACCGAACTCGTCCGCACGGACACGCTCTCCGGCGCCCCCGCCCCCATGGGAGTCGTCCCGCTGCTGCTGGTCGCGCTCCCCGTGTGGTCGGCGCACCGGGCGGCGCGCGATGTGCTGGAGCTCGACCCGGGGCGGCCGAGGCCGACAACGGGAGGCGCGGTGTGCGCCGTGACCGCGGGGTACGTGCTGGCCGCCGTACCGTTCCTGCTCCTCGCGGCGCGCGGCGCCCTCCCGGCGAATCCGTACAGTGCCGCGACGCACGTGCCGCTGGTGACCGCTGTCGCGGCGGCCTGCGGGGCATGGACGGCGTACGGGAGACCCCTTGGGCCACTTCCGGCCCGGCTGCCCGAGCGGCTGCGCCGGACGCTTGCCCGCACCCGCGTCGCCGTCGCGCTGCGGGCCGGTGCCGCCGGGGCGCTGATCCTGCTCGGCGGTGGCGCTCTGCTGGTCGCGGTGTCCGTGGTGTGGCACGGCCAGGCCGTACAGGAATCGTTCCTCCAGCTCGCCGTGGAATGGCCGGGCCGCCTCGCGCTGCTGCTGCTCACCCTCGCGCTGGTGCCGAACGCGGCGGCCTGGGGCGCCGCCTACGGCCTCGGCACCGGCTTCGCCCTCGGAACGGGCGCGACCGCGACACCCCTCGCCCTCGCCGGGACGCCCGCGCTGCCGGCCTTCCCGCTGCTCGCCGCGGTCCCCGCGGAGGGACGCGGGACGCCGCTGCACTGGGCGGCTCTGGTGGTACCGCTGGCCGCGGGGGTCACCGTCGCGCTGTTCACGCTGCGGACGGCAGCGCCGCGGCACGGGGTGCGCGAGGTCGCCCGGGGCCGGCGCGAGACCGCGCTCACGGCGCTGCTCGCGGCGGCCGGCTGCGCGGTGCTGACGGCCGCCCTCACGGCTGCCGCGGGCGGCCCGCTCGGCACAGGCCGCCTGTCCGCGTTCGGACCTGTGTGGTGGCAGGCGGGCGCGGCGGCGCTGGCCTGGACGGCCGGCATCGGCGTACCGGTGGCGCTGGGCCTGCGGGCATGGCGACTGCGTACCCCGCGCGCGGAGAAGGCCGACGAGTCGGGGCCGGGGCCGGAGCCGGAGCCCGAGGAGGCGGCTGCCGACGGGGAGATCGAGCCGTACGACTTCCTGTCGACGATGCCCCGGCCGGAACGAGCGCCCGGGGAAACCCGCTGGTCGGCGCTGAAGAAGGGCGCGCGCGGCCTGAAGACGGAGTTCACCCCGGCCCTCGGGCAGACGGGGGAAGCCCCGGCCGGCCAGGGGGCTCCTCCCCTGGCCTCCGCCCCCGGGCAGCCCGGTGCGCGGGAGGCGGAAGCCGGATCCCGCGCCGAGGCGGGCACGCCGGATCCCGGGCCCGCCGGTGCCGCCCCGGAGGACGGGATCGCCGCCCCGGCGCGGTCGAGTCCCGGGCCGACGGTCCCGGTCTCCGACCCCGGCTCCGGGAGCGTTGGGCGGTCGGAGGACCGGGACCTGCAGCCCGGGCCGCCCACCTTGCCCACCGCCGGTCCGGTCGTCGTGCAGCAGCCGGAACCGACCGACCTGTCGGACGGCAGCCAGTGAATACGGGAGGTGGGCACGCCGCGGGCGGCCGCCCGCGGATTTCCACCCGGTCGGGCGATTTCCGGACCGGCCGGAGCTCGGATTCGGCGGGTCCGGAGCCTCGGCTCCGGTCCTTGTCGGGGCAGGCCGGGCGGGCCGTTCCATGGGCCGCCGGGAGGTCTGCCCGAGGTCCGGACGGCGCAGCCGATGCGTGGCCGGTGACCGGGTCCGGAGCCTTGGGGCCGGGCGGGGTCCATGGGGCGACCGGGGTGTGTCCGCCGCAGGTCCTTGTCGCGCAGTCGATCGTCGCCCGGTGACCGCAGAGCAGCGAGAGGCCGCCGGCTCGGGCCCTGGCCGGGCGGGGCTGCTTCTTGGGTCCGCGCGGATCCCCGTGACCATCTCGACGGACCGAGCGCCGGGGCGGGTGCCAGGGGGCACGCTCCTCCCGAGGCGCGGCGGTCGTCGCTACTCCTTGACGCCGATCACGCCCCGCAGGGGCTTCGGGAGCAGGTCGTTGCACGCCAGCTGGCCCGACTTCGTCAGGGCGTCGTCCACGCAGGTGTAGTAGTCCCGGTAGACCAGCTGCGCCGTGAACGACGCCGCCACGATCATCAGCGCGATGCCCGCCATCACCAGGCCGCTCACCGCCGCCGTGATCTGCTGCCTGCTCGGGGAGGCCGGAGCGCCGGGGGCGGGGGAAGGCACGGGGGAGGTCACCGCGTCGACCGCTCGGCGCTGAGGCTTTCCGCGCAGGGAGCTGATGCTCCAGTACACCGCCAGCGAGCCCAGCAGCAGCGCGATCTCCGGGAAGTCGAAGAGGGCGAAGAAGAACGCCCACATGCCGGAGAGAAGGGCGTAGCGCGCCCGGCGCTGGATCGGGTCCGTCGGGTCCCAGCGCAGGCCGGGACCGGGCCCGCCGCCCTCGGGGTCCCGCTGTCCGCCGCCCTGGCCGCCCTGGCCGCCCTGGCCGCCCTGGCCGCCGGGGCGGCCGCCGAAGCCGCCGCCCGAGGAACGGCCCGGCTGGCGGCTGCTCCACTGCGCACCCCGGTCCGAACGGTCGCCGTCACCGGGCCCACCGGAACCGGAGGAGTCCGAGGAATCCGGCGACGGGTCGTCGTTCGCGGGGCGCCGTGGCTGCCACGGCTGGTCGGGCCTGCCCTCCGGCGGCGGCGCGAAGGGGTTGTTGTCGTCCGTGGACTGGCGCTCCCGCGGCAACAGGAGGTCCGTACGGCGGCGGCGGCGGTCCAGCATCTGGTGAACGTCTTCCCCTCGTCATGCCCGTCGTCCCGGCCCGTCCGGGGCCGGGCCCTGCCCACAGACGCTACCTCCCGGCCACGCCCCCGTCCCGTGGGGGCCGTTCTGCGTGCCGGTATCGTTGCTGACGGTCGGCGCCTTCGTAGGGTTCCCCGTATTCGGGAACACGATTCGTTCGTACGACCACACAAAGTCGCAGCGCAACGCGAAAAGAGTCCCCCTGTGGCCGCCCGCCCAGCCCGCCCCGCCCGCATCGTCGTCCTGGTCTCCGGGTCCGGTACGAATCTGCAAGCCCTCCTCGACGCCATCGCCGCCGACGAGGACGGCTACGGCGCCGAGATCGTCGCCGTCGGTGCCGACCGGTCCGGCATCGCGGGCCTGGAGCGCGCCGAGAAGGCCGGCCTGCCCACCTTCGTGCGGAGCGTGAAGGACTACGCGACCCGCGACGAGTGGGACGCCGCGCTCGCCGAGGCCACTGCCGCGTACGAGCCGGACCTTGTCGTCTCGGCCGGCTTCATGAAGATCGTGGGCAAGGAGTTCCTCGCCCGGTTCGGCGGGCGGTTCGTCAACACGCACCCCGCCCTGCTCCCCAGTTTTCCCGGTGCCCATGGAGTACGCGACGCGCTTGCGTACGGGGCGAAGGTCACCGGATGCACCGTCCACTTCGTCGACGACGGCGTCGACACCGGTCCGATCATCGCTCAGGGCGTGGTCGAGGTACGGGACGCGGACGATGAAGCCGCTCTCCATGAGCGGATCAAGGAAGTCGAGCGAAGGCTGCTCGTCGATGTCGTGGGGCGTCTGGCCCGTAACGGCTACAGCATTGAGGGACGAAAGGTTCATGTCGGTGAACACGGACACCGTTAAGCCCATCCGCCGCGCGCTGGTCAGCGTCTACGACAAGACGGGGCTGGAGGAGCTCGCACGCGGGCTGCACGCTGCCGGCGTCGAGCTCGTGTCGACCGGCTCGACCGCCACGAGGATCGCCGCCGCCGGGGTTCCGGTCACCAAGGTCGAGGAGCTGACCGGCTTCCCCGAGTGCCTGGACGGCCGGGTCAAGACGCTGCACCCGCGCGTGCACGCCGGGATCCTCGCCGACCTGCGGCTCGAGGACCACCGGCGTCAGCTCGCCGAGCTGGGCGTGGAGCCCTTCCAGCTGGTCGTCGTGAACCTGTACCCGTTCAAGGAGACCGTCGCCTCCGGCGCCGGCCCCGACGAGTGCGTCGAGCAGATCGACATCGGCGGCCCCTCCATGGTCCGCGCGGCCGCCAAGAACCACCCCTCGGTCGCGGTCGTCACCAGCCCCGCCCGCTACGCGGACGTGCTCGCCGCGGTCGAGGCCGGCGGCTTCGACCTCGCGACCCGCAAGCGCCTCGCCGCCGAGGCGTTCCAGCACACCGCCGCGTACGACGTCGCGGTCGCCTCCTGGTTCGCGAGCTCCTACGCCCCGGCCGACGAGTCGGGCTTCCCCGACTTCCTCGGGGCCACATGGGAGCGCGAGAACGTGCTGCGTTACGGCGAGAACCCGCACCAGCCGGCCGCGCTCTACACCTCCGGCTCCGCCGCGGGCGGCGGCCTCGCGCAGGCCGAGCAGCTGCACGGCAAGGAGATGTCGTACAACAACTTCACGGACACCGACGCCGCGCGCCGGGCCGCGTACGACCACACCGAGCCGTGCGTCGCGATCATCAAGCACGCCAACCCCTGCGGCATCGCGGTCGGCGCCGATGTCGCCGAGGCGCACCGCAGGGCGCACGCCTGCGACCCGCTGTCCGCGTTCGGCGGCGTGATCGCCGTCAACCGTCCGGTCTCCACGGAGATGGCGGAGCAGGTCGCGGAGATCTTCACCGAGGTCATCGTCGCCCCCGGGTACGAGGACGGCGCGGTCGAGATCCTGGCCCGCAAGAAGAACATCCGCGTGCTGCGCGCCGAGGGCGCCCCGGCGGCCACGGTCGAGCTCAGGCCGATCGACGGCGGCGCGCTGCTCCAGGTCACCGACCGTCTGCAGGCCGACGGCGACGACCCGGCGAACTGGACGCTCGCCACCGGCGAGGCCCTGTCCGCCGACGAGCTCGCCGAGCTGGCCTTCGCCTGGAGGGCATGCCGCGCGGTCAAGTCGAACGCGATCCTGCTCGCCAAGGACGGCGCATCGGTCGGCGTCGGCATGGGCCAGGTCAACCGAGTCGACTCCGCGAAGCTCGCGGTCGAGCGCGCCGGCGAGGAGCGGGCACGGGGCGCGTACGCCGCCTCGGACGCGTTCTTCCCGTTCCCCGACGGCCTGGAGATCCTGACCGCCGCGGGCGTCAAGGCCGTGGTGCAGCCGGGCGGTTCGGTCCGTGACGAGCTGGTCGTCGAGGCCGCGAAGAAGGCGGGCGTGACGATGTACTTCACCGGCACGCGGCACTTCTTCCACTGATTCCTGCTGTACCGCAAGCACGCGTACGGCCCCGCCGGTTTCCTGCCGGCGGGGCCGTACGCATGTGCGTGCGGCGGCGGTCGGCTCAAACGTGCGCGGAACAGGCGCCCTTCACGCCGAAGGCCGTAACACGGCGCCGGGCGGCGGGTGTTACGGCCTTCGTACGAAGCCGGGCGCGATCAGGCGCGCTGGCGGTTGAACCAGGCGGAGCCATCGGACTTGGCGACGAACACCAGGACCAGGATCGCGAGCACGAGGTGGACCAGGCTCAGCGGGAAGTACGGGTAGAGGCTGAACACGATGCACAGCGACGAGAAGACGATGATGCCGATACGGGCACCGCTGCCGCCCTTGCCGCACTGGATCGCAGCCCAGATCGCGCCGCCGAGGAAGACCACGGCCAGGGCGATCAGGGCGTACAGGACGCCGCTCGAGAACTTCGTGATGGCGTCGAAGCCCTCTTCGCCCTTGAGCGTCGGGTCGTCCTTGATCTTCTCCACGGCGGCGAGACCGAGAACGAGCAGGGCCGCGCCGATGACCTGCAGGCCGGCGATGACCCAGAGCATCACGCGGGCCGCCTTCACGCCGCCCGGCATCTCGGTCGGGCCGACCGGGTAGCCGGCGCCATAGGGCTGGACCGGCGGGGCCTGGGGGTAGCCGTAGCCGGGCTGCTGGCCCTGCTGCTGGCCGTACGGGTTGTTCGGGTCGCCGAAGCTCATGGCGGGATTCCTCCGTTGGAAAGTGCGGGGACGACGCGGTCCGAGCGGAGGAACTGCACAACACTCACTCTTTGTTTTGCCCCCCGGCACTGCCCGCGGCACTGCGCGGATCATCGTCGTATTGACATCGACTTTTTGTCCAGTCGGTATCTCTATGTGTTGTGCAAGTGCAACCTCGGCGGCCGCCCCGGTGGACAGAATTGGAACCGGGGCGGGTTCATCCGCGAGGATGGGGGCATGACTGCCCAGATTCTCGATGGCAAGGCCACCGCAGCCGCGATCAAGTCCGAGCTGACCGCCCGCGTGGCGGCTCTCAAGGAGCGGGGTGTCACCCCGGGCCTCGGGACCCTGCTCGTCGGGGACGACCCGGGAAGCCGCTGGTACGTCAACGGCAAGCACCGGGACTGTGCGCAGGTGGGCATCGCCTCGATTCAGCGCGAACTGCCCGACACCGCCACGCAGGAGGAGATCGAGGCCGTCGTACGGGAGCTCAACGAGAACCCCGAATGCACCGGCTACATCGTCCAACTCCCGCTTCCCAAGGGCATCGACGCAAACCGCGTGCTCGAGCTCATGGATCCGGCCAAGGACGCCGACGGGCTTCACCCGATGAGCCTCGGCCGGCTGGTGCTCGGCATCGAGGGGCCGCTGCCCTGCACCCCGTACGGCATCGTCCAGCTGCTGCGCCACCACGGCGTGGAGATCAATGGCGCGAACGTCGTGGTCGTCGGCCGTGGCGTCACGATCGGGAGGCCGATGCCGCTCGTGCTGACCCGCCGGTCCGAGAACGCGACGGTGACCCAGTGCCACACGGGTACGCGTGATCTGTCCGCCCACCTCAGGCAGGCCGACATCATCGTCGCCGCGGCCGGGGTGCCGCACCTGATCAAGCCCGAGGACATCAAGCCGGGCGCGGCCGTGCTCGACGTCGGCGTCAGCCGGGACGAGGAGGGCAAGATCGTCGGCGATGTCCACCCGGGTGTCGCGGAGGTGGCCGGCTGGGTCGCCCCCAACCCGGGCGGTGTCGGCCCGATGACCCGTGCCCAGCTGCTGGTGAACGTCGTCGAGGCGGCCGAGCGCGCCGCGTCCGCCGTCGCCGCGGGCTGACCGGGAGAGACTGAGTCCATGGGCGTACGCACGAACGACGACGCAGGACCCGAGGCGGCAGGGGCCGCTGCGGGTGCGACGGCCCCGCAGGACGCCACCGGGTCCGCGCGCGGTGCCGAGGCCGAGTCGGCCACGGGGGCCGCGGCGGACGGCCCCGGTGCGGTGCCGCGGCCCGGCGCGGAAGGCGCATCCGCCGACGCGGACGAGGCCGCGGGCCTCGACGACACCGCGCGGGTGGCCGGGCGTGGTGCGGCCGACGCCGCGGCCGGCCCCGAGCCCCGGCCCGGCGCCGATGCCGGCAGCGCGGACGATGCCGGTACGGAGTCCCGTGCCGAAGCGACGCCCGGACCGGAGGGCCCCGCGGGCCTCGACACGCCTCGCGGGGGTGCCCCGGTCCCGGACGCTTCCGGTGCGGAGACCCGTCCCGAGGCGCCGGCCGGTGGAACCGCGGCCCCCGAGGGCTCCGCGGGCCTTGAGGCGCCTGAGACGGACGCCTCCGGTCCGGACGGTGTCAAGAAGGGGTCCCGGCGGCCGCCAGCCGTCACGCGGGATACCGCGCGGCCCGAGGGCGGCGGGCGTGCCGCGCCCGGGGACGCTCCCGCGCCCGCCCGGCAGTGGCCGCTGCTCACCGTTCTCTCGCTGACCGGGCTCGGCCTGCTCATCGTCGGGATCGACGCCTTCGCGGACGCCTTCCGCGTGGGCACGATCCTGGTGGGCGTGGCCCTGATCACCGGAGGCGTCCTGCGGCGCGTGCTGCCCTCGGTGGGCATGCTCGCGGTGCGCTCCCGCTTCACCGACATGATCACGTACGGCACCCTGGGCATCGCGATCGTGCTGCTCGCCCTCGTCGCCCAGCCGGAGCCCTGGCTGGACGTGCCGTTCCTCGAGGACGCCGTGCACTTCACCGTGCGTTCCTCGCGTTAGCCGCGCGTACGCGGGGAAAAACCGGGCGTCCCTCTCGGCGCCGACTATCTTGACGACGAGGTACATCGACGAGTCCGCGTCTGAGACCACCGACATCGCCGACGAAGCCGTAGCGCGAGAGGGATGTTCCAGCTCATGGCCAAGATCAAGGTAGCCAACCCCGTCGTCGAGCTCGACGGTGACGAGATGACCCGCATCATCTGGCGGTTCGTCAAGGACAAACTGATCCTGCCGTACCTCGATATCGAGCTGAAGTACTTCGACCTGGGCATCGAGCACCGTGATGCCACCAACGACCAGGTCACGGTCGACGCCGCCAAAGCCATCAAGAAGTACGGCGTCGGTGTGAAGTGCGCGACGATCACGCCGGACGAGGCACGGGTCGAGGAGTTCAACCTCAAGGCCATGTACCGCTCGCCCAACGGCACCATCCGCAACATCCTCGGCGGCGTGATCTTCCGCGAGCCGATCATCATGGACAACGTGCCGCGTCTGGTCCCGGGCTGGACCAAGCCGATCGTCGTCGGCCGTCACGCCTTCGGCGACCAGTACCGCGCCACCGACCTCAAGGTTCCCGGTCCGGGCACCCTCACCATGACCTACACCCCGAAAGACGGCTCCGAGCCCGTCGAGCTCGAGGTCTACGAGTTCCCCGGCGCCGGTGTGGCGCTGTCGATGTACAACCTGGACGAGTCGATCCGCGACTTCGCGCGTGCCTCGTTCCGCTACGGCCTGGCCCGTGGTTACCCGGTCTACATGTCCACCAAGAACACGATCCTCAAGAAGTACGACGGTCGCTTCAAGGACATCTTCCAGGAGGTCTTCGACGCGGAGTTCAAGGCGGACTTCGACCGGGCCGGCCTGACCTACGAGCACCGCCTCATCGACGACATGGTCGCCTCGGCGCTCAAGTGGGAGGGCGGCTACGTCTGGGCCTGCAAGAACTACGACGGCGACGTCCAGTCCGACATCGTGGCGCAGGGCTTCGGCTCGCTCGGCCTGATGACCTCGGTGCTGATGTCCGCCGACGGCCGGACCGTCGAGGCCGAGGCCGCGCACGGTACGGTCACCCGCCACTACCGCCAGCACCAGCAGGGCAAGGCGACCTCGACCAACCCGATCGCCTCGATCTTCGCCTGGACCCGTGCTCTCGCCCACCGCGGCAAGCTGGACAACACTCCCGAGGTCATCAGGTTCGCCGGGACACTCGAGCAGGTCTGCATCGAGACGGTCGAGTCCGGCCGGATGACCAGGGATCTGGCGCTGCTGATCTCCAAGGACCAGCCGTGGCTGACCACGGAGCAGTTCCTCGACGCGCTCGACACCGACCTGAGCAAGAAGATGGCCCCCTCCTGAGACCGACCGGCGGCCCGCTTATCCTGATCGCTCGAGACGGCGACGGCGCCCGTCCTCTCCCCCGAGGGAGGACGGGCGCCCCCGTGTTTCAAGGGTCATGGACGCGCCAAGCCCGTTCAAGGTCCGGCTGTGGCCTGTGGCACGGAAGTGACCGTTCCGCCACGGTGTGATCGTTGAGCAACGGATGCGAGACTGGTGCCGCAACCGGGACGCGTCGAGCACCGGGGGGTATATAAAGCACCATCGGGGGACAAGGGGGAAGCGCGAAATGCCTCGTTGGAAGGAATTGCCTGAGGGACTGGACCCGGAGGTCCGGGAGTTCACAGGCCAGTTGCGTGGGGTTGTCGACCGCAGCGGACTGAGCATCGCCGCGGTGTCCGACCGCACCGGGTACAGCAAGACGTCCTGGGAGCGTTATCTCAATGGACGGCTGCTCGCGCCCAAGGGCGCGATCGTCGCGCTCGCCGAGGTCACCGGGATCGACACCGGCCACGTCATCACCATGTGGGAGCTCGCGGAACGCGCCTGGAGCCGCTCCGAGATGCGCCATGACATGACGATGGAAGCGATACGGATATCCCAGGCGCGCGCGGCCCTCGGCGAGTTCGGGCCGGGCGCGGACGGTCCGGGGCCTCACGGCCCCGGCGCGGTCGGCGAGCGCACCCGGGCCGCCTTCGTACCGGCGCAGGCGGGCGGCCGCGGCCGCCAGGCACCGCCGTCCGCCTCCGGTGGTCAAGGCGCTCCCGGCAGGCGCACGGGCAAGGCCGCGGGAACCGGCAAGGGCAAGGGCTTCATGGTCGTTGCCGCCCTCGTCGGCGTGCTGCTCGTCGCGGGCGGTGCCGTGTTCCTCACCGACCTCGGCGGGGGCGGCGATGAGGCCGGCCCGCAGGCCGTCGAGTCCACGTCCCCCACGCCCACCGCCACCGGCAGCTCGCAGCCGCCCACCGGGGCGAAGTGCAACGGCGCGGACTGCGCGGGCCAGGACCCGGAAGCGATGGGCTGCGGCGGCCCGCTGGCCGAGACCGTCGCCACCACGACGGTCGGCACGGCCGCCGTCGAGGTCCGGTACAGCAAGACGTGCGGCGCGGCCTGGGCCCGCATCACCAAGGCGGCCACCGGCGACACCGTGCAGATCACCGTGGCAGGCAAGGGCGAGCAGAACGGGCTGGTCAACGCCGACCTGGACGCGTATACGCCGATGGCGGCAGCGCCCGACCCGGCCGACGCGAAGGCGTGCGCCACGCTCAAGACCGGTACGACCGCCTGTACATCGGGCCAGTAGGCACCCCGGGGCGCGGAGGTGTGAGGTGTGGCGCGACCGGGTGAGCCGCGCCACAAGGGGGCGTGGGCGGGTCGGCGTCCGGGTCGGATAGCCTGACCGCTGGACTTCTCTTCACGTCAAGATTCACGTCGGGGCGTGGACGAGACATCCCGCACGAGGGGCAGAGTTGCCCACCGCCAGCTGTCTTACGGAGATCGCCATGACCCGCACTCCCGTCAACGTCACCGTGACCGGCGCGGCCGGCCAGATCGGCTACGCGCTGCTCTTCCGCATCGCCTCCGGCCACCTGCTCGGCGCGGATGTGCCGGTCAAGCTGCGCCTGCTCGAGATCCCGCAGGGTCTCAAGGCCGCCGAGGGCACCGCCATGGAGCTCGACGACTGCGCCTTCCCGCTGCTGCGGGGCATCGACATCACCGACGACCCGAACGTCGCCTTCGACGGCGCCAACGTGGCCCTCCTGGTCGGCGCCCGCCCGCGCACCAAGGGCATGGAGCGCGGTGACCTGCTCTCCGCCAACGGTGGCATCTTCAAGCCGCAGGGCAAGGCCATCAACGACAACGCCGCGGACGACATCAAGGTCCTCGTCGTGGGCAACCCGGCCAACACCAACGCGCTCATCGCGCAGGCCGCCGCCCCGGACGTACCGGCCGAGCGCTTCACCGCGATGACCCGCCTCGACCACAACCGCGCGATCTCGCAGCTGGCGAAGAAGACCGGCGCGCAGGTCACCGACATCAAGCGGCTGACCATCTGGGGCAACCACTCCGCGACCCAGTACCCGGACATCTTCCACGCCGAGATCGCCGGCAAGAACGCCGCCGAGATCGTGAACGACCAGGCGTGGCTGGCTGACGAGTTCATCCCGACCGTCGCCAAGCGCGGTGCCGCGATCATCGAGGCCCGCGGCGCGTCCTCGGCCGCCTCGGCCGCCAATGCCGCCCTCGACCACGTGTACACCTGGGTCAACGGCACGGAGGAGGGCAACTGGACCTCCATGGGTATCCCGTCGGACGGCTCCTACGGTGTCCCGGAGGGCCTGATCTCCTCCTTCCCGGTCACCACGAAGGACGGCAAGTACGAGATCGTCCAGGGCCTGGACATCAACGAGTTCTCGCGTACGCGCATCGACGCGTCGGTCGCGGAGCTCGAGGAGGAGCGCGCGGCGGTCCGCGAGCTCGGCCTCATCTGACACCGACGGCCGGCATGGCCGGCACGTTCTGACGCACGCCCCCGGTGGCTTCGGCCGCCGGGGGCGTACGTGTGTCGGCGAACTGCGCGACACCTCTCGCAGCCCGGGCCGTCATGCGCGTGATGCCTTTCGCCCCCGGGCCATCAGCAGACGTCCGCCATCGCAACGGGGATCGCATTCGCCAACGTTTGCGCTCCAACCGGACGATAATTGGCAGTCCCCAACTCCCCGTCATCTCAATGGACTTCCTTTTTGTGAACCCTGTTTCGTAGGGTTGCTGCAAAGCGATCACCGCATTGAGGAGAACGCATGGCCTGGGACGAGTGGGAGCAGATCAAAGCGGACGTGGCCTCGCGGCAGACCGGGATGAGACTCGATCAGCTCGACGGGGGTGGCGGGGGAGGAGGCGGTCCAGCGCTCTTCGCCCCGAATCTGGCCTCCACCCCGGCGCAGAAGAAGGCCGCGGCCGATTCCATCCAGACGCGCCTGGCGCCCGGCACCGGCAGGGCCGGCAGGACAGCCGAGGAAAGCACCGGCGTGGCGGTCAAGGAGTTCGGCCCCAAGGACGGTCACGGCTGGGACAGCGCCGGCGCGCTGAAGAGGGCGCATGAGGCGTGGGAGAAGCAGGTCAAGGTTCTGACCGATCGTCTGGAGTCGGAGAAGCACTCCCTGCGCCGGACCAAATCGTTGCTCGGGGACAACGACTTCGGCGTCGCCTCGCAACCGGGCCTGAAGCTCAGGGGCAACCAGAGCTGACCGCTGATCGACCGCACATGGGGGATACGTGCCGACCTACCACGAAGTGATGACGACCGACCTGTCCACGCTGACCACGGCTGCCGAGAAGTGGGAGGCGATGGCGGGCGAGTTCAAGAAGCTCGAGGACCAGTACAAGAAGGACGTCCACGGCATATCCATGGGCGAGTCCTGGACCGGGCTGAGCGCCCAGGCCGCGAGCGTGCGCTTCGATGTGACGCTCAAGGAGTACCAGGCCGCCCAGAAGGAGGCGAAGGCCGTCGCCTCGCTCCTGCGGGATGCGCACACGCAGTTCGTCGAGGCCCGGCGCAAGGTCAGGGCCCAGCGGGACGCCGCCGTCAAGGACGGTATGCGGGTCTCCGAGCAGGGCGTCGTCCAGTTCGACACCTCGCGGCTCGAAAAAGGGGAGTACACCGCCTACGTCCACGACCGCGACTACCAGGAGAGCGCCCGGCAGAAGGCCGCGGAGTGGGCTGAGCGCATCGAGCAGGCGGTGAAGGCCGCCGGTGACTCCGACGACGGCGTCAAGATCGCTCTCGATGCCGTGGTGGTCGACTCCAACTTTATGGACGGCACGGCCGGGGGCTTCAACGCGAGCGCCCAGGGCGATGTGGAGACGTACGAAGCGCGACATCTGAAGGACATCGCCACCCGGATCAATTCCGGCGACGCTTCGGAGGCGGACCTCCGGGAGGCCCGGCGGTCGTTCCGTGACAACTCCGGGGACAAGGCGTTCAGCCAGACCCTGCTCAACAGCATGGGTGCTTCGGGCACCCTCACGTTCACCAACAAGCTCAACGACCTGGCCCACTTCGACGACAAGGGCCGCAGGCAGGAGTACCTGGACCTGCAGAAGGGCCTGGCCACCACGCTGGCGACGGCGACCAAGGACCCGAACTCCGCGTTCTACAAGCAGTTCCGCGAGGACCTGAAAAGGGCCGGGGTCAAGCAGTACGACCTCGAGGTGACGGGCGAAAAGATCGACCTCGGCAGGGGGCACGGCCAGCAGGCCCGCGGCTACCAGAGCCTGGTCACCCTCATGCAGCAGGGTGACGGTTACTCCGGCCAGTTCCTCAAGGACATGGCCGACGACATCCGTACGGCCGAGGACAGGAAGCGGGGCGGCGACCCGGACATCTGGGACCTGTCCGGCGACTTCAGCGGCAAGAAGGACGGCTGGTTCGCCAACGACCCCCTCGACGGCGTGCTGGGCATCATGGCGGACGACCCCAGGACCGCGACCGACTACCTCGACCCGGGCCCGGACAACAAGAACGACAACCTCAAGTACCTGCTGGACGGGCGCGACTGGAACGGCGTCGACACCGAGCGGACCTCCGGGAAGGTCGAGGTCGTCGGTGCGGACGCCGCCGACAAGGACAACCGCACCGGTTTCGGCGCCGTGCTCGAGGCGGCCGCGACCGGTCATGTCCCCGGGTCGAAGCACGACCTCGGCGGCCATGACATGGCCCAGGCCCGCGTGATGAACGAGACCATCGGCGTGCTGAACGCCGCGGGCGAGGCGGACAAGCTCCCGGCGAACCTCCAGAGGCCGATGGCACACATGCTGATGGACTACACGCCGGACACCCACCAGATCCTCGGCATGGACAACAACAAGTACAACGGCGTGGACCGCGTCTGGAACGACGACGGGCAGGCCCGCATGGCCGTTCCCAAGGAAGAGCTGGTGAAGATCATGCGGGGCGTCGCCGACGACCCGGAAGCCTTCGGGCAGGTTTATCGCGCCGAGAAGCAGTACTCCCAGGACATCTTCGCCGCCATGCCGGACGACGCCCGGAGTCTGTCCACGCAGAACCGGATCATGGAGGCCTCGGCCTCGCTGGGCGCGTACGACGGAGTCCGGGCGGATGTCGTCTTCGACAAGCGGTTCGACAACATCCAGTGGGCGAACGACTTCAACCACGCACTCACCGGAAGTTCCGGTGCGGTGCTGAACTTCACGCCCGACAAGATGGCAGTCCCCGGAGACCTGGCCAACAGGGTCCTCGACTTCTACTCGTACGAGGCGACCAAGGACCGTATCGCCGAGGCCAGTACGGAGGCGACCAACGACAACTCCAAGCAGTTCAACGCCGGTCAGCGGGAAGTCGACGCCATGGTCGTCGAGTGGGCGAAGAGCAACGGTCACAAGGAGGACAGCGACTTCACGAGGAACCTCATGGGACACGGCCAGGTGCACCACGAGCGGGGGCGGGACGGGGCACTGCGTCATCTGCGCTCCGACTTCTGACAGGTCGGAGA
The DNA here is from genome assembly GCF_042888425.1 of Streptomyces sp. NPDC002889. Classification (NCBI taxonomy): domain Bacteria; kingdom Bacillati; phylum Actinomycetota; class Actinomycetes; order Kitasatosporales; family Streptomycetaceae; genus Streptomyces; species Streptomyces sp. NPDC002889. Next base: position 337,724 of record NZ_JBIAPT010000002.1, read on the forward strand.
GACCGGACCGCACAGCCCACGCACTTTTCGGAGCGGACTGAAACATCTGTATGCGACTCAAAGAAAACCGCGGCCCTGTGGCGGTCGTCCTCGTCTCCTGTCTCGCGCTGATCGCCGGAGTCCTCCACTTCACCGGGGTGTTCGGCGACTGGCGGGACAGGATGTCCCTCGACCGCGCGTGCCGGGGGACCCTGGCGCGCTCCGGCCTCGTCGAGGCCCTCGACGGTGAACGCGTGGCGGAGGTCGGGTCCTCCGACGAGGAATCCGGCTCCGGCTCCGGAGCGCTCACGCGCTGTGCCGTCACCTCGCGGGACAGTCACGACTCGCTGCGGGTCGACGTTCGCTGGGGCAGCGACGCCGACGGTCAGGCGCTGCCGCTCAGGCGGGCGGACATGGCGGGCGTGATGGGCAGGGCCGCTCCATTGGGCGGCGACTGGCCGGGGGCCTTCAGCCTGGGCGGCGACGGCCCGCAGGTCTCCGTCGCCCTGGCATGCCGCAACCGCAAGGACGAGAGCCTGCTCGTCAGCAGTCTGCTGAGCGGCGGGCGCGGCGACGACGGCGCGCGGCGCGCCGCCCAGGCCCGGCTCACGACCGCCACGGCGGTGAAGGCGGCCGAGGAGTTCGACTGCGAGGCGTCCGCGGGGAAGGAGACAGCGGACGCTCCGGACGACCCTCTCGGCAAGCCGGTTCCGCTGGGCCGGGCGAACGGCACCTGCGCTGCGCTGCGTCCGTCGGCCGCCGAAGCCCGGAAGGCCGGGGTCCCCGGAGCCATGGAGTCCGTGGCGCAGAAGAACGCGTCGTTGACCGACTGCTTCCTGGCCACGCCCGGCGGTGAGCCCGGGTATCGGCTGTCGGCCGCCTACGGCCCGCTGGCCAAGGCGTTCAGGGAGCTCGCCCCTCCGCGGCTGCGTGGCGAGGCCGGAGCCGGTGAGGGCACGAGCTACGCCTGGGCGACCGCCCGGTGCCCCGGTTCCGCCGAGCGCGCCGTCTTCACGCTCTGGCGCGTCCACGACCCGCAGAAGAACAGCTTCGCGGTGAAGAAGGGTTCGGCATCCTTCGAGTCGGCCGCGCTGAAGGCGTTCGCCGGGCAGTCGGCCGCGGCGCAGGGCTGCTCGGACCTCCGTCTGCCCTGAGGCCGCGCCGCGCCCGATCGCGACCCCCGTCGCGTGTGCGGCGTCACGAAGGGCCGGGAGGGGCCGGGTGTGCGGCGTGCGGGGTCGGGGGATGGGTGCCTCCCGAGTGACCAAAGTCACTTTCTGTGAAGCGTTGCGCATGGTTCTTGCTGAGCGGGGCAGGGGGCCAGGTCGCCGGGGCGGGTGACCGGCAAGGAACGTAACGGGAACGGAAGGCAAAACGCGACGTGTCGGCACAAAAGACCATCCATGTGGGCGGAGAGTGGCGTGCAGCCGCATCCGGGGCAACGCGCGAGATCATCGACCCCGCCGACGCGACCGTCTTCGCCGTCGTCGCCGAGGGCGGGGCCGAGGACACCGACGTGGCCGTAGCTACCGCGCGGAACGCCTTCGATGCCGGGGAGTGGCCCCGGACTCCCGTGGCGGAGCGAGCCGAGCTGCTGCGGCGCGTGGCCGGACTCCTGGAGCGTGACCGGGAGAAGATCGGCGCGCTGGAGAGCCGCGACGCCGGGAAGACCCTGGAGGAGGGGCGCGTCGACGTCGACTGCGTGCGCGACGCGTTCCGTTACTTCGCCGACCTCGTCATGAACGAGAGCGGCGGGCGCGTCGTCGATGCCGGGTCGGACGAGATCCACAGTGTCGTGGTGCACGAACCCGTCGGGGTCTGCGCACTGATCACACCGTGGAACTACCCGCTCCTGCAGGCCAGCTGGAAGATCGCTCCGGCGCTGGCCGCGGGCAACACGTTTGTGGTGAAGCCGAGCGAGATCACCCCGCTGACCACCGTCGCGCTCATCGGGCTGCTGCTGGAGGCCGGCCTGCCCGCGGGCGTCGCGAACCTCGTGACCGGCGCCGGGGACCCGGTCGGCGCCAGGCTCGCCGAGCACCCCGACGTGGACCTGGTGTCCTTCACCGGCGGGCTCACCAGCGGCACCAAGGTGATGCGTGCCGCCGCCGACAGCGTCAAGAAGGTCGCTCTCGAACTCGGCGGCAAGAACCCCAATGTCGTCTTCGCCGACGCGTGCGCGACGGCGGAAGGGTTCGACACCGCCGTGGATCAGGCGCTCAATGCCGCTTTCATCCACAGCGGACAGGTCTGTTCCGCCGGATCCCGGCTCATCGTCGAGGAGTCGCTGCGCGAGCGCTTCGTGGCCGAACTGGCGCGCAGGGCCGAGAAGATCCGCCTCGGCCGCGGCACCGACGAGCACGTGGAGTGCGGGCCCCTCGTATCGCAGCAGCAGCTCGCCAAGACCGAGGCGTACGTCGCCTCCGCGCTGCACGAGGGCGCGGTGCTGCGAGCCGGTGGGGAGCGGCCCGAAGGCCCGGGGTACTTCTACCGGCCCACCGTCCTCGACCGGTGCCACCGCGACATGCGCGTCGTACGCGAGGAGGTCTTCGGACCGGTCCTGACCGTGGAGACCTTCCGCACGGAGGACGAGGCGATCGCCCTCGCCAACGACACGGAGTACGGGCTGGCCGGTGGAGTCTGGAGCGCCGACGCGGGGCGGGCGCGACGGGTCGCCGGGCGGATGCGGCACGGGACCGTGTGGATCAACGACTTCCACCCCTACCTGCCGCAGGCGGAATGGGGCGGCTTCGGCAGGTCGGGCATCGGCCGGGAGCTGGGGCCGGCCGGGCTCGCCGAGTACCGCGAGGCCAAGCACATCTATCAGAACCTCGCCCCGCGCCCCGTGCGCTGGTTCGCGGGCTGAGTACGGAGAGCACAGGACCATGACCGAGTACGACTATGTCGTCGTCGGGGGCGGCACCGCCGGTTCGGTGATCGCCTCCCGCCTCACCGAGAACCCGGACATCACCGTCGCTGTCATCGAGGGCGGACCCAGCGACGTCGGCCGGGACGACGTACTGACGCTGCGGCGCTGGATGGGGCTGCTCGGCGGCGAGCTCGACTACGACTACCCCACCACCGAACAACCCCGTGGAAACTCCCACATCCGTCACAGCCGGGCGCGCGTGCTCGGCGGCTGTTCGTCCCACAACACCCTCATCGCCTTCAAGCCGCTGCCGTCCGACTGGGACGAGTGGGCGGCGGCCGGTGCGGAAGGCTGGGACGCCGCGACGATGGACCCGTACTACGCCCGGCTGCGCAACAACATCGTCGCGGTCGACGAGGCCGACCGGAACGCCATTGCCCGCGACTTCGTGGACGCGGCGCAGACGGCGCTCGGCGTGCCGCGCGTCGAGGGCTTCAACAAGCAGCCCTTCCACGAGGGCGCCGGCTTCTTCGACCTCGCGTACCACCCGGAGAACAACAAGCGTTCCTCCGCGTCGGTCGCCTATCTGCATCCTTTCCTGGACCGGCCGAACCTGCATATCGCCCTGGAGACCTGGGCCTTCGAGCTGGAGCTGGACGGCGTGCGGGTGACCGGCGTACACGTGCGGAGCAAGGACGGCGAGGAGCGGCTCGTACGGGCGCGGCGCGAAGTCCTCGTCTGCGCCGGCGCGGTGGACACACCGCGGCTGCTGCTCCACTCCGGTATCGGGCCGCGGGCCGACCTGGAGAAGCTCGGCATCCCCGTCGTCCACGATCTGCCGGGCGTCGGCGAGAACCTGCTCGACCACCCCGAGTCGGTGATCGTGTGGGAGACGCACGGGCCGATACCCGAGAACTCGGCAATGGACAGCGACGCCGGTCTCTTCGTACGGCGCGACGCCGCGTCCGAGGGGCCCGATCTGATGTTCCACTTCTACCAGGTGCCCTTCACGGACAATCCGGAACGGCTCGGCTACGAGCGGCCCGCGCACGGTGTGTCGATGACGCCGAACATCCCCAAGCCGCGCAGCCGCGGCCGGCTCTTCCTGACCAGCCCGGACCCGCAGGTCAAGCCCGCGCTGGACTTCAGGTACTTCACGGATGAGGACGACTACGACGGGCGCACGCTCGTCGACGGGATCCGGCTGGCGCGGCAGATCGCGGCGCGCGAACCGCTGGCGGGCTGGCTGAAGCGGGAGGTGTGCCCGGGTCCCGAGGTGACCTCCGACGAGGAGATCAGCGAGTACGCGCGCAAGGTGGCGCACACGGTGTACCACCCGGCCGGGACCTGCCGCATGGGGGCATCCGGTGACGAACTGGCCGTAGTCGCACCGGACCTGAGGATCCGGGGGCTGCAGGGGATCCGGATCGCCGACGCGTCCGTCTTCCCGACCATGCCGGCCGTGAACCCGATGATCGGGGTCCTGATGGTCGGGGAGAAGTGCGCGGATCTGCTGACCGAGGGAGAGACCCGATGAAGCCCGTGACCACGCCCACGCCCGAGCCCGAGCCCGAGTCCGTGACGGAGTCCAAGGACGCGGCGACGTCCGTATCCACATCCGAGTCCATGACGACGCCCGAATCCGAGGCCGTGACCGTGTCCAAGCCAGAATCCGTGTCCAAGCCCGCATCAGATTCCGTGGCCGAGCCTGCGGCCGTGACCAAGTCCGAGTCCGCGGCCGCGACCAGGTCCGCGACCGAGAACCCCGAGTCCTCGGCCCCGGCGGAGGCGCCCGTTTTCCAGGTGCGCGACCTGTGGAAGGTCTTCGGGCCGAAGGCCGCCCGTATCCCGGGCGACGCCGAACTCGGCGCGCTCACCCCCGCCGAACTGCGTGAACGCACCGGCTGCACCGCCGCCGTACGTGATGTCTCCTTCGACGTCCGCAAGGGCGAGGTGTTCGTCGTCATGGGCCTGTCCGGCTCCGGCAAGTCCACGCTCGTGCGCTGTCTGACCCGGCTGATCGAGCCGACCTCCGGCTCGATCGCCATCGACGGTGAGGACGTCCTGTCCATGGACACCGCCCGGCTGCGCGAACTGCGCCGCCACCGCGCGTCCATGGTCTTCCAGCACTTCGGGCTGCTGCCGCACCGCTCGGTGCTCGACAACGTCGCCTACGGCCTGGAGATCCAGGGCCTGGGCAAGACCGCACGCCGGGCCCGGGCGGCGGAGGTCGTCGCCAAGGTGGGTCTGGAAGGTCTCGAGCACCGGCGTCCCGGGCAGCTGTCCGGCGGCCAGCAGCAGCGGGTGGGTCTGGCGCGGGCGCTCGCCGTCGACCCCGAGGTGATGCTGTTCGACGAGCCGTTCAGTGCGCTCGACCCGCTGATCCGCCGCGACATGCAGGAAGAGGTCGTCCGGCTGCACCGCGAGGAGGGCCGCACGATGGTCTTCATCACGCACGACCTGAGCGAGGCGCTCAAGCTGGGCGACCGTATCGCCTTGATGCGCGACGGCCGGATCGTCCAGCTCGGTACGCCCGAGGAGATCGTGGGCTCGCCGGCCGACGACTACGTACGGGACTTCGTCCGCGACGTGCCGCGCGAGCAGGTCATGACCGTGCGCAGGGCCATGCGGCCCGCGGACGGCACGGAGAGCGGGACGGGCCCGGCGCTCGCCCCCGACGCCACGGTCATCGAGGCGATCGAAGCGGTCGCCCGCACCGGGGAGAGCGCCCGCGTCGTACAGGACGGCCGCTGTCTGGGCGTCGTCGACCACGCGGGTCTGCTGAGGGTCGTCGCGGGCCTCGCCGCAACCGAGGGGGTGCCGGCGTGACCGCCGCCGTGACCGCTCCCGTAGCGGGTAGGACCCCCTCCCTCCGGGATCTCGCGCGGCATCCGGTCAAGGGCAAACTGCTCGTGCTCGCCGCGCTCGCGCTTGTGCTCGTCCCCCTCGGGATCGGGCTGTGGGGGAGCGGGAGCTGGCCCGCCGCGCTGACCGTCGACGTGTCGGGGCCGCTCGACGACGCCAACGCGTGGGTCATCGAGAACCGCGACACCCACCCCCTCTTCCTGTACTTCCTGCTGCATCTGTCCAACACCGCGACCGACGCCGTGAGCGGCGTCTACGACCTGCTGGACGCCATGGGCTTCACGGGTGTGCTCGCCGCCGGTGTGCTGTTCGCCTGGCGTGCCGCCGGCCTCGGCCGCAAGGGGATCAAGGTCGCGGCGACCGCGCTCGGGGCGTTCGCCGTGTGCGGGCTGCTCGGGATGTGGGACGCCACCCTGCTCACCATCGCGCTGATGGTCGTGTCCGTGGGCATCGCCGCGCTTCTCGGCGTGCTCATCGGGTTGGTGGCCGGGCTGTCCGACCGGGTCGACCGGGCGCTGCGGCCCCTGCTCGACACCATGCAGGTGCTGCCGGCCTTCGCGTATCTGCTCCCCTTCGTGCTGGTCTTCGGCACCGGCACGCCCGCGGCCCTGTTCTGCACCGTCATCTACGCCGCCCCGCCCATGGCCCGCCTCACCGCGCTCGGACTGCGCGGCGCCGACCCGGCCGTGCTGGAGGCGTCCGCGTCGCTCGGCGCGAGCCCGTGGCAGCGGCTGCGGACCGCCCGGCTGCCGCTCGCGCGCAAGCAGATGCTCCTCGGCCTCAACCAGACGATCATGATGGCGCTCTCCATGGTCGTCATCGCCGCCCTCGTCGGCGCCGGTGGCCTCGGCGAGGAGGTCTACTCGGCGCTGTCCACCGTGGACGTCGGCAAGGCGCTCGCCGCCGGTGTTCCGATCGTGCTGATCGCGATCTGGCTGGACCGTACGACGGCGGCCGCCGGTGACCGTATCGGCGACAGCACTCCGGGCGGCGGCCTGCTGCACGGCCGTTCGGCGTGGGCGCTGGTCCTCGCCTCGGTCGCGGCGGCGGTCCTGGCCCGGTTCGCCGTCGGCAAGGGCTGGCCGGAAGGCTGGACGTACGAGATCTCCACGCCCGTCAACAAGGCGCAGGAATGGGTCACCGAGAACCTCGCCTCCGGCATCCCCGTCCTCGGCGGCACCGAGGTCTGGTCCGAGCACTTCACGCTCTGGGTTCTCAACCCGCTGCGGGACGGCCTGACCTGGCTGCCGTGGTGGGCGGTGCTGCTGCTCGTGGCCGCCGTGGCCTGGCTGGTGGGCACCTGGGCGACCGCGCTGACCGCCACGGTCTCGATGTCGGCGATCGGGGCGCTCGGGGTGTGGACGAAGTCCCTCGACACGCTCTCCCAGGTGATGGCGGCACTGGTCGTCACACTGGTGCTCGGCGTGCTCGCGGGCGTTCTGTGCGCCCGTGCCGGTCGGCTGGAGCGCTGGCTGAGGCCCGTGCTCGACGCCATGCAGACCATGCCGCAGTTCGTGTATCTGATCCCGGTGGTCGCCCTGTTCGGCGTCACCCGCGCCTCGGCGATCATCGCGGCCGTCGTATACGCCTTGCCCGCGGTCGTACGCATCACCACCCAGGGCCTGCGCGAGGTCGACCCGGCGGCGATGGAGGCGGCGCGCTCGCTCGGCGCGTCCACCCGGCAGCAGCTCCTCCAGGTTCAGCTGCCGCTCGCCCGTCCCGCACTGCAACTCGCGGTCAACCAGGGTGTCGTGCTGGTGCTCGCCGTGGTCGTCGTCGGCGGCCTCGTCGGTGGCGGGGCGCTCGGCTACGACGTGGTCAAGGGCCTGTCGCGGGGCGAGATGGGCGTCGGTATGACGGCCGGTGTCGCGATCGTCTGCCTCGGACTCGTACTGGACCGGCTCACCCAGCCCGCCGCGGCCCGCCGCAGCCGCCGTCACTGACCCATCCCTCTCCCTCCCCTCTCACCACCATGGAGCATCATGCGAAACCGAACCCGCTTTGTGCGTACCGCCACCGCCGTCGTGGGCGCCCTCGGCGTCCTGTCGCTGAGCGCCTGCGGCGCCGCCGACACCGGCAAGAGCAAGGATGTCGGCGGCGAGAAGACCGTCAGACTGACCGTCCCGTCCTGGGTCGGGGCCCAGGCCAACACCGCCGTCGCCGCGCACATCCTGAAGAAGGAGCTCGGCTACACGGTCAAGACCCAGCAGATGGGCGAGGTGCTCGCGTGGGACGCGCTCTCCAAGGGCGACATCGACGCGATCATGGAGGACTGGGGGCACCCCAAGGAGGAGAAGCAGTACGTCGAGTCGAAGAAGACCGTCGTCAAGGGGGGCGATCTCGGGGTCGAGGGTCACATCGGCTGGTACGTGCCGAAGTACTACGCGGACGCGCACCCGGACGTCACCGACTGGAAGAACCTCAACAAGTACGCCAAGGACTTCCGGACGGCGGAGAGCGGTGACAAGGGCGAGATCCTGGAGGGCTCGCCGGACTACGTCACCAACGACGACGCGATCATCAAGAACCTCAAGCTGGACCTGAAGACGAACTACTCGGGTTCCGAGGCGGCGCAGATCACCGCGATCAAGAAGTACGCGAAGGCGAAGAAGCCCTTCCTGACGTACTGGTGGACGCCGCAGTGGCTGAACGAGCAGGTCGACATGGTCGAGGTCAAGCTGCCGGAGTACAAGGAAGGCTGCGACGCCGACCCGAAGAAGATCGCGTGCGCGTACCCGAAGACGCCGCTGCAGAAGTTCCTGAACGCGGACTTCGCCAAGAACGGCGGTCAGGCCGCTGAGTTCCTCAAGAACTTCAAGTGGACGACCGAGCAGCAGAACGAGGTCGCGCTGATGATCGCCGGACAGAAGATGTCGCCGGAGGCGGCCGCGGAGAAGTGGGTCCAGGAGAACGAGGCGACGTGGAAGGCGTGGCTCCCGAAGAAGTAGTGCCCGCACGGCCCACCTCAGGAGTTGCTCAACTCCCTTGAGAACCAAGGTGGATACGGCTGATGATCCCCACATGTTGCGACCTGGGAACAAGCAGGAACTGTCGGTGATCGTACTGCGCGACGCGGACGGCATCGCCGATGCCGTCCGCGCGGCGCTGGACAACGCCTCCGCGGACGAGCGCCCCGGGCTGGAGCGCGCCGCGGCGATCATCGCCGCAGCCGCCGCGGCGTCGGACGACGAACTGCGGGCCCGTTGGGTGCGCCGGCGCCTGGACGCGGCGGGCGTGGACGGGCCGGCCGACTCGGTTGCCGCGGTCAAGGCGCTTCGCGAGGCGGAGCGGAGCCTGAGCCTGAAGTCGGCCGTGACGCTGGCAAGGGCGGCGCAGGCCGCGGAGTCGGCCGGGACAGCGGGAGAGCACTCGGCATAAAGACGTCCGGCGCGACGTCTGCGCGGCCCGGCAGGCCCGCACGCAGTCGGCCCGGGACGCAACCGGCAGGGCCCGGACGTTACGTACAGGGGACCGGCCCCGGGACCGCACACCGCACCGGCCCCGGGACCGCACACCGCACCGGCCCCGGGACCGCACACCGCACCGGTCCCCGGAGCGGGAGTCGAACCGCTCCGGATCGGGCGGCCGGCCGGGCCCGGCCCGCACTCAGCCCCCGCCCGGCCCCGGCCGTCCGCCGCGCAGCTCGCGGGCGATGTCCTCCACCGCCGCCTGTGCGCGCCGCTGGAGACCCGGACCGAAGGTGATGCGGGTCGCCCCGAGCCGGCCCAGTTCCGCGACCGGCGGGTCCAACGCTTCCGCCACGACATTGATCGGGACGCCGGTCCCGGCGCGCAGCAACGGGAGATGGTCCACCGGCACGCGGATCGGGTACACGCAGTCCGCCCCGGCGGCGACGTACAGCCGGATGCGGGCGATCGTCTCGGCGGGGTCCGTCACGCCGCGCAGATATGTGTCCACCCTGGCGTTGACGAACAGCGCGTCGCCCGCCTCCGCACGTACGTCGGCCAGCCGGTCGGCCTGCCGCCGCGGATCCTCCAGGGCCGAGGTCGAGGAGTCGGAGTCCTCCAGATTGCAGCCGACCGCGCCCGACTCGAGGAGCCGCGCCACCAGCTCCTTCGCCGGCAGGCCGTAGCCCGCCTCGACATCGGCGGAGACGGGGACACCGACCGCCCGGACGATACGGGCCACGGCCGCGAACATCTCGCCTGCGGGCGTCCGGCCGTCCTCGTACCCCAGCGACGCCGAGACCCCCGCGCTCGGCGTCGCGAGAGCCGGGAAGCCCGCGTCCGCGAAGGCGCGGGCACTGGCCGCGTCCCACGGGCCCGGCAGTACGAGCGGATCATCGGCGTCCCGGCCGTGGTGCAGGGCGCGGAACGTCTCCACCTGGGTCGTCACCTCGCCGTCCCCTCAGCGCTTGGCAGAGCCGGGCGTGTAGTGGCCTGGCACCAGACGGGCGGTCACCCCGAACCGGTTCCATGCGTTGATCACGGTGATCGCCGAGATGAGATGGGCGAGTTCCTTCTCGTCGAAGTGCTCGGCCGCCCTCTCGTACACCGCGTCGGAGACGAAGCCTTCGGTCAGCACCGTCACCGCCTCCGTCAGCTCGATCGCCGCGAGCTCCTTCTCCGTGTAGAAGTGCCGGGACTCCTCCCACGCGCCGAGCTGGACGATCCGCTCCACCGACTCGCCCGCCGCGAGCGCGTCCTTGGTGTGCATGTCCAGGCAGAAGGCGCAGTGGTTGATCTGCGAGGCGCGGATCCTGACCAGTTCGAGCAGAACAGGATCGAGGTTCTGCCGGGCCGCCGTGTCCAGATTCAGCATGGCCTTGTAGACGTCGGGGGCGAGCGTGGCCCAGGCGATCCGGGGGCTGTGCGCAGGTGCGTTGCCCGTCCTGCCCGCGTGGTTCTGGTGCTGTGTCGTTGTCATGGCTACGACCGTAGGGGGATGGTGGCGCAGGAGTATGGTCCATTTCCATGACGAATTCCCGGGCCACTTCCGGCACGCTGGGCGCCGACCTTCATCTGGAACTGCGCGGAAAGGGACTGCGTACGGGCCTGATGGACGCGCTGCGGGAAGCCGTACGCGGCGGGCGGCTGGTTCCCGGCACCCGGCTGCCGTCCTCGCGCTCGCTCGCCGCGGACCTGGGCATCGCCCGCAACACCGTCGCCGACGCCTACGCCGAACTGGTCGCCGAGGGCTGGCTGACAGCACAGCAGGGCTCGGGGACACGGGTCGCCCGGCGGGCCGCGCCCCGCAGACCGGCGGCGGGCGCGAGCACGGCGGGGGCCCGGCCGGTCCGCGGCCGCCCCACCTACAGCCTGATGGCCGGCACCCCCGACCTTGCGGCCTTCCCGCGGGCCCAGTGGCTGGGGGCGGCCCGCCGGGCGCTGGCGGCCGCGCCCCACGAGGCCTTCGGATACGGCGAGCCGCGCGGCCGCGTCGAACTGCGGACCGTCCTCGCCGACTATCTGGCGCGGACGCGCGGTGTGTACGCGGACCCCGAGCGCATTGTGATCTGCTCCGGATTCGTGCACGGGCTGATGCTCATGGGGAAGGCGCTGCGGGCGCGGCGGGTTCGGGAGGTGGCCGTCGAGTCGTACGGGCTCGATGTGCACCGGACCCTGCTGGCCGAGGCCGGCCTGCGGACGCCCGCCGTGCCCCTCGACGACCACGGCACCCGCACCGGGACACTGGACGGGCTGAAGGGGGTGGGTGCGGTGCTGATGACGCCCGCACACCAGTTCCCGACAGGGGTCGCGCTGCACCCCGACCGGCGCGCGGCGGCCGTCGACTGGGCACGCGGCACGGGCGGTGTGATCCTGGAGGACGACTACGACGGGGAGTTCCGCTACGACCGCCGGCCGGTGGGCGCGCTGCAGGGCCTCGACCCGGAGCGGGTCGTCTACCTCGGTACGTCGAGCAAGTCGCTGGCGCCGGGGCTGAGGCTGGCCTGGATGGTGCTGCCCGAGCATCTGGTGGGGGAGGTGCTGGAGGCGAAGGGGCGCGTCGACTGGGTCTCCAGCGCGCTGGACCAGCTGACGCTGGCGGAGTTCATCGCGTCGGGGGCGTACGACCGGCATGTCCGGAGCATGCGGCTGCGCTACCGGCGCCGCCGAGACCACCTCGTGCGGCAACTGGCCGAACGCGCCCCGGACATCCGCGTCAGCGGGATCGCCGCGGGGCTGCACGCGATCCTCGAACTCCCGCCGGGCACCGAGCAGTCCGTGGTCCGCGCGGCGGCCTGGCGGGGCCTGGCCGTCGAGGGGGTCACCCGTTTCCGCCACCCGGACGCCCCGGCCGGCGGTGACGCGTCGGTCGTCGGTGATGCGTTGGTCGTCGGCTACGCGACCCCGCCGGACAGCGCATGGGCGGGCGCCCTGGACGCGCTCTGCGAGGCGCTGCCGTAGACCTCAGGGGCCCGGCCCGTCGGGCTCCTGCGTCCCCTGTGGCGCCGGTTCCGGTTCCGGCGCGGGACCCGGCGGCGCCGGCGGCTCGCCGAACCGGGCGAGGGCCAGCGCGCCCGCCACCGCCACCGCGAAGCCCGTGACCGCCAGCCAGGTCAGGCCCTCGCGGGTGCGGTCGCCCAGCCAGAGCACGCCCACCAGGGCCGGGCCGATCGTCTCGCCGATGACCAGGCCCGCGGTCGCCGTCGTCACCGAGCCGCGTTGCAGGGCCGAGGTGAGCAGCAGGAACGCCGCGCCGCCACCGATCAGCAGCGCATACAGCGCCACGTTGGTCAGTACCTCCGGAAGCGCCACCGTGTCGATCAGGCGGACCGAGACCTCGACCACGCCGAAGCCGAAGCCCGCACCGAGGCCCAGGACCAGGGCGCGGGGACGGCCGGGGAGCCGGCCCGCCAGCGCGCCGACCGCCAGCACGGCGAACGCCGTGCCCAGCATCGACCAGCGCAGCGCCGCGGAACCGGGTCGGTCGCCCTCCGGGCCCGAGGCAAGACCCAGCATCGCCAGTCCCACGCAGACCACGGCCACCGCCGCCCACTCGGCGCCGCTGAGGCGGACATGCAGCAGCCGGGAGGCGACCACGGCGGTGACGGCGAGGCTGGCCGCGAGCGCCGCGCTGACCGCGTAGATGGGCAGGGAGCGAAGGGCGACGATCTGCAGGACGAAGCCCAGGCCGTCCAGGGCGAGACCTGCGAGATAGCGCCACTGCCGCAGCGCCCGCAGCAGCAATGCCGCGTCGACTCCGGAGCCCGTGCCGGGCTCCGCGGTGCGGGCCGCGATCGCCTGCAGGACGGAGGCCGTGCCGAAGCAGACCGCGGAACCGAGAGCGCAGATCATCCCAATGAGCACAAAGGGACTGTAGATGAGTGGGGTTGGTGGACCCGGTTACTGGCGCGTGCGGCGGCCATCTAGTCTGTGGCCCGGCCGAACGGTCGGAGTTCGTACAGAGGTTCGTGAGTCACGAGGGACGGGAGGCGCCGGCTGATGGCGCGACGCAGGCTGAGGTCGGGCACCGTGGTGCTTGGTGGCGTGGGGGTGCTCGCAGCGACGCTCACGGCCTGCGGCTCCGAGCCGGACGAGCGGTGCGTGGATCCGGTGACCTATGAAGTGCTGCCGGACTACGAGTGCGACGACGACGGATCCAGCGGCGGCAGGTACTACTACGGCGGCCGGGTCAGCAGTGGCCGGGTCGAGGGCGGCAGCTTCGACAGGACCGCCGTCGACAGCGGCGGCTTCGGTGGCTCCAGCTCCGGCGGCGGCTGAGCGCGGGGCATACGCACCATGAAGCGTCACACCATCGAACCCCGTCCCGGCTGGCAGCAGATCGTCGAGGAGCAGGGCCTCGTCTACCCGCTGACCCGCTACCCCGACGGTTCCCTGCGTCCTTACTGGGACGAGAGCGCGTACTACGAGTTCTCGCTGCCCGAGGTCGAGGCGCTGGAAGAGGTTGTCGAAGAGCTGCACGCCATGTCGTTGGCCGCGGCGGCGCACATCGTCGAGCAGAACCGTTTCGGCGACCTCGGCATCACCGACCGGCGGCTGGCGGGACGGGTCGCCGAGTCCTGGCGGCGCAGGGATGAACTCCCTTCCGTGTACGGCCGGTTCGACCTGCGCTACGACGGCACCGGCCCCGCCAGGATGCTCGAGTACAACGCCGACACCCCCACCTCCCTGGTGGAGGCCGCGAGCCCGCAGTGGTTCTGGATGGAGGAGCGCTTCCCCGGCGCCGACCAGTGGAACTCCCTGCACGAGCGGCTCGTCGACGCCTGGAAACGGCAGGCCCCGCTGCTGCCGCCCGGCCCGCTCCACTTCGTCCACTCCGACGGTGACGAGCTGGGCGAGGACCTGATGACCGTCGCGTATCTGCGCGAGACCGCCCAGCAGGCCGGTATCGCCACCGAGGCGCTGTCCGTCGAACGGATCGGGTGGGACCGGCTCTCCGGACGCTTCGTCGACGACCGGCTGCGCTTCCTGCGCAGCTGCTTCAAGCTCTACCCGTGGGAGTGGCTGACCACCGACCGCTTCGGGCCGCATGTGCTCGACACGCTGGACAACGGCGGCGGCACCGGCACCACCTGCTGGATCGAGCCCGCCTGGAAGATGCTGCTGTCGAACAAGGCGCTGCTGGCGATCCTGTGGGAGCTGTATCCGGGGCACCCGAATCTGCTGCCCGCCTATCTCGACGGTCCACGCGAACTCGCTTCCGAGGGCGGCTATGTGGCCAAACCGCTGCTCGGCCGCGAGGGCGCCGGTGTCACGGTCCACGAGCCCGGCGGCCCGTCGGCCGTACGCGAAGAGGCCTGCTGCTACCAGGAGTTCGCCCCGCTGCCCGAGTTCGACGGCAACCGGGTGGTGCTCGGCGCATGGGTGGTCGAGGACGAGTCGGCGGGGCTCGGCATCCGGGAGTCTTCGGGGCTGATCACGGACGAATACGCCCGTTTCCTGCCCCATGTCATCCTCTGACCTGCCGACCTGCCGACCTGCCGACCTGCCGACCTGCCGACCTGCCGACCTGCCGACCGGGCTCAGTCGGCCAGCACGGCCCTGAGCTGGTCCAGCCCCCAGTCCAGGTCCTCCTTGCTGATGACCAGTGGTGGGGCGATCCGGATGGTGGAGCCGTGGGTGTCCTTGACCAGGACGCCGCGGTCCAACAGCTTCTCCGAGATCTCCCGGCCGGTGCCGTGACTCGGCACGATGTCGACGCCCGCCCACAGCCCACGGCCGCGCACCGCCTCCACCGCACCACCGCCCGCCAGCAGTCCCAGCTCATGGTGGAGATGCTCGCCCAGCTCGGTGGCGCGCTGCTGGAACTCGCCGGTGCGCAGCATCGCGATCACCTCCAGCGCGACCGCGCACGCCAGAGGATTGCCGCCGAACGTCGAGCCGTGCTCACCGGGCCTGTAGACGCCGAGGACCTCCTCCGACGAGACGACCGCCGACACCGGCACGACGCCACCGCCGAGCGCCTTGCCCAGCACATACATGTCCGGGACCACGCCCTCGTGCTCACAGGCGAACGTCTTCCCGGTCCGGCCGAGTCCCGACTGGATCTCGTCGGCGATGAACAGCACATTGCGCTCCCGGGTGATCTCCCGAACCCCTGCCAGATAGCCCGTCGGCGGCACCAGCACCCCCGCCTCGCCCTGGATCGGCTCCAGCAGCACGGCCACCGTGTTCGCCGACATGGCCGCGTCGAGCGCCGTGAGATCGCCGTACGGCACGATCTCGAAACCGGGTGTGTACGGGCCGAAGTCCGCCCGCGCCTCATGGTCGGTCGAGAAGCTGATGATCGTGGTCGTACGGCCGTGGAAGTTGTTCCCCGCGACGATGATCTTCGCCTGGCCCTGCGGTACACGCTTGACCAGGTAGCCCCACTTCCGGGCCGTCTTCACGGCGGTCTCCACCGCCTCCGTCCCGGTGTTCATCGGCAGCACCATGTCCATGCCGCACAGGGCCGCGAGCTGTGTGCAGAAGTCCCCGAACCGGTCGTGGTGGAAGGCACGGGAGGTGAGCGTGACCCGCTCCAGCTGCGCCTTGGCGGCGTCGATCAGCCGGCGGTTCCCATGGCCGAAGTTGAGCGCCGAGTACCCGGCCAGCATGTCGAGGTAGCGGCGTCCTTCGACATCGGTCATCCAGGCGCCGTCCGCCGAGGCGACGACGACCGGCAGGGGGTGGTACGTGTGCGCACTGTGCGCCTCGGCGGAGGCGATGGCAGATGTCGTGGTCGACACGGGTTCTCCGATCGTCGGGACAGACCATCCGGCGTGGGGGCGGGGTGGTGCCCCTGTTTCTATCGTCGCTCGCAGGGTGGACGGAGAAACCTCGAGTCCGGCGTGGCCGTTAGTGTGGGCAGTGCGCACGGCGACCGGCGTACGGGGAAGTGACCTCGAGGAAGCCGTGCGAGGGCAGCGCGAGGTGCCGACCTCCCCGTGGCCTTCGCACGGGAGGTGCCGCCAGGCGCCCCGGACCACGACCGGCACCGACGGATCGCCCCGGAGGACACCCATGACCCTTCCCCTGTCGCATCCCGCACTCACCGCGACCGACCCCGAGCTCGCCGCACTCATCGGCGCCGAGGAACAGCTCCAGGCCGAGACCCTGCGGCTGATCCCCAGCGAGAACTATGTCTCCAGGGCGGTGCTGGAAGCCTCCGGCACCGTGCTGCAGAACAAGTACAGCGAGGGCTACCCGGGCCGCCGCTACTACGAGGGCCAGCAGAACATCGACCAGGTCGAACGGCTCGCCGTCGCCCGCGCCAAGGCCCTCTTCGGCGTCGAGCACGCCAATGTCCAGCCCTACTCCGGCTCCCCGGCCAACCTCGCCGTGTATCTCGCCTTCGCCGAGCCCGGCGACGCCGTGATGGGCATGGCCCTGCCCATGGGCGGCCACCTCACCCACGGCTGGGGCGTCTCCGCCACCGGCACCTGGTTCCGCGGCGTCCAGTACGGCGTGCGCAAGGAAACCGGCCTCGTCGACTTCGACGAGGTGCGCGAACTGGCCCTCAAGGAGCGGCCCAAGGTCATCTTCTGCGGTGGCACCGCGCTGCCCCGCACCATCGACTTCGCCGCCTTCGCGGAGATCGCCCGCGAGTCCGGTGCGGTCCTGGTGGCCGACGTCGCCCATATCGCGGGCCTGATCGCCGGCGGCGCCCATCCCTCGCCGGTGCCGCACGCCGACGTCATCTCCACCACCACCCACAAGACCCTGCGCGGGCCGCGCGGCGCCATGCTGATGTCCCGTGAGGAGCACGCCAAGGCCCTCGACAAGGCAGTCTTCCCCGGCCTTCAGGGCGGCCCGCACAACCAGACCACGGCGGCCATCGCCGTCGCCCTCCACGAGGCGGCCCAGCCCTCCTTCCGCAGCTATGCGCAGTCGGTGGTCGCCAATGCCAAGGCACTCGCCGACGAGCTGCTCGCCCGCGGCTTCGACCTGGTGTCGGGCGGCACCGACAACCACCTGATCCTGATGGACCTCACTCCCAAGGAGGTGCCCGGCAAGGTGGCGGCCAAGGCACTCGACCGGGCAGGGATCGTCGTCAACTACAACACCGTCCCCTACGACCCGAGGAAGCCGTTCGACCCTTCGGGCATCCGGATCGGCACCCCCTCCCTCACCTCGCGCGGCCTCGGCACCGAGCACATGGCCTCCGTCGCCGACTGGATCGACCGCGGTGTGACGGCCGCCGGCACCGGTGACGAGGACGCACTGACCGCCATCCGCGCCGAGGTCGGCGAGCTGATGGCCGCCTACCCCGCTCCCGGCCTGGCCGGCTGACCGGCCGCCGGACCTGCCGCGCTGCCGCGCCGCGCCTGGCCGTCGGCGCCTGATCAGGCGCAGGGCCCGGAACACCGTCCGGTTCGGGGCCCGCCCTGGTCGCCGTCGGCCGTCAGCGGCCAGCCGTCCAGCAGTTGCCGGCGCGGTCCGCTCTCGCGCTCCTTGCCGCGCCCGCCGAACGGCGGGCGCGGCAGCCGGGCCGCCAGCGGTCGCAGGGCCAGTCCCACAACCGCACCGGCCGCCAGTCCCGGTATCGCCCACCACCAGCCGGTCGCAGCGCCCGCCTTCGCCCGGGCATCCGTGTCGCCCCCGGAAGCCGTCACAGGCTGCTGTTCCTCGGCCGTCGTCCGCTCCTTCGGGTCCGTGTCCGCGGACGTGGCGTCCTGGTCCTGGTCCGATCCCGGCAGAAGGCCCGACTCGTCGATGTCATGGACCGCCTTGCCCAGCACGCCCAGCTTCGCGAGCAGCTCGTGCAGCACCCGCGGGGCAGGCGCCCTGTGCCAGGTGCCCTGCCGGGTCCCCGTGTCCATCGAGGTGTGGATCCATATCGCCTGGTCGGGCCGCTCGCCCACATACACCTGGTCCAGCCGCCAGGGCTGCACGTCGTGGACCATCCACGTCACATTGAGCTGCCGCATCCCCGCCGCGCGGTCCAGCGACGGCTGACTGTCCGGGCCGCCCGAGGTGTCCCGCCGGTCGTCATTGACCCCCAGCAGCGCCTTGAGCGACTCGTAATCCCCGTCCGAGTAGTAGAGCCCGGCGGCCTCCTCGCTCTCCGGAGAGGTGATCAGCACGCTCGTCGGCCCGCCGGCCACCGCGGCCGGCGCGAACACCCAGGTCAGTGCAAGCACCGTCGCGAGTGCAGCAAGTCGTCGTAGCAGTCGCATACTTCCCCCTGCCGACATCCGGTACGGCCCCTCCGTACCGGGTCACCTCTGGTACACCGCCCGACGGCTTCGGGTTCCCCGTCGGCGAGAAGAATCCTCAGTGCGTGGACCCGGCGATGTCAGTGCGTGGACCCGGCGATGTCCGTGGCCCTTTGCAGCGACGCCACGCCCTCGAGCCGCAGCGTCGTCCGCGCGTCCTCGCTCGTCCACAGCAGCGTGGGACCCGCCGTGCGCTCGTCCCGCACCCAGTCATTGCCGCGGGCGTCGGTCATCCCGAACCGCAGCAGATGGGGCTCGGCGAACCACAGCCCGGTCCGGACCTCCGCCCCGCCCCCGGCCGCTGTCCCGGAACCGCTGTCCAGCGTCACCCACCGCGGCATGAGCCGCGCCTGCTTGACGAAGCCGGGGTCGAGCCGTGCCGCGAACTCGTCCAGCCGGACCGTACGCCCGCCCTCGCTCCAGCACAGGCTCACCACCGACCGCCCCTCGGGGCCCA
Organism: Streptomyces sp. NPDC002889; assembly: GCF_042888425.1. Taxonomy (NCBI): domain Bacteria; kingdom Bacillati; phylum Actinomycetota; class Actinomycetes; order Kitasatosporales; family Streptomycetaceae; genus Streptomyces; species Streptomyces sp. NPDC002889. The sequence continues at coordinate 356,516 of NZ_JBIAPT010000002.1, forward strand.
CGGTCACCGAGACCGCGTCCGGCGCACGCAGAGCGCCCGGCACCCGCGGCCGGAAGCCCACCCGCCGCTCCGCCTCCGCCAGGGAGACCGGGGCATGGCACCACGGCACCGCTGCCCCCGCCCGCGGCGGGGCCGAGGGGTCGTAACGCACCTCGACGCCGCCGAAGCCGAACCAGTCGGCCACCGCCGCCCGCACGGGCGGCGTGAGCACCAGCACCACCAGCACACCGGACAGGCTGATCGACAGCACCCGCCACCGTCTGATCAGCCACCGCACGGCCCGGCGGGCCCGCCCGGGCGCGGGCACCGCAGGCGTCGGGACCCGATCGGCGAGGAGCTGTGCCAGCACCCGCTCGGCCATGGTCCCGCCGTCGACATCCGGGATCCTGATCCCGTGCCCCAGCCCGCGCAGCTCTTCGGCCAGCGCCTCGTGGTCCGGGCCGCCGGGCGCCGCCCCGTCCCCCCGTCGCTCTTCCTCACTCACGCTCCTCACCTCCTTCCGTACTCCGACCGCCTATGAGCTGCTCCAGCTTCGTCAGGGCGCGCTTCAGCCGGGATTTCACCGTGCCACGCGGGCAGCCCAGCGCCTCGGCCGTCTCCGCCTCGTCCATCTCCAGCAGATAGCGGTAGGTGACGACCTGCCGCTGCTCCTCGCTCAGCTCGCCCAGCGCGGCCAGCAGCAGCCCGCGCCGCTCCCCGGCCACCGCCGCCACCGCCGGATCCGCCGATTCGGGTATCAGCGGCTCGGGCCCGAGCATCAGCGCCTCCCGCCCGGCGAGCGCCCGTAGCCGCCCCGCGGAGCGCACTGTGTTCCTCGTCTCATTGGCGACGATCCGTAGCAACCAGGGACGAAAGGCCGCGCCGTCCCGGAACCGCCCCAGTGCTTGGTAGGCCTTGAGGAAGGCGCTCTGCACCACGTCCTCCGCATCCGCGCCCGCCCCGAACGCGACGGCGGCCCGCAGCGCAACCGCCGTGTGGGCGCGGACCAGCTCCGCGTACGCCTCCGGCTCTCCGGCGCGCACCCGGGCGATCACCGCGTCCTCGTCTACGGCGATGCGGCCCCCCTCCAGGGGTCCCCTCCCGCGTCCTCACACCTTTCATACACCGGCGGCCGGAGTTCGGTTCCGCACCTGAGACAATGAAACACATGGCCTCAGACCGACCCCGCGCGCTCTCCGGTATCCAGCCCACAGCCGGTTCGTTCCACCTCGGGAACTACCTCGGTGCGATCCGCCAGTACGTGGCGCTGCAAGAGACGCACGACGCGTTCTACATGGTCGTGGACCTGCACGCGATCACCGTGCCGCAGGACCCGGCAGCGCTGCGCGCCAACACCCGGCTCGCCGCCGCCCAGCTGCTCGCCGCGGGCCTCGACCCGGAGCGCTGCACGCTCTTCGTCCAGAGCCATGTCCCCGAGCACGCGCAGCTCGGCTGGGTGATGAACTGCCTCACCGGCTTCGGCGAGGCCTCCCGGATGACGCAGTTCAAGGACAAGTCGGCCAAGCAGGGTGCCGACCGGGCCACCGTCGGCCTGTTCACGTACCCGATCCTCCAGGTCGCCGACATCCTGCTGTACCAGGCCGACGCCGTGCCGGTCGGTGAGGACCAGCGCCAGCACGTCGAGCTCACCCGGGACCTTGCCGAGCGTTTCAACGGCCGCTTCGGCGAGACCTTCACCGTCCCCGTGCCGCACATCGTCAAGGAGGTCGCCAAGATCTACGACCTCCAGGACCCGTCGATCAAGATGAGCAAGTCGGCCTCGGCGCCCAAGGGCCTGATCAACCTGCTCGACGAGCCGAAGACCACCGCGAAGAAGGTGAAGAGCGCGGTCACCGACACCGACACCGTGATCCGCTTCGACGCGGCGGAGAAGCCCGGCGTGAGCAATCTCCTCACCATCTACTCCACCCTCACGGGTACGGCCATCGCCGATCTGGAGCAGCAGTACGAGGGCAAGGGCTACGGTGCGCTCAAGACGGACCTCGCCGAGGTGATGGTGGAGTTCGTCACTCCGTTCCGCACCCGTACGCAGGAATATCTGGACGACACCGAGACGCTTGACTCGATCCTGGCCAAGGGCGCGGAGAAGGCGCGCGCCGTAGCAGCGGAAACGCTGGCCGCCGCCTACGACCGGGTGGGTTTCCTGCCGGCCAAGCACTGAGCCGGGGAAGGGCCTTCGCAAGAGGCCCGGGCCGGGGTCCGAGGACCTGTGTCCAAGGCCTCTGGCCGAACCGGCGGTGCAGCCGCCACACTGGCGGCTGCACACCTGTCCACCTTTTTGTACCGAGGCTGAGGAGAACGATGTGGGGACCGTAACGCTCGGCGTTTCGATCGCGGTCCCGGAGCCCTACGGCAGCCTGCTCCAGGAGCGGCGCGCGGGCTTCGGGGATCCCGCCGCGCACGGTATTCCGACCCACATCACCCTCCTGCCGCCCACCGAGGTCGACTCCGCGCGGCTGCCCGCGATCGAGGCGCACCTAGCCGCTGTCGCCGCGGCCGGCCGGCCCTTCCCGATGCGGCTCTGCGGTACGGGCACCTTCCGCCCGCTCTCGCCCGTCGTCTTCGTCCAGGTCGTCGAGGGCGGGGCGGCGTGCACCTGGCTGCAGAAGCGTGTACGGGACGCCTCCGGGCCACTGGTGCGAGAGCTGCAGTTCCCGTATCACCCGCATGTGACCGTGGCGCACGGCATCGCCGACGAGCTGATGGACCGGGCGTACGAGGAGCTGGCCGACTATCGGGCGGAGTGGACCTGCGCCTCCTTCGCGCTGTACGAGCAGGGGCCGGACGCCGTGTGGCGCCAGATCCACGAGTACGCGTTCGGGGGCGGTATCGGGGGCGTCCCCGCCCAGGGCGCGCCGGTCGACGAGCCCGCCGCGACCATCTGACGCACCCCGGCCCGCGACCGTCCGGCGCACCCGGTCACGGGCGCCTGACGCACCATGTCGCACGGGCGCCCCGTCGAACGGGCGCCCGACGCATCTCGTCAGACGGGCAGCCGACGGAACAGCGCGCGCGGCAGATGCCGCAGCGCCGACATCACCACCCGCAGGACCCCGGGCACCCACACCGTCTCCGAGCCGCGCCGCAGTCCCAGCTCCACAGCGAGGGCGACCTGCTCGGGTGTGGTGGACAGGGGCGCCTGGGCGGTCCCTGCCGTCTTCGCGGTCCGTACGGATCCGGGCCGTACGACCATCACTCGCACCCCTGTCCCCTCCAGTGCGTCACCCAGCCCCTGCGCGAAGGCGTCCAGGCCCGCCTTGCTGGAGCCGTAGATGAAGTCCGCGCGCCGGGCTCGCTCGCCGGCGACCGAGGACAGCACCACCAGCGAGCCGTACCCCTGGTGCTCCAGCGCGCCCGCGCACACCAGTCCGGCCGAGACCGCGCCGGTGTAGTTGGTCTGCGCGACCCGCACTGCCGCGGGCGGGTCTGCCTCGTCGCGAGCCTGGTCGCCGGGGACTCCGAAGGCGAGCAGCACCATGTCGATGCCGCCCTCCGCGAAGATCTTGCCCAGCGTCTCCTCGTGCGTGTCGCAGTCCAGTGCGTCGAACTCGGCGATCCGCACCTCGGCACCGAGCGTGCGCAGATGGGCCGCGGCCGCTTCCAGGCCCGGTGACGGCCGTCCGGCCAGCCAGACGGTGCGGGTGCGGCGGGTGATCAGACGGCGGGCGACGGCCAGGCCGATCTCCGAAGTGCCGCCGAGGACCAGCAGCGACTGCGGGAGGGACCGAGGCAGCGCCCGAGGCGTCGACCGGGGGGTGGCCCGAGGCACGGGCTGGGACTGTGTCACGGGCTGAGGCACGGGCTGTGGGAGGAACTGCGGGAGGAACTTCGGGATACCGGCGGGGTCGATGCCGTGGGTGTCCTTCATGGCAGAGGTGCTCCTGGGGAAGGCGGCCGGTGGATCGCCTGACCGTATCGCCCCTGATGTACCTTTCGACCCGCTTGCCGGTTCCGGAGCGCGGGACTCGCCGGAACGGGTGACGGAACGAGTGCCGGTCAGTCATCCGGTCCCGGCGGGCGGGTAGGCGTACTCAATGGACTGGCTGACGAAGCTCCCCGTCATCGGCCCGCTCGCGGCCCGGCTGATGCGCACACACGTCTGGCGTTCCTACGAGACGCTCGAGCGGGTGCACTGGACGCGCCTCGCCGCCGCGATCACCTTCATCAGTTTCCTCGCACTCTTCCCGCTGATCACGGTCGCCGCCGCGGTGGGCGCCGCCCTGCTCGACCAGCAGCAGCTCGCCACGCTGGAGAACAAACTGTCCCAGCAGGTGCCGGGCATCTCCGACCAGCTCGACATCAACTCCCTGGTCGCCAACGCGGGCACGGTGGGACTCGTGGCCGGTGCGCTGCTGCTGCTCACCGGTATCGGCTGGGTGGGCTCCATGAGGGAATGTCTGCGAGCCGTCTGGGAGCTCGACGACGCGGACGCGGACGAGGTCAACCCGGTGGTGCGCAAACTCAAGGACGCGGGCGTGCTGGTGGGGCTCGGCGTGACGGGGCTCGCCTCGATCGCGGCATCCGCGCTCGGCTCCACCACGGTCGGCTGGACCGCCGAACGGCTCGGCATCGACCAGAGCGGCTGGGGCGGTGCGCTTCTCCAGGCCGCAGCCCTCGCGATCGCCGTCCTCGCCGACTTCCTGATCCTGCTCTACGTACTGACCCTGCTGCCCGGGGTGCAGCCGCCGCGCCACCGACTGATCGTGGCGGCACTGATCGGCGCGGTCGGCTTTGAACTGCTCAAGCTGCTGCTCGGCGGCTATATGAGGGACGTCGCGGCCCGCAGTATGTACGGCGCGTTCGGCGTCCCCGTCGCGCTGCTGTTGTGGATCAACTTCACCGCGAAGCTGCTGCTGTTCTGCGCCGCCTGGACGGCGACGCCGAGCAAGGAGACGCAGAACGAGGGCGAGGGAGCTAGCGACGCGGGAGGCGACGCACCAGATCGGGCAGCGGCCAGCGGCGGTTGACCAGGAACACCCCGGCCGCGAGCAGCACCAGCGCCCCGCCCGTGATGCCCAGCGCGATCCCGATGCCGCCGGCTCCGTGCCCCTGCGAGGCGACGGGCTTCGCGGGCGCACCCTTGCCGTTCGGAGCCTGCTCCGTGCCGCCCGACGACGTCGCCTCCGCGGACTTCGGCGGCACCAGTTCGCCGACCGGCTTCACCTTTCCGGCCGCGGCGAAGCCCCAGTCGAGCAGTCGGCCGGCCTCCTTGTAGACGGCCAGGCTCTCGCCCGAGTCCGGGTTCATGACGGTGACGAGCAGTACCCTTCCGTCCCGTTCGGCCACGCCGGTGAAGGTCGCGCCGGCATGCGTGGTGTTGCCGTTCTTGACGCCGGCGATGCCCTTGTACGGCGCGATGCCGGTGTCGCCGGTCAGGAGGCGGTTGGTGTTCTGGATCTCGAACGTCTCGCGCTTGCCGCCCTTCCCACGTTCGCCGGGGAAGTCGGCGCGTGCGGTCGCGCAGTACTCGCGGAAGTCCTTCTTCTGCATGCCGCTGCGGGCGATGAGCGTGAGGTCGTACGCCGAGGAGACCTGGCCGGGCTCGTCGTAGCCGTCGGGCGAGACGACCTCGGTGTCGAGCGCCTGCAGCTCTTCGGCATGCTCCTGCATGTCCTCGACCGTCTTGGAGATGCCGCCGTTCATCGCCGACAGGACGTGCACGGCGTCGTTGCCGGACCGCAGGAAGACGCCGAGCCACAGGTCGTGGACCGAGTAGGTGTTCTCCTCCTTGACCCCGACCAGACTGCTGCCCGCACCCACGTCGGCGAGTTCGTCCGCGGTCACCGTGTGCTCGGTGGTCTTGGGCAGCCGGGGCAGCACGGTGTCCGCGAAGAGCATCTTGAGGGTGGAGGCCGGGGGCAGCCGCCAGTGCGCGTTGTGCGCGGCGAGCACCTCGCCGCTCTCCGCGTCCGCGACGATCCAGGACCGGCCGCTGACGTCCTTGGGCAGGACGGGCGCGCCGGGGCCGAGGGCGACCTGGGTGCCGGGCTTGCCGAGCTGGGTACCGCCGACCGTGGACATGATCGCCGGCGGCTTGGGCTGTTTCCCGTCCGCCTCGTTGTCCAGGGTGTCCGCGAACGCGGGCGAGGCGGTCAATGCGGGCAGCAACGCGGTGGCGAGGACCGTCAGCGCGGTCTTTTTCAAAGCAGACACGGACGAGAACGTACAGGGCCCAGGAATAGATATGGTGATCGGATCGCTGACCCGCCGGGAGTAACGCCGGGACAGCCCACCCCGGGCAACCCGGTAGGAGGACGGCCGCGATACTTGTTCCATGAAGCTCAGCCGCCCCGTGTCCTGGTTCCTGCTCGCGTTCGGGGCATGGAGCTGGTTCATCTGGATCTCTTTCGTCAAAAACCTGTGGCAGGACGCCAGCGGGCTCGCCTTTGACGACGCGGGTGACCCGACCGGTTACTTCTGGGTCCATCTGCTGCTCGCCATTACGTCCTTTGTCCTGGGGACGGTCATCGGCGTCATCGGGTTGCGTGGCGTGCGTGCCTTGCGCCGTGAGCGCGACTGAAGGATAGGGAGCGTTCATGGTGGTCGTGGTGGTCCTCGTGGTGGTCCTGATCGTCTCGCTGCTGGCCGGGGTGCACCGGTACGTGTGGCTGCGACTGGTCCGCGACACGACGGGGCGCGGTTCGACCGTGCGCCGGATCGGTACGGCGGCCGTCTGGGTGCTGCCCCTGCTGTCCGTCGGCGCCCTGGTCTCGGGCCGCGCGGGCGCGCCGTTCTGGCTGGAACGGGCCCTGGCCTGGCCGGGGTTCCTGTGGCTGGCGACGCTGCTCTACCTCGTACTGGCCCTCCTGGCGGCCGAGGCGGCACGCCCGCTGCTGCGAAGAGCGCTGGAGCGCCGGGCGAACGCGAGGACGGACCGCGTGGCAGTGGCCGCGGCCCCGCCGCAGGCCGCCGGACCCGCTTCCGTGCCCGCCGCCGACCTGGTGTCCGCTCCGGCGGGTACTCCGGGCGCTTCGGCGGTGGGCGGCGTGCTCGCAGCCGAAGCGACCACCACCGAAACGGGTGACACCCGCCCGGCGGACGACAGCACCCCCGTCATCCCTCCGGCCGAGTCCCCCTCCGTCCCCCCGGTCCCGGAACCGGCCGTGTCCCGGCGGTTGTTCGTGTCGCGCCTCGTCGGCGGTGCCGCGGCCGCCGCCGCGGTCGGGACCGTCGGCCACGGGACGTACGGTGTGCTGCGCGGGCCTCGCATCAAGCGCGTGACCGTGCCCCTCGCCAAGCTGCCCCGTGCCGCCCACGGCTATCGCATCGCCGTCGTCAGTGACATCCACCTCGGGCCGATCCTGGGCCGCGCCCACACCCAGCGCATCGTCGACTCCATCAACGCCGCCCAGCCCGATCTCGTCGCCGTCGTCGGTGACCTCGTCGACGGGTCGGTGGAGGACCTCGGTCCCGCCGCCGAGCCGCTCGCGCAGCTCCGATCCCGCCACGGGTCGTACTTCGTGACCGGCAACCACGAGTACTTCTCCGGCGCCGACGCGTGGGTCGACCATGTACGCGGGCTCGGACTGCGGCCACTGCGCAACGAGCGCGTCCAGATCGCCGGCTTCGATCTCGCCGGGGTCGACGACGTCGCGGGCGAGAACGAGGGCCAGGGCCCGGACTTCGCCAAGGCCCTCGGCGACCGGGACCGCTCCCGCGCCGCCGTGCTCCTGGCACACCAGCCCGTCGTCATCCACGACGCCGTCGACCACGGCGTGGACCTGCAGCTCTCCGGGCACACCCACGGTGGTCAGCTCTGGCCCGGGAACTACCTCGCGGAGCTGGCCAACCCCACCGTCGCCGGCCTGGAGCGGTACGGCGACACCCAGCTGTACGTGACCCGGGGCGCGGGCGCGTGGGGCCCGCCCGTACGGGTGGGGGCCTCCTCCGACATCACCGTCGTACAGCTGGCTTCGCGGCAGGCGTAGCGCCGCCGGCTACCGCCCCGCCGGCGCCCGCGCCGGCCGGGAGCGCCACGGTCACCGCCAGGCCCTCGCCGGGCTCGGTCCGCACCGCGACCGTGCCGCCGTGCGCGGCGACCACCGCCTGCACGATCGCCATACCGAGTCCGCTCCCCACGGGCCCGCACTCCGCGCCGTCGGCCGACTCTCCGGCCGCCCGGAAGAAGCGGTCGAAGACCCGCTCCGCGTCCGGGCCGGACATGCCCGGTCCTTCGTCCGCGATCCGCAGGCGTACGCACGGCCGGCGATCGGCCCCCTCCGTACGCGTCAACTCCACCCGCACCGCGGCCCCCGCGGGGGTATGGGCGCGGACGTTGCCGAGCAGATTGCCGACCACCTGCCGCAGCCCGGACTCGTCGCCCTGGACGATCATCGCGCCGTCGGCCCGCACGGTCAACGGGCGCCCTGGCTGCTGGGCGCGCAGATCGTCCGCCCCGTCCCGTACCAGCCGACTCAGGTCGACCGGGCCCATCCGCAGCTGCGGCTGCTGGTCGAGGCGGGCCAGCGTGAGGAGTTCGTCGACCAGCCGCCCCATCCGGTCGGCCTCGGCGTTCATCCGTGCCAGCGCCCTGGTGCGGTCGGCCGGCTCGTGCAGCATTCCCTGGTCGTACAGCTGCAGATAGCCGCGGATGGCGGACAGCGGTGTACGCAGCTCGTGCGAGGCGTCCGCGACGAAGCGGCGCAGCTGCGTCTCGCTCTTCTCCCGGGTCTCGAACGCCGACTCCACCTGGTGCAGCATGGAGTTGAGCGCGACGCGCAGCTGCTCGATCTCGGTGACCGGATCGCGGCCGGCCGGTACCCGCCTGGTCAGATCGCCCTCCGCGATCGCCGACGCCGTCTCCACCATGTCCTCCAGCGGCCGCAGCCGGTACTGCGCCCCCAGCATGGTGAGCAGCGCGAGCAGGGCCAGCAGCAGTGTCCCGACGGCCAGATCCAGCCTGAGCGCCTTGCGTACGCCGGAGTGCACGGACCCGGTGTCGGCCCCCATCAGCACCATCGTCCCGTCGGCGAGCCGGGCGGCGACGACCCGGTACGGATCGCCGTCCAGGACCACATCACGTGCCTCGGCGGATGCGGCGAGGGCGCCCACGTCGTCGACGGCCTCGACGAGGGCGATCTGCCGCTCGGTGGGAGCGATCGTCGCGAAGGAGATCGGCCGTCCCTGGGCATCGACGGCGGCGAGGACCGTGGACGACCGGGGCAGCGTGCTCGCCTCCGACCTGTCCGGCGAGATCTGCTCGCGCAGCGCCCCGATGGCGCTCAGTGAGTCGACTTCCTTCCTGGTGAAGCCGGCGCGCTCCAGGGCGCTGCGGGAGGAGAGCAGCTCCGTGTCAACGCGTTCCAGCAGGTAGTGCCGCATGCCGAACAGGCTGACGGCGGTGGCCGCGACGATGCCGAGAGTCAGCAGCGCCACGTTCACGAACGTGAGCTTGGCGCGCAGCGAGTGCAGGCCCCGATGACGGCGGCTTCCGCGCCCTCCACTTCCACGTCGGTTCGAGCGCGCACGTTTCATGTCCGTCCGTCCGCGAGCCCGTATCCGATGCCCCGCCTGGTGGTGATCAGCGGTGGCCCCAGCGGGTCCAGCTTGCGGCGCAGATAGCTGATGTAGGTCTCGACGACGGTCGACTCGGCCTGGTGCTCGTACTGCCAGACATGCCGCAGCAACTGTTCCTTGGGCACGATCCGCCCGCCGTTGCGCACCAGGAACCGCAGCAGCGCGTACTCGGTCGGAGTGAGCTGTACGCTGCGGCCCGCCCGGCGCACCGCGTACGTCGCATCGTCCAGCTCCAGGTCTGCGTAGCGCAGCGGCGGCCGCACCGGCAGTACATCGCCGGGCCGGGTCCGGCGCAGGACGGCCCTGATCCGGGCCACCACCTCGTCGATGTTGAAGGGCTTGGTGATGTAGTCGTCGCCCAGCTCCAGCGCGCCCACGATCTCGGCCGGGGCGTCCCGCGCGGTGACGAACACGACGGCCGTCTCGGGGTGTGCGACGCGCAGTTCGCGCCCCAGCGCACGGCCGTCGCCGTCCGGCAGCATCACATCGAGAAGCGCCACATCGGGGCGGCTCCGGCCGGCGAGCACCTTGGCCTGCCGTACGTTCCCCGCGGTCATCACCTCGAACCGGTGGTAGCGCAGGGCGATGGCGAGGACGTCGGCGATGCTCGGCTCGTCCTCGACGATCAGCACGGTCGCTCCCTCATGGCTCATGACCCCAGTATCGGCACGCCGGTGGTGAACGGCGGCGGTCACTGTCTTGGAGTTCCTTGAGAGTCACCGCCGCAGCGCGCCGTGGGGAGGCTCCGCGGCCGATTCTGGGACCGGACCCGGGGGAGACGGACCGATGAAGGAGCGGGAATCGTGGCGGCATTGGCACGGTGGTGCTATCGGCACCGGCTGGTGGTCCTGGTGGTGTGGGTGGGCGCGCTCCTCGGCCTGATGGCCGGAGGAGGCGCCGCGGGCACCAACTACTCGAATGTCTTCAGTCTTCCGAACACCGATTCCACCCGCGCCCACGACCTGATGTCGAAGGCGTTCCCGGAGCGAGCGGGCGACACGGACACCGTCGTGTGGCGGGTGTCCGAGGGGTCGGCCGCGGACGCCGGTGTACGCGAACGGATCGAGCCGGCGCTCGAGAAGATCGCGGCGATGGACGGCGTCGGCCAGCTCGCGAGCCCGTACACCCCGGCAGGCGCGGCGCAGCTGAGCAAGGACGGCCGGACCGCCTATGCGCAGATCACCTTCGCCGAGCAGGCCAACGCCGTACCGAAGCCCCTGGTGGAGGATGTCGTCGAGACCGCGCAGGACGCGGAGCGCGCCGGGCTGCGGGTCGAGCTCGGCGGTCAGGCGGTCGCCCGCGTCCAGGAGCCGCCCACCGGTACCGCCGAGCTCGTCGGTATGGTCGCCGCGGCCGTCGTGCTCTTCCTGGCCTTCGGCTCGCTGTTCGCCATGCTGTTGCCGCTCATCGTCGCGATCTTCGGTGTGGGCACCGGAATGCTGTCGACGATGCTGCTCAGCCATGCCACGGACGTGCCCGAAGTGGCACCGCTGCTCGGCTCGTTGATCGGCCTCGGCGTCGGCATCGACTATGCGCTGTTCATCGTCACCCGCCACCGCAAGGGCCTGCTGCGCGGCACCGCGCCCGAGGAGGCGGCGGTCACGGCGCTCAACACCTCGGGCCGTGCGGTGCTGTTCGCGGGCGGCACGGTGTGCATTGCGCTCGCCGGCATGCTGGTGATGAACCTCCGCTTCCTCGACGGTGTCGTCATCGCGACCTCGCTCACCGTGGTGCTGAGCGTGTTGGCCGCGGTCACCCTGCTGCCCGCACTGCTGGGGCTGCTGGGCCCGCGGGTGCTCAGCCGCCGCCAGCGCAGCAGGCTCGCCGCCGAAGGCCCGGAGCCGCAGGAGTCGAACGGCGCCGCCGCGCGCTGGTCCGCGTACGTCCAGAAGCGGCCCCGCTCCATCGCGCTGGCCGCGATCGTGGTGATGGCGGCGCTCGCGATCCCCGTGCTGTCGCTGCGGCTCGGCGCGACCGACCAGGGCAACCACCGGGCGGACACCACCACCCGGCAGGCGTACGACCTGCTCGCCGAGGGCTTCGGACCCGGCGTCAACGGCCCCCTGCAACTGGTCGCGCAGGACGCCGAACCGGCCGCCGTGGAGCGGCTGGTGGCGCGGGTACGCGGCACGGAGGGTGTCGCGCAGGCGGTCGCGCTGCCCGCGCCGCCCGAAGCCGGGATCACCGTGATCCAGGTCGTGCCGACGACCTCGCCGCAGTCCGAGGAGACGGACCTGCTGATCGACCGCCTGCGCCACGAGGTCATTCCGCAGTCGGGCCAGCAGGTCCACGTCGGCGGCGTCACCGCGATCTTCAAGGACTTCGCCGCGGTCACCGGCGACCGGCTGCCGTACTTCATCGGCACGATCATCGCGCTGGGCTTCGTCCTGCTGCTCGTCGCGTTCCGTTCGCTGGTCGTGCCGCTGACGGCCGCGCTGATGAATCTGATCGCGGCTGCGGCGTCCTTCGGCGTGCTGGTCGCGATCTTCCAGTGGGGCTGGGGCGGGGAGCTGGTCGGCCTCGGCAAGGAGGGCCCGATCACCGCCTTCCTCCCGGTGATCATGCTGTCGCTGCTCTTCGGGCTCTCCATGGACTACCAGGTCTTCCTGGTCAGCCGGATGCACGAGGAGTGGGTGCACACCAAGGACAACGCACGGGCGGTACGCGTCGGTCTCGCGGAGACCAGCAGGGTCATCAACTGTGCGGCGCTCATCATGATCTGTGTCTTCAGCGCGTTCGTGCTCAGCGGTGACATGGAGGGCGCGATGGCGGGCATCGGGCTGGCGGCGGCCGTGGCGCTCGATGCGTTCGTCCTGCGTACGGCGCTGGTTCCGGCGGCGATGCATCTGCTGGGACGGTCCAACTGGTGGCTGCCGGCGGGTCTTGAGAAGCGGCTGCCGCATCTTGCGGTGGAGCCGAAGGAGGAGCCGGCGCCGGCCGTCGGGGCTTCGGCCGCGGCGCCCGGGCAAGGATCCGTCGTGCACGGCTTCGTCCGTACGGACGAGGGCGAGCCGGTCGGGAATGCGGTGCTCACCCTCGTATCGCCGGGCGGCAGCCAGGTCGACCGGGTGGAGTCGCTGGCCGACGGCTCCTACATCCTGTCCGCGCCGGCGGGTGGCGCGTATCTGCTGGCGGCGACGGCGGGGGTGCACGACCCATGGGTCCGGCACATCCTGATCGGCGGCGAACCGCTGGTGCACGATGTGACGCTGACGGATATGGGAGTCGCACCCTGACGGAGCCTCAGGATCGCACCCTGACGGAGCTCGGGATCATGCTCTGACGGAGCCTGTGACCGAGCTCCGGATCACGTCCTGGCCGGGCTCCTGGCGGACTTCAGGCGTCGCCGTCCGCGCCACTCCCGCGGGACTTGCGGGTCTTGCGGGCGGTGACGCTCTCGGCCATGCCGGGCAGGAAGTCCGTGAACAGTTCGTGCACGTCGTGTACGAGCGGCCGCAGCACGCGAAAGCGCGCGAGCGCGACCCCGCGTGAGGTGAGACGGGCGCCGCGCTCGGCGAGGCGCCTGCTGCGCTCACTGTCCTCCGAGCGGTCGAAGACCCAGTACAGGACGAGTCCCATCTGGGACAGCCACATCAACTCCGGGAGAACGTCCCGCAGTTCCTCCGCAACCTTTGACCTGGAACCTGCCAGGACCTCCCTGTGCACGCTGATCGCCGCCTCGCGGGCGTGCTGCGACTCGGAGGAGAAGGGGCTGAGCGGGCTCTCCGGATCGGCCGCGTTCTTGAAGAACTGGGCCGCGAACTCGTGGTATGGCGCGGCGATGTCCAGCCACGCCGTCAGCACCCCGGCGAGCCGGGCCTCGAGGTCGGTCTCCTTGTCCAGCACGGGCCGGACCGCCGCCTGGTGCTCGGCGGCGATCCGGTCGTAGAACCCCTGGACGAGATGTTCCTTGGAGGCGAAGTAGTAGTACGCGTTCCCTACCGAGACCCCGGCTTCCTTCGCGATGGCCCGCATCGTCGTCTTGTCGTAGCCGCGTTCCTGGAAGAGACGGAGTGCGGTTTCGAGGATGAGGGTGCGGGTCTGCTCGCTCTTGGGGGGCTTCGCTTCTGTCACGGTGTCCGAGCCTAACCGGGCACGCAGCACCGGTCGTCGCAGGGCGTACCCCTGGCGGCTCCCCCCGTGGTCACCTCCCGGTACTTGGCCGCCGCGAGCATCGTGACCCGTACGAAAGGGGCTCCGGCAGGGGTGGCCAGCCAGTGGGCCTTGGGCCGGTGGTCGGACAGGGCCCACAAGCAGACGATCCATGCGGCGGGGCCGGTGTAGAGCTGGCCCCGGTCGCCGATGACGGTGATCTCCCGCAGGGTCCGTTCGTGGTCGAGGCGCGGATACCTGCGCCGCGCCTCGGCCGACCCGGCGGGCACCATCTCCAGCGGTACGAGCTGCTTCTGGCGCCGCAGCCAGTTGCGCAGATGGACGCAGAGGGAGCAGTTGGCGTCGTACAGGACGGTCAGGCTGTGGACGGGCGTACGAACCGTGGTGCGGTTCGGATTGCCGGCGGCAGGGCGGGCCGGATGTCCGGCCGGAGCGTGCGGCGCGGTGTGTGCCCGGGTGCTCATCGTGCTCATGCCCCGGTGGGACCGGCAGTGGGTGCGGCCCAGGGGCCCGAGCCCGCCTGGCCCGTCCAGCCCTGCGGCGGCACCGGCGGCACCTGATCGCGCTCCATCGCTCCGCGCCGGCGGATCTTGTTGAGCACGTAGACGTTGCCGAGGTGCATCACGCCGAGGACCAGCAGGACGACACCGGTCTTCACCGAAAGGGCCTCGAAGAGTCCGCGGGCGTCGGTGACCGCATCGGCGGCCTTGAGGTAGAGGGCGACGAAGCCCAGATTCACCAGGTAGAAGCCGACCACCAGCAGGTGGTTGACGGCGTCGGCGAGCTTCTCGTTCCCCTGCAGTACGTCGGCGAGGAAGATCCTGCCGTTCCGGCCGAGCGTGCGGGCCACCCAGACGGTGAGCGCCACGCTGATCAGCAGGTAGATGACGTACGCGACAACAGTGAGGTCCATGCCCCACCCTCCCTTGAACGCGTTCAAAAGTCTTGGTGTCATGGACTGTAGACCTCTCTTTGAACATGTTCAAGTCAGGGGCTGGAAAGCAGGGGGCGGACGTGTCAAACCAGAGGCGCAGGTGGTGGGCAGGCATCTAACCTCGGCCGGATGACGCTCTCTTACGATGTGACCGGTGAAGGCCCCGCCGTTGTACTGCTGCACTCCTCGGTGTGCGACCGGCGGATGTGGGACGCCCAGTGGCAGGCGCTGGCGGACGCCGGACACCGCGTGGTGCGCTGTGACTTCAGAGGCTTCGGCGAAACACCGGTCGCCGATCGCCCCTACACCGACGCCGAGGACGTCCTCGACCTGATGGACAGCCTCGGCATCGAGCGGGCGGCTCTGGTCGGCTCGTCGTTCGGCGGCCGTGTCGCCCTTTTGGCCGCCGCGCGCAGACCGGAGCGGGTGACCGCGCTGGCGCTGCTGTGCGCTGGGCTGCCCGGCCAGGAACAGAGCGATGAACTCGCCGCCTTCGACCAACGGGAGACCGAGCTGTTCGAGGCCGGCGACCTCGCCGGCGCGGCGGCCTGGAACGTCACCACCTGGCTCGGTCCGGATGCCGACGGGGCGACCCGCGAAGCGGTGCATGCGATGCAGCTGCACGCCTTCGAGGTGCAGAGTGCCGCTGAGGAGGCCGTTCGGGACGAGGGCGCCTCGCTCGTGCTCTCCGGGACGCGGATCACCGAGCTGCCCGACTTCTCAAGGATCAAGGCGCCCTGTCTCGCCGTCTCCGGCGCGCACGATCTGCCGGACTTCCGGCGGATTGCCGCCCGCGTTCCCGCTCTCGTGCCGGGCGCCCGCCACAGGGAGCTGCCCTGGGCCGGTCATCTCCCCGGCCTGGAACGGCCCGCCGAGATCACGGCGCTGCTCCTCGACTTCCTCACCGAGCACCGGCGCCCCACCACGGCCACCGCCCAGGAGGTCCTCGATCTCCTCGGCCCTTCGGCACGGCCGGTCTGAGAGTCCGGCCGGACAGACGGCCTCGACACCACCGCGAACCGAACAGGCCGCGTGCGCCGCCGACTACGCGTCGCGCCTGAGCTGAGCCGTGATCGTGCGGTCGGTGATCCGGGCGTCGGCGGCGAGCAAAAACGCCTTGGACACGATCAGCGACAGCAGCCCGCCCTCCTCCTCGAACGGCAGGAACAGCCGCTCCTTGTCCCCGGACGCCACCGCCGGACGGTCCACCACGATGCACAGATACGCGTCGTTCGGTTCCATCAGGATGTTCCCCGACCCGAGGTGGATCTTGTACGTGCGCAATTCGCCACGCACCCGCAGAAAGCGGTCCGTGAGTTCCACCCGGTCCGCTATCCGCGTACGCGGCAGCAGCCTGGCCAGCGACTCGCGCCGTATCCGCGCCGACTCGGTCAGCTCGCCGAATGCCCAGCCCTGCCAGTAGTCGTCGAACGCCCGGTCCTCCCCGCGGTCCCGCCACTGAGGATCGGCCCCGACCGACGCCACGCCCACGAACAGATCCACATCCCGCATCGCCTCGCTGAGCGCCGGCTGCGGTACGTCGACGAGGTCGGCCCGCTCCCACGGCCCGCGCGCCCCCCGCCGGCGCTCGAAGCGCACCTGGTCCGTGGAACACATGGTCGCCAGACCGCCGTCGTCCCGGTTCTCGACGAGCTCGACATAGAAGCGGGCCCGCCAGAACTCGCCTTCGGACGGGCTCAGCTCACCCGGCCTCGGCAGCTCGCGCACCATCTCCGCCGCATAGCCGTCGCTGTGATACCCGAGGTGGTTGCCCGCCCAGCGGCGCTCCACCATCAGGGCCCTCGCCCGGGGGTAGCGCAGGATGTGCCCGGCGAAGCGGTTGGAGTAGTTCCGGGTGCTCTCCTCGGCCGGGGTGAGCGGATACACCTCCCGGAAGGCCTGCTTGAACGGCTGCCGCAGCTCGCGGTCGATGAGCTCCGTACGCCAGGCCCGGATCTCCTCGGCGTCCGCGCGCACCGGATGCCACAGCCGCAGCAGCGAGCCCGCCGTCACCGGCAGCGCGGTGCCGTCCGCCCCGGCCAGCGCCCAGCCGCCCGCCGCGCGCTCGGGAAGTCCGGCCGTCCACCGGGCGCCGCCGTCCGTGCTCGCCTCCCAGATCAGGGTGCGGGCGAGCGACCCGGTGAACGGGTGGTCGATGTAGTACGACTCCCAGTCCGGCAGGGCCCAGCGGGTGCCCGCCATGAGGTGCTCCTCGAGCCGCCCGCGCTCGACCGGCAGCAGCGCCCGCAGCTGCTTGAACGCGTCGCGCACCTCGGCCAGCCGGTCCCCGTACACCTCGCGCACCGCCTTCGGCGCGGACTTCAGCACCCGCCCCTGCGGCCCCCGGAACGCGAGCGCGGGAGCACCCGACGCGCCGACCGACAACAGCGCCGTGTAGTCACCGAGAGGCTCCTCCCGTATGCCGCGCGCATCGAGGCCCACGGTCGGCACCGCGCGCTCCCGCAGCATCGACGGCGTCATACCGCTGCGCTCGGCCACGGCATGGAGCGAGGCGGAGATGGCCTTCAGCACCGTGCGGTTGCGGATCGTGCGCGGCAGCCGACCGAGGCGCTCGGCGGCCTGCTCGCTCCGCTGACCGCCGAACTCGCCGAGAACCGCGACCGCGGTCGTCGCCAGCTTGCCGTTGCGGCAGACGCCGCCCGAACCGCCCCAGCCGGTGCCGGCGTTGAGCGCGACATCGGCGACGGCCGCCACGGCCCAGTCGGACTCGATCTCCGCGGCCGCCCACAGAAGTCCGCGCACCAGCACGGTGTTGTGCTCCGAGGCGATCCCCGGCCAGTCGCCCCCGCCCCACTGGGGCGAGTGCACCACGTGTTCGCGCTGCCGGGCGAGGCCCTCCAACAGCGCCCGCACCATCTCGGGACCGCGCTCGCAGCGCATGAGCAGCTCCGCGGCCCCCTTGCGCCACCGCTTGGTGGCTCGCACCTTGTCCTGAAGGGCGCAGTGCAGGAGGAACTCCTGGACGCCCGGGGAGGCGAGCAGCTCGGGATGCGCTGCCCGCATCGTCGGGCCGTACTCGTCCTCGTCGTCGAGCGGTGTGGTCACCGTCATGGTGCTGGTCCCTTCCCCGGGCCGAACTGCTCCTGACGGTACGGCGTGCCACTGACAGCGGGGTGAGGGGGCGGCCGACTCAGGCGCGGCGGATACGCGGGGCGCCGGTCACCGCGAGGACCAGCGAGTACAGCGATGTCGTCGCCGTGATGAAGAGGCGGTTGGTCTTCGGGCCGCCGAAGGCGATGTTGGACACGGCCTCGGGCACCAGGATCCGGCCGATGAGGGTGCCGTCCGGGTCGTAGCAGTGCACCCCGCCGTCCATGGCCGCCGCCCACAGGCGGCCCTCGTCGTCGAAGCGGATGTTGTCGAACCGGCTGTGCGCGTCCTTCGCCTCGGCGAACACCGTCCCGTCCGAGAGCGTGTTGTCGCCCTCTACGTCGAAGACGCGGATGTGACCCGCCACGGTGTCGGAGACGTACAACTGCCGCTCGTCGGGCGAGAAGACCAGACCGTTGGGTCCTCGGAAGCCGTCGGCGGCCCGCTTCACCTCGCCGGTGACCGGGTCCGCACGGTAGACGTCGCACCCGCCGATCTCCGGCTCCCCCCGGTGTCCCTCGTAGTCGCTGGTGATGCCGAAGTCCGGGTCGGAGAACCAGACCGACCCGTCGGAGCGCACGACCGCGTCGTTCGGGCTGTTGAAGCGCTTGCCCTCGAACCGGTCGGCGAGCACGGTGAGCGTGCCGTCCGGCTCGGTGCGGGTGACCCGGCGGTTGCCCTGCTCACAGGTGATCAGCCGGCCCTCACGGTCGAGTGTGTTGCCGTTGCTGTGGCCGGCCGGCGAGCGGAACAGTTGGATCGCGCCGGTCTGTTCGTCCCAGCGCAGCATGCGGTCGTTGGGGATGTCGCTCCAGATCAGCTGACGCCAGGCCGGCAGATAGACCGGCCCCTCCGCCCAGCGGCAGTCCCCGTGCAGCTGTTCCAGCCGGACATCGCCGTTGGCGCAGCGTCCGGTACGGAAGCGGTCGTCCAGGATCTCGTATATCGAGGGGTGGGCAGCAATGGACATTGTCAGGTCCTCCGGCCGTGATTCCGAACTAGCTTCGGTAACATACAACTACAGCAGGATGATGTATGGTCGCAAGCGTGGATGACATCGATCGGGAGCTCGTCGCACTGCTCCAGCAGGACGCCACCCAGGCATACGCCGCGCTCGGCAAGGCCGTCGGCCTCTCGGCCGGCGCCGCGCACGAGCGGGTACGGAAGCTGCGCGAACGCGGCGTCATCAGACGCACGACCGTGGACGTGGACCCGGCGGCGCTCGGCCGCGGCGTACTCGCCTTCGTGATGGTCGAGTCGTCGGCCTGGATGGGGGATTCGGCCGCCGAGTTCGCCGCGATTCCCGAGATCCAGGAGGCGCACATCATTGCGGGCAGCGCATCTGTCCTGGTGAAGGTGCGCACGGCCACCACTGAACAACTGCAGGACGTGCTGCGGCGGCTGTACGCGATCGAGGGCGTCAGCGGCACCCAGGCCACCGTCTCGCTGGAAACCTTCTTCGAGCGGCCCGTCGCGCCGCTGGGTGGCTGACCGGGGCCGGCTCCGCCGGACGGTGTCGCCTGCCTCTGCGCCGGCCGCCGGGCGGGCAGGCAGGGACGACACGCGGGGCCCGGCGGGAGCGGACGAGGCGTACACGGTCTGGTCCCGCGGCGGGCCGGGGAAGGCTTCGCGAGGGCGCCAGGCGCACGCCGGAGCGCCCCGTCGTGAGGCGCGAGGTCGGGGGCGGGACGGGCCGACCCGATGCCCCGGGTTCTCGGGAGACCGCGGGCCCGTTGTCAGCGGCGGGTCCTAGTCTCCTGGGCATGGCACGGGTGACTTTCGTCGACGAGACGACATCGGGGAGCCGCAGCGACGGCTGGGGTCTCGAGATCGCCGAGGAACGGCTCGCACTGCGCGAGTTGATCCGGCGCCGGGTCTTCGAGGAGGTCGCGGAGTTCCATGCGCGGGGGACCGGGACGTTCCAGGGGCTGGTGCGGCCGAGGGACAGCGGTCGGGTGGATCCGCAGGCCGAGTGCGAACTGGCGCTTGCCGCGTTCGCGCGGGGCGGCTTTCTGGTGCTCGCCGGGGACCGGCAGGTCGAGGAGCTGGACGAGGAGGTGGATCTCCGCCTCGGCATCGAGGTCACGTTCCTCAGACTCGTCCCGCTGGTGGGTGGCTGATCAATCTGTACGAGGAGGCTCCGTCCGCCCGCGGGCCGGCCCGAAGTGCCCGCCGTGAAGGGGGACTCCGGCCCGGCCGCGGCGCCCCGTCAGTGGCCGACGGCCCGCACGACGGGCGGCGGCCGCCGCCCTGCGTCCCGTGGGTTACATGCTGCTGAGCGACCGCGCGTAGTTGATCTGGCCCATGACCATCTGGAAGGTCTCCGGGCGATGTGCCGGAATCATCGTCGAGTGGTGCTTGCCGGCGCTCGTCACCGTGACCTGGATGAAGCCCGTGGTCTTCTTCTCCTTCATCAGAAGGAAGAGCAGGCCCAGCAGACAGAAGACGAAGAAGACGACTGCGAGCACGATCGCGTGCGTCGGGATCGCCTCCTCGGTGCGTGACATGTCCGTCGCGTTCCACACCGCTCCGCGCAGCGGAAGCGTGCCCGCGGGTGTCACGATCGAGTCGCCCATGACCGTGATGTCTCCGATCGACACCAGCGGAGCGCCGCCCATCGCGGCGGGTGCTCCGGGCGGGCCGGCATAGGGCATGGGGACGCCGGCCGGCTGCGTCTGGGAGTACTCCGGGGGCTGGTTGGGGTACCCGTAGCCCTGGGTCGGGCCCGGGTAGCCGTAGGCAGGTGTACTGCCCGGTGGCTGCGCCGGTCCCCACTGGTACTCGGGTTCCCCGTCCGCGTACGGATTCGGCTGGGTCATGCTCTCGTCCCCGCTTCCCACTGCGCCACGTCAGTTGTACCCCGATCCTGCCAGGTCTCGCCGCCGGAGCGAAGTCCGCACGGAAAAGGGCCCCGTCTCCCACAACCGGAAGACGGGGCCCTTCACTTCGTGCCGGTGGCGCCGGGTCAGAAGCGGCGGGTGATCAGGGCACGCTTCACTTCCTGGATCGCCTTGGTGACCTCGATACCGCGCGGGCAGGCGTCCGTGCAGTTGAACGTGGTGCGGCAACGCCACACGCCGTCCTTGTCGTTGAGGATCTCCAGCCGCTGCTCCCCGGCCTCGTCGCGCGAGTCGAAGATGAAGCGGTGGGCGTTGACGATCGCCGCCGGGCCGAAGTACTGGCCGTCGTTCCAGAACACCGGGCACGACGACGTACACGCGGCACACAGAATGCACTTGGTGGTGTCGTCGAAGCGCTCGCGGTCCTCGGCGGACTGCAGACGCTCACGCGTCGGCTCGTTGCCCTTGGTGATCAGGAACGGCATGACGTCGCGGTACGCCTGGAAGAACGGCTCCATGTCCACGACCAGGTCCTTGAGGACCGTCAGGCCCTTTATGGCCTCGACCGTGATGGGCTTCTCCGGGTTGATGTCCTTGATCAGCGTCTTGCAGGCGAGCCTGTTCTTGCCGTTGATCCGCATCGCGTCGGAGCCGCAGATGCCGTGCGCGCACGAGCGCCGGAAGGTGAGGGTGCCGTCGACTTCCCACTTGATCTTGTGGAGACCGTCGAGCACGCGCTCCTTCGGGTCGATCTCGATCTGGAAGTCCTGCCACTGCGCCTCGGCCGAGACCTCGGGGTTGTAGCGGCGGATCCGGAAGGTGACCGTGATGTACGGCGAGGCAGGGGACCCCGAAGAGTCGGCCTCGACCTTGTCCAGTACGGGGGTAGCCATCAGTACTTACGCTCCATCGGCTGGTAGCGGGTCTGGACGACCGGCTTGTAGTCGAGACGGATGGTCTCGGAGCCGTCGTCGCCGACCTCGCGGTACGCCATGGTGTGGCGCATGAAGTTGACGTCGTCGCGGTTCGGGTAGTCCTCGCGGTAGTGACCGCCGCGGGACTCCTTGCGGGCCAGTGCGGAGACGGCCATGACCTCGGCCAGGTCGAGCAGGTTGCCCAGCTCGATGGCCTCCAGCAGGTCCGTGTTGAACCGCTTGCCCTTGTCCTGGATGGACACGTTCAGGTAGCGCTCGCGCAGCTCGCCGATCTTCTCGACCGCGGTCTTGATCGTCTGCTCGGTGCGGAACACCATCACGTTCGCGTCCATGGTCTCCTGCAGCTCCTTGCGGATCTCGGAGACCCGCTCGGTGCCGGTGGAGGAGCGCAGCCGCTCGACCTGGGCGACGACGAGCGACGCCGGGTCCTCCGGAAGCTCGACGTAGTCGGCCTTCGCCGAGTACTCGGCGGCGGCGATACCGGCCCGCTTGCCGAAGACGTTGATGTCCAGCAGCGAGTTGGTGCCCAGGCGGTTGGCGCCGTGCACCGACACGCAGGCGACCTCACCGGCGGCGTAGAGCCCCGGGACGACGGTGGTGTTGTCACGGAGGACCTCACCCGCGACGTTGGTCGGGATGCCGCCCATGGCGTAGTGCGCGGTCGGCTGGATCGGGATCGGGTCCGTGTAGGGCTCGATACCGAGGTACGTACGGGCGAACTCGGTGATGTCCGGGAGCTTGGCGTCCAGCTGCTCCGGCGGCAGGTGGGTGAGGTCCAGGTAGACATGGTCGCCCTCGGGACCGCAGCCGCGGCCCTCACGGATCTCCGTGTAGATGGAGCGCGAGACGACGTCACGCGAGGCCAGGTCCTTCATGACAGGCGCGTACTTCTCCATGAAGCGCTCGCCGTCCTTGTTGCGGAGGATGCCGCCCTCACCGCGGGCGCCCTCCGTCAGCAGGATGCCCATGCGCCAGATGCCCGTCGGGTGGAACTGGAAGAACTCCATGTCCTCCAGCGGCAGACCGCGCCGGTAGCAGGCCGCCTGGCCGTCACCGGTGAGGGTGTGCGCGTTGGAGGTCACCTTGAAGAACTTGCCGGTGCCGCCGGAGGCGTAGATGACCGCCTTCGCCTGGAAGACGTGGATCTCGCCGGTGGCCAGCTCGTAGGCGACCACACCGGCCGACTTCTGGACGCCGTCGACCTCGGTGATCAGCTGGTCGAGGACGTAGAACTCGTTGAAGAACTCCACGCCCTCCTTGACGCAGTTCTGGTACAGCGTCTGGAGGATCATGTGGCCGGTGCGGTCCGCGGCGTAGCAGGACCGGCGGACCGGGGCCTCGCCGTGGTTGCGGGAGTGACCGCCGAAGCGGCGCTGGTCGATGGTGCCCTGCGGGGTCCGGTTGAACGGCAGGCCCATCTTCTCCAGGTCGAGGACGGCGTCGATGGCCTCCTTCGCCAGGATCTCGGCGGCGTCCTGGTCGACCAGGTAGTCACCGCCCTTGACCGTGTCGAAGGTGTGCCACTCCCAGTTGTCCTCCTCCACATTGGCCAGCGCGGCGGCCATGCCGCCCTGCGCGGCACCCGTGTGGGAGCGGGTGGGGTAGAGCTTCGTCAGCACGGCGGTGCGGCTGCGCTTCGTCGACTCGATGGCGGCGCGCATGCCGGCGCCACCGGCGCCGACGATGACGGTGTCGTACTTGTGGATCTTCATGAGTGGATTACCTCAGCCCCGTGCCTAGCGGATGTTCGGGTCGAAGGTGAAGATCACCAGCGTGCCCAGAAGGATGGTGAACACCGTGGCGGTGTACAGCAGGCCCTTGAGCCACAGGCGCGTGTTGGCCCGCTCCGCGTAGTCGTTGATGACGGTGCGGAGGCCGTTGGCGCCGTGCAGCATGGCAAGCCACAGCATCAGCAGATCCCAGGTCTGCCAGAACGGGGACGCCCAGCGGCCGGCCACGAAGGCGAAGCCGATCTTGGAGACGCCGCCGTCGAGCACCAGCTGGATCAGCAGGTGACCGATGACCAGGACGACGAGGACCACGCCGGACAGGCGCATGAAGAGCCATGCGGCCATCTCGAAGTTGCCGCGGGTCGACTTCGGGGTCTTCCCTGTGCGCTTGCGCGGGGCCTCGATGTACGGGGCCGGGTTGTCCACGTCGTAGCGGTGTTCGCCCTCGACGGGACCGATCGCGGAAGTGGTGTCGGTGGACATGTGTCGCGTCAGCTCCCGAACAGTTCAGCAGCGGCGTGGCCGAGCA
Source organism: Streptomyces sp. NPDC002889 (assembly GCF_042888425.1). NCBI lineage: Bacteria > Bacillati > Actinomycetota > Actinomycetes > Kitasatosporales > Streptomycetaceae > Streptomyces > Streptomyces sp. NPDC002889. The sequence continues at coordinate 380,224 of NZ_JBIAPT010000002.1, forward strand.
CCGGGTACAGGGCACCCGCCATCAGCACGAACCAGATGGCCATCACGGTCCAGAGCATCTGCTTCTGGTAGCGCGGGCCCTTGGACCAGAAGTCCACAGCGATGACACGCAGGCCGTTGAGCGCGTGGAAGAGAATCGCGGCCACGAGGCCGTATTCGAGCAGTGCGACGATCGGCGTCTTGTACGTGGCGACCACGTCGTCGTACGTCTCGGGAGAGACGCGGACGAGAGCGGTGTCCAGCACGTGTACGAACAGGAAGAAGAAGATGAGGACGCCGGTGACTCGATGAGCCACCCAGGACCACATTCCTTCCCGGCCGCGGTACAGCGTTCCAGCCGGCACGGAAGAACCCTCCGGGAGCGGGGATTGGGGCCTGCCGGCTTGGGGTTGTCGGTCTGGCCCGGCCGGGTACGGTCCACCGGCCCCGGCCATCGTAGCGACGAGATGTCGGTTCGTTCGCGTGGGGTCCACTGGTGTGATCAAACAGGCAATCAAACAGCCTCGTACGGGCTATCGGGAAGCCCCCAGGACGTCTGTTTCCGGATGGTTGGCCACTACATGTGCCAGTCGGGAGCGGGCGAGGGCCCGCAGTTCCTCGGCGGAGAGGGCTCGCTCCTCGTCCGGTTCATGCGAGAGTCGGTCGCGGATACCGGCCAGTAGCTGGTCGAGGTGCTCATCGGGGCGGTACCGGTCGAGGCAAATCACGAACGCGTGTCCGAATCTGCTCTCGTATGCGGCGTGCGCGGCGGCCAGTGCCGTGTGCGCGGCCGACGGCGCGCCCGGGTGCAGGCCGGCCGAGGACTCGAGGGCGAGTGCCTCGTGCACATCGGCGGGCGCGAGGTCGTACGCAGCCTCGTCGCAGGCGGCGAGCAGCGACTCGAGATCGGGGTAGGGGCGGTGCGCGACCACCCTCCGTGCCCAGCGCCGACTGCCGCAGCAGGCGAGCAGGACCGCTACGGCGGTCTCGGCCGGGACGGTGTTGAAGTGTTCGAGACCAGGTGTCCTGTGGCGGCGGGGCGGTATGGCCGAAGGGGCGAGGGCGCCCCGGGCGTGGCGGTGCGACGGCGTTCGCTTCGGGAGGCCGGCGTGGGATTCGCTGGACAGCGGGGGACTCCTCGAAAGGCGCAGCGGGACGGCGGTGTACGACTGGGAAGGGAGGGATGGATGAGCCGCCACGCTATCGATGTGTACCGAGAGCTGTCCGAAGGATGAGTGGATTTCACCCGGACGGGAGAGTTTGAGGTCATGCAATGGACGATGCGCGGGCCGTGGAGAGGGTGCGACGGGGGTGGTTTGATGGGGTTTGGTCTTATGTGGAGGTATCCGAATGATGGGGCACTCGCGAAACGCCCGGCACACCGGCGTGACAGTGGCCGCGGCCGCCGTCCTGTCCATGACCCTGGCGGGCTGCGGGGGCGATGATCCCGTCCGGGCAGGGGCCACGAAACCGGGCGCGACGCGGACCACGGCCGACGCCGCGGCCCCCAGTCCCACCCGGACCTACCCCCTGTCGAAGGCGCCCGAGACCATTCCCGCCGTACGCAGCCATGAGGCCGCCCGCGGCCCGGGCTGGAGCCGCACCGCGGACAGCGGCGTCGTGATCGCCAAGGGCAGCGGGGGCCTCGCCGACGAGGGCCGGCTGCTCGCCCAGGAGCTGAAGCTCACCTACCGCGGCGCGGTCGCCGCCGGGCCCGGCGACGTGGAGCTGGCGCTCGCCGGTGCGGGACAGGGCGAGCCCGAGTCGTACACCGTCACCACCCGCGACGGCCGGGTGGAGATCACCGGGCCGGACGAGGCGGGGGTCTTCTACGGGACCCGCACCCTGAAGCAGTCGGTGCGCTCGGGCGGCGCGATGCCCGAAGGCGTCGTACGGGACCGGCCCGACCGGCCCCAGCGCGGCTTCATGGTCGACATCGCCCGCAAGAACTTCACCGTCGGCTGGATCGAGGACCGGCTGCGCGAGATGGCCGACCTCAAGCTGAACCAGCTGGGACTCCACTTCTCCGACGACCAGGCCTTCCGCATCCAATCGGACTCCCACCCCGAGATCGTCTCCCAGCCGCATCTGACCAAGGCCGAAGTGCGCCGGATCATCGCCCTGGCGAACCGGCTGCACATCACCGTCATTCCGGAGATCGACTCACCCGGGCATCTGGGCGCCGTCATGCGGGCCCACCCCCAGCTCCAGCTGCGCAACGTCCAGGGCACGCCCCGGCCGGGCGCCATCGACATCTCCAACCCCGAGTCGGCGCGGATCATCGACGAACTGCTGCGTGAGTACGCGGCCCTCTTCCCCGGGGCGTGGTTCCACGTCGGCGCCGACGAGTACCAGGCCCTCACGGTGAGCGACCCGGAGGCCTCCTATCCGCAACTGGCCCGGGCGGCCCGCCAGAAGTACGGTCCCCAGGCCCGGGTCCAGGATCTGGCGACGGGCTGGCTGAACGACCGTGCCGCGGTGGTGCGTGCGGAGAAGAAGAAGCCCAAGGCCTGGAACGACGGGTTCTTCCGCGGCGGCGTGGTGTCCGGCAACAAGGACATCGAGGTCGAGTACTGGACCGGCAAGGAGATCGGGGCGCGCCGGCCGCAGGAGTATCTGGCGGAAGGGCGCCGGATGGTGAACGTCAACGACGAGTACCTCTACTACGTACTCGGTGAGCCGAACGAGTTCACGTACCCCACCGGCCGCCGGATCTACGAGCAGTGGACACCCCTGGTGATGCGCGGCACGCAGGCGGTGCCCGCGCGGTACTCGGACCAGATCCTGGGCGGCCGGTTCGCCGTGTGGTGCGACCTGGCCAACGCGCAGACCGAGGAGCAGATCGCCCAGGGCATCAGGATGCCGCTGCGGGCGACGGCCCAGAAGCTGTGGGACCCGCGCCGGCCGGAGCGGAGCTGGGCGGCGTTCCAGGAGCTGGCGGGGAAGTTGGGCTGAGAGCGCGGGCCCACACCGCGGCCGGCCCGGCCGAAGGCCCCGACCGGGTTGCCCGCAGGTCGAGTTCAAGGGTCGGAACGTAACCGAGGTAGGGCGCAAATATGCACGAATGGGTTGAGCTCAGGGGCAATCTTTTGGCCACGAAGTGACGAATTCGAGCCATGAGGCGCAGTAAGGTCAGGTACTTCGTCCGCGATGGGAGGCGTCCGATGGCGTCCAAGAACCTGACGGAACTGATCGCGCAGGCGGATGAGCGAGGCCTCGCCGCCAGCGGGCTCGCCTGTCTGGACCGCTGCCTGCCGCTGCTCGCGTCCGAGGAGGACGTACTGCGTCCGCTGTGGGCGGGGCTGGTCGATGGCGAGGAGGACTGGTCCGGGCGCCTCGCGGAGGCGAGAGAGGCCATGGAGGGCGCCGTCGTCGAGGACGAATCGGCGGCGCTGGTACGCCGGATGCTGGGTGCCGCGCCCTCGGAGTGGGACACGGCGCCGCTGCGGGAATGGGCGGACGAGTGCTCGACCGCGGCCCTCGAACTCCACCGCCGCTTCGACGTGGGCTCCTGCGAGCCCGAGGCGCTCAAGCGCTGCCGTGAGGGCGACGCCGAGGGGACGGGGCCCTTGGTCGCGGGTGAACTGCGCCGTCAGATACGGATTCTGGAGATCCTCGGGGAGCCGCAGCCCGGCACCGGCCTTCGCCAGGCCCTGGACCTGTCGACGGAGGGGCGCCGGGTGCTGCGAGCGGCGCTGTCCCGCCGGGCACGCGTCAGCGGCTGACGTCATGCATGGCCCGCCGCGCACGGGCTCCTCTCGGACGCGTTCCCCCATCCTCCCGGCCACTGATCAACGGTCGGCGGTGGGCAGCTCACCCGTGCAGGTGGCGCGCCCGAACTCGCCCATGGCGGTCGCGCGCTGGACGTGATTGCCGCGGATGGCGAGGGTGCAGGCCGCCTGGCCGCCCTTCCCGTCGAGGACGATGGCGACGATCGGAGCCTTGCCGAGGGGCACCTGGACGGATTTTTTCCAGGGCAGCGCGACGCCCTTCTCGACCGTGGCCGTGCCCGACTCGCTTCGGGCGAGGTATGAAATGTCCACCCTGCCCTCGCCCGTGACCTCGTACGTCACCTCGGCGGTCGGCACTGCGCATGGCTCGGGCTTCTCCTCGGCGTTGAGAACGCCGTACCCGACGAGGCCACCGCAGGCGAGCAGCAACGCGGCGGCGATCGCCGTGCCCTGACGGGCCGTGCCCTTGCCCCCGCCCTCGTTCAGCGGCTCGCCGCCCGCCTCTCCGCGCCCGCCGCCTTCGCGTGCGCCGCGTCTCTTTTCTCGCGCGTGACGAGGGTCTCGCCTTCGACTTCCTCGCGCAGTGGCGAGTGGCCCTTTCCGTCGATCAGGACGGAATGACTGGTGGTGTTTCTGCTGTGGATCCCTACTCGGTTTACGCGCCGGGAGGTAAGGGCCTCGTCACCTGGGCCTCCACGGAATGGGGCGATGAGTACTGTTGGCTGATCGACGCCCAGCGGCCAGGTGAGTATTCCATCCTTGCGCGAGCCGAAGACGGCGATTGGTGCCGGTGCGACATGTCCACGTCGGAATTCCTCTACAGAGTTCTCGCGGATGCCGATTTTCAACCTTTCGGGATCGCGCAGTACGACCTCGGCACGACGTTCAAGCCCGGCTCCGGCGACGACAGCTGATAGGTTTACTGGGGGAAGGGAACCGGTCAAGATGTCCGAAATCTGGTGGCTTTGCCTGGCGGGGAATGATCTCGAGCTCTGGCGCGAGGAGGACATGGCGGAGTTCCTGCCCAGTCCGGTAGGGGCGAAGCCCGGGGAACTGGTGCCGGTGGCGACGGCCACGACGGGGGAAGCAGTATTCCTTCGCGTTCCCGATGAGCCATCGTCGCCCTGGCGCGTTGTTGTCCAGGAGTTCGACAGTCCGGCCTGGACTCTCTACGAGATGACGTTCAGCGAATGGTTGCTGGCTTATCTCAAGGGGCGGGACGTGACGTTGTGCTCTCGCAACCGCGTGCCTGACGGACCGTTCTACGAGTTTCTGCCCTGAGAATGAACACGATGGCTCGCTCCTTCCTCTCCGAGACAGCGATCGCTCTGCCAGTCGCGAGCGGCTGCTTGCGGCGAATCCAAGGCTGCGGAAGTAGTGTCGCCAGAAATGAGAGGAAGCCCCGCCGGATTTCGTTCCGGCGGGGCTTCTGGGTTTTGACGACCACGCTGACGACAACGTCAGCGGACGAGAGACAGCGCGATGCTGCTGAGACTCTCGATCCGCCCGGAGATCGCACTGCGACTCCTCCAGGACAAGAACGAGAACGGAGCGTAAATGCCCCGCAGGTCCTCCCAAAAATGACGGTGCGGGCTTTCGTGGACGCGGTGGTGGTCGCGTCGGTGGCTGTGGCCTTCGTGATCGCGCCGCGTGCTGTCGCGCGGCGTCCCGACCCGGCCCGGGCGGTGGGCCGTTCGGTGCCGCCGGCCGTGCTGCTGGTGCTGGTGACCGGCCTGATCTACGTGAACCAGGTGCTGTTCACCGTGTACGTGCTGCGGGTCCACGACGGGGACGCGTCGTTCCTCGCTCGGTATCTCCCGGCCGGGTGGTTCGACCTGGCGACGGCGAATCCGGCTCTGCGCGGCCTGGCGGAGGTCTTCCCCGCGCCCGGCCTCCTCGCGCCGAGCGTGCTGCGGGTCCAGGCCTTCCTGGAACTCCCCTTCGTGCTTCTGGCGTTCGCGACCGTGGTGCGATGGCTGGACGCGGGCCTGTACCGGCGGATCGCGCACTCCGCCCTGCTGCCGCTGGCGGCCGCGTCGTACACCGTCGTGTTCTGCCTGGTCGAGTGGGATTTGCGCAATCCGTACACGGTCGACGACCTGGTGATCCGCGCTGTCTCGGCACTGGTCACACCGTTGTTGATCGCTCATGTGGCGGCGCGTGACACGGGTACGACCCGGGTGGCGACCTCGGTGCCCGGGCTGCTGGTGTTCATCGGCTCGCTGGGGGCGCTGGGCGGCCTTGTACTGGTCGTCTACGACACCGCGCTGCTGTACAACCTGGGCCGGCTCGACGACCGCCTGCCGCTCGCCCTGGCGGCAGCGGCCGTCCTGCTCTGCCTGCGTACGGCCGCGTCACACCTGCCGACCCGGTCCAGGCCCGCGGCGCCGAACCTGTCGTTCGTGGTGCACGCCCTGCGCCGCTGGCTGGCCCTGTTCTTCGTGCCGGCCTTGGCTGTGCGCTACGGCCTGTTGTTCGGTACGCCGCAACTGGGCTTGGCAGCAGGAGCCTTGTCTGCCGCGGTGGCGTGCGGGCTTGCGGGCCGCGACGTACTGGCCGAAACGCCTCACGCGCGGGACGGGCGCGCCGCCCTCCGGCTGGCCCGCGGGCTCGGCTGCGCGGTCCTCGCTGGAACGGCCGGCGCGGCGCTCGCCCTTCGGCTGACCCCTCGGTCGTACGGAGAGGTCGCCCTGATGTCGGCCATGGCCGGCTTCCTGGTGACGGGCGTAGTGGTGTGCGGGCTCCTCGACATCCGGGATTGAGTTGCGTAATCGGTTCGTGCGTCGAGCGGAGGGGTGTACATGGAATGGGTCGATTGCCTGGTGACGGCGACTGGTTGGAGCGCTGAACCCGGCGAACTCGACTGGTCCGGCACCGAAAGGGCTTTGGGCACCCATCTGCCGGCCGATTTCAAGGAACTGCGCCGACACTTCGCAGCTTGGGGTTCCTTCAGTGACCATGTTGTGGTGCTGGAGGCGCCAGGGGATACGGAGTCGCTGCTCGCCAATCATGAGTCCTTGCTCAGGTCCGTGCGGGGAAACCCCGACAATCGGCGGATGTTCGAACCGTTTGGGCTCCTCGGAGCGAATGACGGAGACAAGGGCAAGGGCCTTGTCCAGTGGGGGTATTCCTTCATCGAGGAGGAGTACTACTGGCTGGCCGACACCCAGCAGGAGCCGACGGCGTGGCCCGTGGTGGCGCGAGTGGATCCGCTGGAGCCTTTCCAGCGTTTCGACATGACCGCCTCGGAATTTGTCTACCGTGTGCTCACGGAAGCCGAGTTCTCCGCATTCAGTGTCGCGGCGACGATCGAGACACCCTATTACCGGACCTTCTGAGCCGCCGGCATTGACTGAACCGGACTTCGACGCGACGGCCCGCCCGGTCCAACTGGCGGGCCGTTTGCTTTTCCGGATCGGGCATCAGCTGCACCGTTCCCCAGGGAGCCCGAGCAGCCGAGCCGCCGACTACTTGAGGGACGTGACGAAGGACGTCCAGGCGGGGGCCGTGAGCGTGAGGACCGGGCCGTGGGGGAGCTTGGAGTCGCGGACGGGGACGACGCCGGTGTGGGCGTCGGCGACCTCGACGCAGTTTCCGCCGCTGCCGTTGCTGTGGCTGCTCTTGCGCCAGCGGGCGGCGGCGGGGAAGGCCTCGGCGACCTCGACGCAGTCTCCGCCAGTGCCGTTGCTGTAGCTGCTCTTGCGCCAGACAGCGGTGCTCAAGTCAATCCCGTTGCTTGCCATTTCGGTCATCCTCAGCCGCTTTCTCGATCAGGGCGAGGGACGCCTCCGGCGGCAGTGCGGCGGCCCTGAGCAGATCGTACGACCTGCGGTACGCCTCCACGAGAGCCGGATCGTCGATGGTGTCCCCGCTGTGCTGCGACTCCAAGTAGACCAGGGGCGGGGCGTCGGGGAAGGCCATGATCTTGGCCATGCCCATCATGAGAGGGTGCGGCCCGCAGTTCCACGGAAGGATCTGTGGAACGATCCGGCGGCGCCTCGCCAGCGCCGCGATGTGCTCCAGCTGTTCGGCCGTCTGCTCCGGAGGGAGGACCGGTTGGCGCAGTAGCGACTCGGACAGGATTGCCCAGTACAGCGGTGACTTGTGGTTGTCCTCGAAGAGGCGGGCACGCGCCAACCGGGCGCTGACCTTCTCCTCCACCTCGTCGTCGGGCGCCAGCGGCATCGCTGCCCGAACCAGCGCCCGCGCGTACGCGTCTGTCTGCAGCAGTCCGGGAATCAGGGTCGGACACCACTCCTCGATGGACTTCGCGTGCTTCTCCGCCTCCAGCACGCGCTCGAAGTAGCTGGCGTGACCTCGCCTCTTCGCCTTCCGTACGTCCTCGCAGCGGCGCTTGAAGAAGCCGTCCGTCCCCAGCGCCTTGTCCACGTGCTCGGCCAGTTCCGCCGGCATGCGGCGCGCGCCGCGTTCGATCTCGCTGAGGTGGCTGGGGCCGTAGAAGCTGCCGTCGACCAGCTGCTGGAGGGTGAGCCCGGCCTCCTCCCGTTTCCAGCGCAGCTCCTTGCCGTAGAAGGTGGGGACGCTCGCCGACCCGTCGATGTCCTTGCGCTGGCCCATCGTTCACCGCCCTTGGTGCCGTTACCGCCCGTTTCCCGGTGTATCCGCCCGAGTCCCGGCGATTCCCGTGCCCGTACCAACTCCACGTCGCATACGTGCAGTTCAGAGCCGGGAGCCCGAACCTCTTTCACGGTACGCGGCGCCGCGTCAGGGTGTGAGCAGTTCGTCACAGAGCGCACTGGAAGGTGTGACCCCCCATGCACGACCACCCTGACGTACAGGACTGCGCCGAGGAGCTGCGGGCCGCCCTCGCCGCCCACGGCATCACGCTGCCGTCCCTCGGCATCGATCTGCCGACCTTCGCCGCCCGCTACGGCACCCCGCCCCTCATCGCGCTGGGCAACTGCAACCTGCCCACCGCACGAGCCCTGGTCGCCGCCCTGCGCAAGGGAGTTGCGTGATGCGACCACCCCTCACCCTGGAGCTGCTCGCCACCCCGAAGGACGTGCCCGAGGTCCGCCGGGTCCTGCGTGCGTACATGGGCGGGCCCTGCGCCGACCTCCAGTTGTGCGCCAGCGAGCTGATCACGAACGTCGTCCGCCATCTCGGGGAGGGCGTTCCCGTGACCGTCCGTGTGGTCTGTGGGGAGGGCCGTACGCGACTGGAGGTCACCGACCCCGACCCCCGGGTCCTGCCCCTTCTGTGCACGGCCGCCGACGAGGACGAGACCGGCCGCGGCCTCGCCCTGCTCGACGCCCTGACCCTGCGGTGGGGCGTGGAACAGGGCCCCGGCAGCAAGACGGTGTGGTGCGAGATGCAGAGCATTCATGACGGTTCGCGAGGAATGGTCGTCGGCGTGATCGGAGGCTGATCGCTGCTGTACAGTCCGCGCGCCCCCCGCCGTGACGTGAGGAAGAGCTCCATGCGAAGTCGTTTCAGGTGCGCTGCACTGGTTCTCCCGCTCGCACTCTCGCCGGCCGCCTGCGGCGTGGCGGAGGAGGACGGGCCCGTGGAGCCGGCCGGGGCCGGGAGCCCTGCGGCGACGCAGCCCTCCGAGGCACCAGCGGCACCCGAGTCCCCGGAGGACTTCCTCGACCTCGCCGAGAAGGCGATGGCGGAGGAAGGTGCCTGGACGTTCTCCGTGAAGGGACAGGAGGGGCTGACGCTCCAGGGCCGGAAGAGCGCCGCGACCTACCGGGCCACGGTCCGGCGCGGCATGGAGCCGGAGGCGCTGCACTCGCAGGGCGTCAGTACCAGCAGCAAGGGAACCAGGAAGAACGAGGAGATCTACGTCGTCGACGGCACTGCGTACCTCAAGGAGGGCAGTGCGCCGTGGAAGAACGCGCCCACCTCCGACCCCGAGACGCAGAACAAGGTCGAGGACCCCGTCGCGGTCATCGAGGAGTTCCGGGAGTACGCGCAGGCCGCCGGTGACGACATGACGCTGACCAAGGCGGACGGCACGATCCAGCTCCGTGTCGGCAGCGACAAGCAGAAGCTGACCGCTGTCCGGAACCGGGCCTGGGTGAAGAAGGCGCAACGGGAGTTCGCCCCCACCGCCGAGCAGCTACGGGACGCCGGAATCCCGGTGGACGAAGCTCAGTTGACGCTGTCCGGGCTGAAGGAGGCGCTGGTCCTGGATGCCGGGACGCACCGGATCAGGAGCCACCGGTTCGAGTTCGGCTTCCTCCTCCCGTACACCGGTGGCCAGGAGATCATGTACGAGCAGGACGTACGGCTGGAGAACCAGGGCACGTTCGACGGGAAGATAGAGATCCCGGCTGGTATCCGGTGACCACCGGAACCACCGGGACGCCTGTCGCGCCGCCGTCCTCGGAACGCTGACGCGTCGCCGGAGGCGGGGCCGGGACCTGCCCGCCGGCTGCCGGCGGACGGCGCCGAGGGGTGCGCCGCGGGCCGAGTCCGGTGCGCGACCGACCCGTTGGCCCGGCACACGGCGCCTTGTGTCCCGAATGTCCGTGGCTTGGCCATCCGGGGGCGCGGCGATGTATAACCGGCCGTCTTTGTCGCACGGCCGTCCGTTGCCGTGCGGTATCCCACGACCCAAGGACCACATCGTGCTGCCCTCGTCCCGTAGTCTCCCCGCCGTACTGGCCGTTGCCGGTGCGATATCGCTGGTGTCGGCCTGTGGAGGCCAGGAGCCGGCCGGCTCCGCCGCGTCGGTGCCCAGTGTCTCGAGCGGGGCGAGGGACGGGTCCGGCCCGTCCTCGTCGGCGAGACCTTCTGCCTCGACCTCCGCCTCCGCCTCCCCGTCGACTTCTGCCTCCGCCTCGGCGTCCGCCAAGGCGTCCGCCAGTGCGTCGCCGACGTCCACCGCCTCGCGCGCCCAGGCCGGTTCCGGTGCCGGTGGCACCGCGGACAAGCAGAGTGCCGCGCCTGCGGCGCCGTCCTTCCCCGTGCCGGTCACGGTCGGCAACGCCACCCAGGTGATCACGGTCAAGGCCAGCGGCTCCTACGCCACGGTCACGGCCTGGACCAAGGGGGCGTCCGGGTGGAAGGCGGTCATCTCCGCCAGTGGACGGGTCGGGTCCAACGGGGTCGTCAACGGAGCGACGCGCAAGCAGGGCACGTACACCACGCCGTCGGGCACGTACAGCATCACGGAGGGCTTCGGCGTGGAGGCCGGCGGCACGAGCATGCCGTACACGAAGGTCAATTCCACGCACTGGTGGGTCCAGGACCCGGAGTCGAAGTTCTACAACTCGATGCACACCGCGGCCGGGGCGGACTTCCCGCTCACCGAGTCCGGCGAGCGCGGCAGCGAGCATCTCGTCAACTACCCGACGCAGTACGCCAAGGCGCTGGTCATCAACTTCAACCGCTGGCCCGCTGTACCGGGCCGGGGAGCCGGGATCTTCCTGCACGTCAACGGCAGGGGTGCCACCGCGGGCTGCGTGTCGGTGCCGCGCGCGACGATGGACCGCATCATGGGCTGGATCAAGCCGTCGGCGCACCCGCGCATCGCGATCGGTTGAGTCCCTTACGCACCCGGAGCCGGCCGGCGGGTCGGTCGGCCGGGCCGGCAGCCGGTCCTCGAGGCCCTCATGAAGGACGACCGGGGCCGCCACCCCCCACAGGAGAGGCCCCGGTCGTCGCTCGTGGCGGGGGCGTTGTGGCACCCCGTACTTCTCTCAGCGCCGAGCGTGCTGTTTCTGTCACACCTCGCTTGGTCGCGAAGTCGTTGCAAGTTGTACCAGGCATGGACGTGACACCGTGCGAGGACGTAGCGTGCCTACTCGCGCACGGTGGCGCGAGCAGTGGTGACCAGCTGCAGGTTCGGGACAGGTTGAGGTAGTGCTGGGGGACGACGCGGAGCTGACCGCTGCTGTGCTCGCGGCGCAGGGCGGGGACGAGAGCGCCTTCCGTACTGTGTACCGCGCGGTGCATCCGCGGCTGATCGGCTATGTACGCACCTTGGTCGGCGAGGCCGACGCCGAGGATGTGGCCTCCGAGGCATGGCTGCAGATAGCCCGTGATCTCGACCGCTTCAGCGGTGACGCGGACCGCTTCCGGGGCTGGGCCGCGCGGATCGCCCGCAATCGAGCTCTCGATCACATACGCATGCGTGGCCGGCGGCCCGCCGTCGGCGGCGACGAGACCGAGCTGACGGGCAGGCCGGCCGAGTCCGACACCGCCGACGAGGCCATGGAGTCCCTGTCCACCGGCAGCACCATGGCGCTCATCGCCCAGCTGCCGCAGGACCAGGCCGAGGCGGTCGTTCTCCGTGTCGTGGTCGGCCTCGACGCGAAGAGCGCGGCCAAGACGCTGGGCAAACGGCCCGGCGCCGTAAGGACCGCGGCCCACCGCGGGCTGAAGCGGCTGGCCGAACTGCTCGGCGCGGAGGGTGTGGACATCGCGTACGGAGCCGACGGCGCGGGCGAGTTCGGCAACGTCCCCGAAGAGCCGGGCGCAGCGGCTCCGGAAGCCGCTGCCGATCTCAATGGCCTACCGCCACAGCGCGCCCCTCGGCCCGGTGCCGCGGCTCCCGCCGGTGTGACGCATTCGCGCCTGAGGACGCAGAAGGACATGTGATGGCCGACGAGCGGTACGAGTGGCTTGACAGGGACGCGGCGGAGCGGTTGCTGCGCGGTGAACCGGTCGAGGCCACTGACGAACGCGCCCGTGCGCAGGCCGCACGTCTTTCCGAGACCCTGAGCAGCGCCAGGAGTGGCGCGTACCAGTACGAGGACGGGGAGCTGCCCGGTGAAGCGGCCGCGATGGCCGCCTTCCGCAAGGCCCGGGCCGAAGCGGCCGATGCCGCGGGTCCCGTCGTCGAGAGCCTCGGCGCGGTGCGAGTGGTCCGTGCGGACCGCCGGGCCGGTGCTGTGCGCTTCGGCCGCCCCGTACGGTTCGGGATCGCCGCGGCGGTGGCCGGGTGCGCCCTCGGAGGCGTGGCGGTCGCCGCGGGTGCCGGCGTGCTGCCCGCTCCCTTCGGCGGCCACGACAATCCGCTGCCCGCGTCATCCGTGTCCGCTGCCGAGACTCCGGGCACGCTCGCCTCGGAACCCCCCGGCGGCTGGGGGCAGTCCACCCCTCCGCCCTCCCCGGGCGCCATCACTACGCCCCCGGTGCCCTCGGCGACCGGCGGCGCAAGCCCGACGCCCGGCCTGCCCGGCACCGGTACCCCCGGTGGTCAGCCGACCGGCGGTGGGCAGGACGAGCCCGAGCAGGGCTCGGACAACACGAGCACCGACTGGTACCGCAAGTCCGTCGAGGCATGCAAGGACTACCGCCGCGGGCGCATCGACGGGGACCGCAGGGAGCGCCTGGAGTCGGCTGCCAAGGGCGCCGAGCGGGTGGAGCGATTCTGCGACCGGCTGCTCAGCGGCAACGGCAGCGGCGACTACGAGGACGACGGCGGCTCCGGGGACGGGGACTCCGGCAGCGACGGCTCGGGCGACTCGAGTGACTCGGACCCCGACCGCTCGGGTGATGGACGGGACTCCGACGGCCGGCTGAGGGTGAACCCTCTCGTACCGCCCGTCTCCTGGCCGGCCGGACCCGACGCAGCGGAGGTGCCGGTGCCGAGCCTGCGGCCGGTCGCGATCGGCGATCTGTCGCACCCGGTCTGACCTGCGGTTTTTTCCGCCGCGCGGACTGGTGTGACGTTTTTCGGGGCTACGGCGCAGTAAAGAGTGAGCCGACTGGTCATCGGCCGCGCTTGAGCCGGGGTTCCCCCCGTACCTACGGCTTGGCGCATCTGGCGCGGGCGGGACACGTTCCCCCGGTCCCGCCCGCGCCCCTAATCCTGTGGTTCCGGCCGGTCACCAGTAGATGACGACCTTGTCGCCGCCCCGCACCTGGTCGAAGAGCGCGGCGATCTTCCCCTTGTCCCGGACGTTGACACAGCCGTGCGACGCGCCGTTGTAGCCGCGGGCCGCGAAGTCGGACGAGTAGTGCACGGCCTGGCCGCCGCTGAAGAACATCGCGTACGGCATGGGGGTGTGATAGATCGTCGAGACGTGGTCCCGGGACTTCCAGCCCACGTTGAACTGGCCCTCCCGCGTCGGTGTGTACTGGGAGCCGAAGCGCACATCCATGGTCGACAGCACCTTGCCGTCGACCATCCAGGACAGCGTGCGGGTGGTCTTGCTGATGCACATCACCCGGCCCGTCATACAGCGCGGGTCCGGCTTGGCCCTGGGCTTCTCGACCTCCTTGCCGTCCAGCTCCTCGCGCGTCGGCTTCGTCGTCATGCCGAGCAGCTTCTGCCAGGTCACCGTGTCCGTGCTGCCGGTTGCGGGCACGCCGCGCTTGGCCTGGAACCCCTTGACGGCCGTGGTCGTGACCGGCCCGTAGGAACCGGTCGGCCTGTCGTCGAACCAGCCGATCTGCGCGAGCCTCGCCTGCAGCTCACGCACCTGCTCGCCCTTCGCGCCCTGCGCCATCAGCACCTTGGGCGCGGGTGTCGAGGTGGACGGGCTCGCGGACGGTGACTGCGACGGGTCGGCCGACCCGGACTCCGACGCGGACGGCGTCGCCTCGGTCGCCCTGGGCGCGGCGCTCGACTTGCCGTCGGCCGGCGGCGCGGTCGCGGCCTGTGCGGTGCAGCCGGCCAGCGCCGCCGTCGCGGCCAGCGCGGCCGCGGTGGCAAGCGTTCTGAGCCCCACGTTTTTCCTCGGCATGATTCGTCCCCCTGTGTGTCTGTGCCCGGTGAGACAGATTCACGTCCGGCCCGGTTGCGCAATCCCGCGCATCATGGGGGTAACAGTTGGGCGACGGGGATGACACGGGACGGACGAAGCCGTCGAGGCTGCACGCCGGCCCCGTTGGGGCAGGCTGTGAGCAAGGTCCCAGCGCGCGGCTCTCCACGCGCCGCACGCCCACCGCTACAGTCCGTCGCGAGGATTGTTACCAGCCAGTAGGTCAGTCGAGATCGGTCGAGATCCGGTCGAGGTTGCCGCGAACAGTCACCGGATCAGTGAGTGGATCCAGCGGGAGGCACAGTCACATGGCGCGCGAGTCCGAGTCGGGACTGCCGATCGAACCGGTCTACGGGCCCGAGGCCCTGGACGGCTGGGACCCGGCCGAGAAACTGGGCGAGCCCGGTGCGTACCCCTTCACGCGCGGTGTCTACCCGTCGATGTACACCGGCCGTCCCTGGACGATGCGGCAGTACGCGGGCTTCGGCACCGCCGTCGAGTCCAACGCCCGCTACAAGCATCTGATCGCCAACGGCACGATGGGCCTGTCCGTCGCCTTCGACCTGCCGACCCAGATGGGTCACGACTCCGACGCCCCGATCGCGCACGGCGAGGTCGGCAAGGTCGGCGTGGCGATCGACTCGATCGACGACATGCGGGTGCTGTTCGGCGGGATCCCGCTGGACAAGGTCTCCACGTCGATGACGATCAATGCCCCGGCCGCGCTTCTTCTGCTGCTCTACCAACTGGTGGGCGAGGAGCAGGGCGTTCCCGCGGACAGGCTGACCGGCACGATCCAGAACGACGTCCTCAAGGAGTACATCGCCCGCGGCACCTACATCTTCCCGCCCAAGCCCTCGCTGCGGCTGATCGCCGACATCTTCAAGTACTGCAAGGCCGAGATCCCCAAGTGGAACACCATTTCGATCTCGGGCTACCACATGGCCGAGGCCGGGGCCTCGCCCGCGCAGGAGATCGCCTTCACCCTCGCCGACGGCATCGAGTACGTCCGTACCGCTGTCGCCGCCGGCATGGACGTCGACGACTTCGCCCCCCGCCTCTCGTTCTTCTTCGTGGCGCGCACCACGATCCTCGAGGAGGTCGCCAAGTTCCGGGCAGCCCGCCGGATCTGGGCGAGGGTGATGAAGGAGGAGTTCGGCGCGAAGGACCCCAAGTCGCTGATGCTGCGCTTCCACACCCAGACGGCCGGGGTGCAGCTCACCGCTCAGCAGCCCGAGGTGAACCTGGTCCGCGTCGCCGTCCAGGGGCTCGCCGCCGTCCTCGGCGGCACCCAGTCCCTGCACACCAACTCCTTCGACGAGGCCATCGCGCTGCCCACCGACAAGTCGGCCCGCCTCGCGCTGCGTACGCAGCAGGTCCTCGCGTACGAGACCGATGTGACGGCCACGGTCGACCCGTTCGCGGGTTCGTACGTCGTGGAGAAGATGACCGATGACGTCGAAGCTGCGGCGGTGGCCCTCATGGAGCGCGTCGAGGACCTCGGCGGCGCGGTCAACGCCATCGAACGCGGCTTCCAGAAGAACGAGATCGAGCGCAGCGCCTACCGCATCGCGCAGGAGACCGACAGCGGCGAGCGCGTTGTCGTCGGCGTCAACCGGTACACCCTGGACGCGGAGGAACCGTACGAGCCGCTGCGTGTCGACCCCGCGATCGAGGCCCAGCAGGCAGAGCGTCTGGCCAAGCTGCGCGCCGAACGCGACCAGGCGGCCGTGGACGCGGCACTCGCCGAGCTGAAGAAGGCCGCCGAGGGGACGGACAATGTCCTCTACCCGATGAAGGACGCCCTCAAGGCCCGCGCCACCGTCGGCGAGGTCTGCAATGCGCTGCGCGAGGTGTGGGGTACGTACGTGCCCAGCGACGTGTTCTGAGCAGGTTCCCGCCATATGAAACGCCTGGGGGAGTGTCGTACCGGTGTGCGACACTCCGCTTCATGCTGGGTGTCACCGATCTTCCGACCTATCTCGCAGGCCTTGTCCTGATCATTCTCCTTCCGGGGCCGAACTCGTTGTACGTGCTCTCGGTCGCCGCGCGCCGCGGTGTGCGCACCGGATACAAGGCGGCCACGGGCGTGTGGTGCGGTGACACCGCGCTCATGGTGCTGTCCGCGGCGGGCGTCGCCTCGCTGCTCCAGGCCAATGACGTGCTCTTCGGGATCGTGAAGTTCGCGGGCGCCGGCTATCTGACCTGGCTGGCGATCGGGATGCTGCGGGCCGCCTGGTCGATGTGGCGTACGCGCGAGGAGCTGACGGCCGAGGCGGCCGCATCGTCGCCCGACGCTGCGGCCACGGGCGAGCGGCCGTTCCGCCGGGCCTTTGTCATCAGCCTGTTCAACCCGAAGGCGATTCTGTTCTTCATCGCCTTCTTCGTGCAGTTCGTCGACCCCGCGTACGCCTACCCGGCGCTCTCCTTCGCCGTGCTCGGCACGCTCGCGCAGCTGGCCAGCGTCCTCTACCTGACCCTGCTGATACTCACCGGCACCCACCTGGCCGCCGCCTTCCGCCGCCGTAAGCGCCTCTCGGCGGGGGTGACCTCCGCGGGCGGTGCGCTGTTCCTCGGCTTCGCGGTGAAGATCTCGCTCAGCAGCGCATGACGCGTCCGAGGTAGTCGGCGAGCCCGGCGGAGTCCTCGCCGGCCCAGCCGATGTACCCGTCGGGGCGGACCAGGAACAGCCCCTTGCCGTACGCCTCGTACGGGTCCGTCCGCCGTATGTGCACGATGTCGGGGAGCTGCCGGGGCAGTTCGGCGTCCGTGCCCACTGCCAGCAGCGTGAACTGCGGGCCCCGCAGCAGGTCGAAGATCCGGCGGCCGTCCGGCAACGGGCCGTCCGGTGCACGGTCGCCCGCCTCCAGCACGCCCGCGCCGCCGAGCGACAAAGGGCCGCCGCGGTAGCCGAGGCCCAACTGCCTGGTGTCCTTGCCGCGCTCCTGCTCACCGCGGTGGATACGGGTGGACAGACCCAGCATCTGCGCGGCGACCGGCAGCCGCTCCTGCTCATAGGAGTCGAGCAGCGACTCCGGCGCGCCGTGCCGCAGCACCTGGCCGAGCTTCCAGCCGAGGTTGTACGCGTCCTGGACGCTGGTGTTGAGGCCCTGGCCGCCGGCGGGGGAGTGGATGTGCGCGGCATCGCCGGCCAGGAAGACACGCCCCTCGCGGAACCGGTCGGCCATGGCCGCACGGGGGCGGAAGTCCGAGGCCCATCGCACCTCGGTGACATCGTCCGCCTCCAGGTGGCTGCGGGCGGCGACCAGATTCCGTACACCCTCGGGCGAGGTGTCCGGGGTCCCGTCGGTGAACTGCGCCACGAGCTGGAAGTCGGCGGTGCCGGGCAGCGGGCAGATCGCCATGAACCCCGCGCCGTCGCCGCCGAAGAGATGCCAGTTGTCCCGGTCCAGCGCCGGTACGCGGATGCGGATGTCCGCGACCAGCATCGGGGCGGGGTCGACACACTCGCCGCCCATCCCGATGCCGAGGGCCGCACGGAGCGAGCCGCGGCCGCCGTCCGCGGCGACGGTGTACCGGGCGCGCGCGGCCGCGCCGGTCGACAGCCGAGCCGTGACGCCGTCCGCGTCCTGCGTGAGCCCCGTGGCCTCGTGGCCGAAGGCCACATCCCCGCCGAGCTCGCGGAGACGGGCGAGCAGGATCTCCTGGGTGCGCCACTGCGGGAGCAGCCACGGTTCGCCGTACGGCTCGGCCGGTGTCACCCCCGCGCGGTGGAACATGTCGTGCTCGCCCGCCCGCTCGCCGTCCTGCCAGACCAGACCCATCGGCGCCGGGCCGCCCGCCGCGAGGACCGCGTCCACCACGCCGAGGTCGTCGAAGACCTCCATGGTGCGCGGCTGGATGCCCTTGCCGCGCGAGCCGGGAAAGAGACCGTCCGCCCGCTCGGCGACGAGCACGGACACCCCGCGCCGGCCGAGGTCGCAGGCGAGCGCGAGCCCGGTCGGCCCAGCGCCGACAACGAGAACGTCCACTTCCTTAACGTTGTTAAGTTCCATGTCCGGGAGCATGCACTTAACGGCGTTAAACTGTCAAGGTGGGACCAACGAAGATCGACCGCGCGAAGGTCGCCGACACCGCGCTGCGCCTGCTCAACGAGGTGGGCCTGGACGGACTGACGCTGCGCGCCATCGCCGAGGAACTCGACGTCAAGGCGCCCGCGCTGTACTGGCACTTCAAGGACAAACAGGCGCTGCTCGACGAGATGGCGACGGAGATGCTCCGCAGGATGAACGCGGAGATGGCGGACCCGCCCCCTGCGGACTGGCGCGAGGGACTCGCCGGGACGATGCGGGCGCTGCGCGCGTATCTGCTGCGCTACCGGGACGGGGCCAAGGTCTACAGCGGCACGCGCTTCACGGACACCAGTTACGCGGCGCCGATGGACGCCCACCTGCGCAGACTCACCGACGCGGGCTTCACCCCGGCCGCAGCGGCCCGCGCCTTTGTGACGGCGTACAGCTACACGATCGGCTACGTCATCGAGGAACAGTCCATGGGCCCCGACCCGGTCACCGGCGAGGGCTACGACCTGATCGCGCGCGCTGAGCGGCTCGCGGACCACCCGCTGGCGGCGCAGGCGGGCTTCGAGCTGTTCACCCACCACGACGAGGGCTTCGAGACGGGGCTGGCGGCGGTGGTGGCGGGGGTGGAGGCGGTGCTGTTGCGGGCGGCGTCGGAGTAAGGGCCGTCGCCCCTCGGCCGGGTCGGTCTGCGGGCCCGGCGCGATGGGGGCCGAATTTCACGCGGCGGACGACCCGTCACCCGGGACGAGCGCGTTGATCCACTTCTGTGCCGTCGCGAGGTCGGGCGCTGTGCCCGCCGGTTCGTGTGAAAATCCGTTCCACTCCTCCAGCACCCGCGGCTCGTCGGGGCGGAGGTGGCCGGAGCCGCCGTGGGAGGCCACGAGCGTGTCGTCGACGCGGGCCGCGTCGTCGAGCGCCTGTTGAGCGGCCTCGGTGCCCAGCGAACCTGCGAATCTTCCGGAGCGGGTACGCAGTTATGGGCTCCCGCGGGTGTGGCGGACGCGGGCTCAGATGGCGGGCGGGGCTGTCGCGTGGCGCGTCTGCTGGATCAGGGCGGTGGTGCGCGTTCCAGGAGTTCGCAGAGTGTGGCGTGTTCGGCCTGACACCGTGGTCACCCTGGACGATCTTCCACCGCACCGCACCGCACCGCCCCGGTCACGGGAAGGGGCGGGGTGGGGGAACGAACCCCGCCCCGCCCGGTGCCGGAAGCCGAGGCCCCGGAACCCGGGGCAGCGGTCGGTCCTCAGCCCAGCGCTGCGCGCTTCAGGCGGCGCGCCCGGCGCACCACGCGGCGTACCGCCGCATGACGCGGGACCGGGATGCCGCCCGGCAGGCCCAGGACCGTCAGTCGGCGGCGCTTGAAGTAGCGCCAGACACGGGAATCCGCCCCGCTGCTGAGGAAACGCTCCGCCCCGGGCCGCAGATCCGGCCGCAGCTGCGGCTGCATCGCGAAGCCGACCGCGGTGAGCAGCCCCGTGAGCCGCTCGCCGGCCTCCGCGGGGGCACCCGCCTCGCCCGCCTCCAGATCCGGCAGCAGCGCGTCGACGATGGTCAGCGGCACCCGGTTGCTGTTCTGGTACGGGGTGAGCCGGTCCAGCAGCGGCTCCGTGCCGATCCGGGCGACGGGGATGTCGTAGAACGTGCTCGCCGTGAGCAGCGCGGTGGAGAAGCAGCCCGCCACCAGGGCGGGGCGCAGCTGCCGGTAGAGCACCTCGGCGAGCAGCGGGCGGTCCAGCACGGTCAGTTCGGCGTCCAGCTCCGCCGCCTCGCGCTCCAGCGTGCGGGTCCAGGAGGCCGGGGCGGTGGGGTGCGGCTTGAACACGATCCGGCGATGGCCCAGGGCGACCGCGCCCTTGACCATGCGGACATGGAGTTCTTCCTCCTCCTTGGGCGTGATGATGCCCAGCGCCGCGAGGTACTGGCCGAGCAGCAGCGCCGGTCCCTCGCCGACCTGGGACGCGGAGGCGTCCACGTCGTCCTGGGCGGCGTCGGAGAGCTCGGCGATGACCTTGACGAACGCCTCCGTCGGAATGATCCGGGGCTGTGCCCCGAACTCCGCGAGCAGCAAGGGCCGCAGACCTGGCACCAGGTCCAGATGGAACAGTCGCCGCACCCGCTCCCCGACCAGCGGGTCGATCTTGTTGCGGGTGGGGCCGTAGCTCATCAGCCCGTCCGCGTACACATCGAGTGTCGCGTCCGGGAAGAGCTGGGCGATCGCGAGGGCCGGGTTGACCTGGATGGACTCGACGGCGAGCTCGACCCGGTCGTCGCCGAGTTCCCACAGCTGCCGCAGATACCGTTCCCACAGGGGGATGTCGTCACCGCGCGGGGCCCATCCACCGGGGTGGAAGGGGGCGATGGTCTCGTTCCAGGACAGCACTCCGTCGAAGCGGCCGCGCAGCCCCTCGAAGCCGGGCATCCGGTCCAGAGCGACGCTGGTCTCGGGTGTCGTCGCGTTGTTGGCGACCAGCAACAGCCGCCGGTCCGCCTCATCGAAGCAGCCGCTGTCGATCGCGGCGGCGAGCGTGGCCGCCCCGTACAGAGAGGAGGCGTAGAAGATCTGGGTGGTGGGCATCAGGCCGCGGCCTCCACGGAGAGAGGGGCGGGGCGGCGGCGCACCCGGCGCAGCCTGGACGACCGCTCGATGTCCATCGAATCGAGTGCGTCCTTGAGAATGTCCTGCGGCATACGCTTCAGTGCGGCCGCGCTCATCGTGCGCAATTTCCGTGCCACAGCGGGCTCGAACCTCTCGATCGATCCCAAGTGGTGGGAGATGACGGCACAGTATGTGCGTACGGCCTTCGGCAGCAGCCGGTCGGCATCCGGATCATTCGCCGTTTCTTCGAGTACCTGGTCGAATGCCTTGATGAAATCGAGCTGCCGGATGTCGCCGATCTGGGTGAGCGACGAGGCGACTCCGCGGCGATAGAAGATTCCCAGCTGACTGATCGTGGCAAATGATTCCGCCTCGCGGTGCAGCCGCCAGATCCACGGCCGGTCCTCGGCGGTACGCAGGCCGTGCGTGAAGTGCAGCAGCCCCCGGTCCATGAGCCGGCGGTGGTACATCCCGGCCCAGGCGAAGGGGTAGTCGACGCCGGTCGAGCGATCGGCGGGCAGGATGGCGTCGCGCGGCCGGAGCACCTCGCCGCGCCGGCCCACCGGCACTCGGTGCACCTTGCGCTCGCGTGCCGTGCACTGGACGTGATCGGTGCGGACGAAGTCGACCCCGAGGCTCTCCTGGGCGGCGAGCAGCTGCTCGAAGTGGCCCGGGGCCAGCCAGTCGTCGCCGTCGAGGAAGGTGAGGTACTCGCCGCGCGCGGCGTCCAGGCCGGTGTTGCGCGCGGTGGCGAGTCCGCCGTTCCGTTCATGTCTGATCAGGACGGCGCCGGGTACCTCGCGTTCGGCGCGCTCGAGGATCTCCGGAGTGCCGTCCGTCGAACAGTCGTCGACGAGCAGGAACTCGAAGTCCTCGCGGGCGTTCGCCTGCAGGCTCCTGAGGGTGTCCGGGGCATATGTCTGCACGTTGTAGAACGGCACGATGACGGAGAGCTTAACCACCTGCGTGAGGCTAGGTCGGCCACCGGGCATTCGTATTGACTGCCAGAGGGATGGAAGGTGAACGCAGAGCGTCGAGTCCGTTAACCAGCCCGTTTCCCGGGTCTTTACCCCGTCCGTAGACGTGCTGTTAACCCGCTGTTGCAGTCGAGTTGGGCCGTGAATCGAAATGGCTTCCTAACGTCCTCGACGTGCCAACAAGTACCAGTGAGGCCGTACGGGTCGCCGTACTCGCCGACTCCGACACCCGGTGGAAATGGGGCGCGCTCACCGCGCGCCGTATCGCCCCGAGCACCTCCGTGGAGCTCAGCGGATTTCTGCTGCGCGGCCGGGCCACTCCCACGGCCCGCCAGCTCGCGGAGGTGGGGGTGCGCGCCGACGCACTGCGCGAGGTGACGGGGAACGAGTTCCTGCGCACGATGAAGGACGAGCCGTACGACATCGTCGTGCTCGCCCTCGTCGGAGGCGCGGTGCAGGCCATGCTGCACGGACTGGCCGCACTCGCCCTGCCCCGCCGGCCCGTGGTCGTCACCGGCTATGTCGGCGTCGTGTACGAGAAGCTCTCCGACGGCCTGCTGCTGCGCCACGGAGCGGATGTCGTCCTCGCCAACTCCCGTCATGACGCGGACCGTTTCCGCGCAGTGTACGAAGGGGTCGGCGCCGACGCGTCGGCCGTCACCGAGGCCGCCCTGCCGTTCCTCGGCGGTGAGCCGTACGCGCCCAAGGACGACCGCGACACTCTTGTCTTCGCGGCCCAGCCGTCGGTTCCCGCCTCCCGCGCGGACCGCACGTATCTGCTGCGCCGGCTCGTCGAGCACGCCCGTCTCCACCCGAAGCGCGAGGTGCTGCTCAAACTCCGCTCCAAGCCGGGCGAGCACACCACCCATATCGAAGAGCTCCCCTACCAGAAGCTCGCCGACAAGCTGCCCGGCGGACTGCCGCCCAACTTCCGGCTGGTCTACGGGCACATGGGCGACGTCCTGGACCGCACCGACCTGTTGGTGACCGTCTCCTCGACCGCCGCCCTGGAGTCCCTGCACCGGCGCATCCCCACCGCCGTCCTCACCGACTTCGGTGTGCGCGAGGCGCTCGGCAACCACCACTTCCTGGGCTCGGGCCTGATGGCCTCCTGGGACCAGCTCGACGGCGGCCACCGGCCCACGCCGGACGCCGAGTGGCTGGCCGGGCAGGGCGTCGCCGCGGACGGCTCGTACGACAGCGCCTTCGACGAGGTCCGCAAGCGCGTCGCCGAACTGCTGCTGGTGCCCAGCCTCCCGGCGCCCGCGCCGTACTACACCCCGAGCACCGCGCCCGGATATCTGCCGGGCATCCTCGCCCGCCACCACCTCGCCCCCGACGGCACCCCGTTGCCCGGATCGGCCGTGACGACCGAGGTCAGCGGCGTACGACGGGTGGTGCGCGAGGCGGTCAGAGAGGTGGCCCGGGGCGCGTACCGCCACGGCGTGCAGCGCGTCGCCCCCGTCATCCGCCGGATGGGCGAGCTGTGATCCCGGCCCCCACGAACCCCGGCCCGGCAGCCGCCCGCACCGACGGCGCCATGGCCCCGCACCCTGCGTACTCAGGAGCACCGATGACCGTACTCGCCGTGATCCCCGCCCGCGGTGGATCCAAGGGCGTCCCGGCCAAGAACCTGGCCCCCGTGGGCGGCGTACCGCTCGTGGCCCGGGCCGTCCACGCCTGCCTCGAGGCCCCGCTGGTGACCCATGTCGTGGTCTCCACCGACGACGAGGCCATCGCCGGTGCGGCGCGCAGCGCGGGCGCCGAAGTGGTGCTGCGCCCCGCCGCCATCGCCGGTGACACCGCCACCAGCGAATCCGCGGTGCTGCACGCCATGGACGCGCACGAGGCGATGCACGGAGCACCCGTCGACGTGGTGCTGCTCGTGCAGTGCACCAGCCCGTTCCTGTCGCGCGACGACGTCGAGGGTGTCGCCCGCGCGGTCGTCGAGGACGGTGCGGACAGCGCGGTCACCGTCGCGCCCTTCCACGGCTTCGTCTGGCGGGAGAGCGACAGCAGCGCCGCCGCGGCCGGCGAGAGTGCCGAGCGCGCGGTCGGCTCCACGGCCGTGCTCGTCGACGCCGCCACCACCACCGGCTCCGGGTACGGCGTCAACCACGACTCGTCCTTCCGGCCGCGCCGCCAGGACCGCCCGCAGGACTTCCTGGAGACCGGTGCCGCCTACGCCATGTCGGCCACCGGGTTCCGCGAGGCCCGGCACCGGTTCTTCGGACACACCGCGCTGGTGCGCACCGATCCGGCGCGAGTCCTGGAGGTCGACGATCCGCACGACCTGGCCCGCGCCCGGGCGCTCGCGCCGCTGCTGGACGAGGCCGTGCTGCCCACCCGCGAGGACATCGACGCCGTCGTACTCGACTTCGACGGCACCCAGACCGACGACCGGGTGCTCATCGACGCGGACGGCCGCGAGATCGTCGCCGTCCACCGCGGTGACGGCCTCGGTGTCTCCCATCTGCGCAAGGCCGGCCTGGAACTGCTGATCCTTTCCACCGAGCAGAACCCGGTGGTCGCCGCCCGTGCCCGGAAGCTGAACGTCCCCGTGCTGCACGGCATCGACCGCAAGGACCTCGCACTCGAGCGGTGGTGCGAGGAGCACAAGATCGCCCCCGAGCGGGTGCTCTACGTCGGCAACGACGTCAATGACCTTCCGTGCTTCCGCCTCGCCGGCTGGCCCGTGGCCGTCGCGAGCGCGCACGACTCCGTACGGGCCGCCGCGCGTGCCGTCACTGCCACGCCCGGTGGCGAGGGGGCGATCCGCGAGATCGCCGCCTGGCTCCTCGGCCCGACCCTCACCCACACCCCCGAAACCACCCCCCAGTCCCCCGAAAAGTAAGGAACCACCCCCCATGAGCAACTTCCGTCTGCGCGTCCTCGGCAACAAGACCGCCGGCCCCGGCCACCCCGTCTACGTGACCGGTGAGATCGGCATCAACCACAACGGCGACCTGGACAACGCCTTCAAGCTGATCGACGCCGCCGCCGAAGCCGGCTGCGACGCCGTCAAGTTCCAGAAGCGCACCCCGGAGATCTGCACCCCGCGCGACCAGTGGGACATCGAGCGCGACACCCCCTGGGGCCGGATGACGTACATCGACTACCGCCACCGCGTCGAGTTCGGCGAGGACGAGTACCGCCAGATCGACGAGCACTGCAAGAAGCGCGGCATCGACTGGTTCGCCTCCCCGTGGGACACCGAGGCCGTCGCCTTCCTGGAGAAGTTCGACGTCCCCGCCCACAAGGTGGCCTCCGCGTCCCTCACGGACGACGAGCTGCTGCGCGCCCTGCGCGCCACCGGCAAGACGGTGATCCTCTCCACCGGTATGTCGACGCCGAAGCAGATCCGCCACGCCGTCGAGGTGCTGGGCAGCGACAACATCCTGCTCTGCCACGCCACCTCGACGTACCCCGCGAAGGCCGAGGAGCTCAACCTGCGTGTGATCAACACGCTGCAGGGCGAGTTCCCGAACGTGCCGATCGGCTACTCCGGCCACGAGACCGGTCTGCAGACCACCCTCGCCGCCGTCGCCCTCGGCGCCGCCTTCGTCGAGCGCCACATCACCCTCGACCGCGCGATGTGGGGTTCCGACCAGGCCGCCTCCGTCGAGCCGCAGGGCCTCACGCGTCTCGTCCGTGACATCCGCACCATCGAGACCGCGCTCGGCGACGGAGTCAAGAAGGTCTACGACTCCGAGCTCGCCCCCATGAAGAAGCTGCGCCGCGTCGCGGGCGTCGTCGCCGAGGCGGACGACCGTGAGCCTGCCGCGGTCTGAGGACCGGGCCGACACAAGCCGGCCGGCCCCGTGGGAACGAGCCACGGCGGCAACCAGCAACACCCCCTGGCGCGGTGAGCCACGGGCCGGCCGCCCGGCCGGCCCGTGGAAACCCGCCCCGGCGGCAATCACCATCGCCCCTGGCACGGCCGGCCACGACCGTGCCACCCGTGGTCTGCCGGTGGAAACCCGCCACGGAGGCAACCACCATCGCCCCCTGGCATGGCCCGGCCACGACCGCGCCACCGCCGACTGCGTGTCACGAGGTGAGCTCCAGTGAACCTGGCCTTTGTCGAGAGTCCGGTCCAGCTCCTGAACGTCCTGGAGTGGGCCCACACCCGCGCGGGCGCGGCACAACCCGGTGAGCGCGCCGGTCACGGCCGGGCGGACGGCCTCACGATCGTCGTCCTGTCGCCCACCGACCCCATGTCGCGCGGCCAGCTGCGCCGGATGGCGGAGCTGGCCCGCGGCGAGGGGTACGGCGTCCGCTGGCAGGAGGCGCGCGGCGGGGCGGGCGCTCCGCTGCGGACGGTGCGCGAACTGGGCCCGGTACTGCGCCGCGCCGAGCGCATCGTCATAGGGGACCCGTTCTCCCGGTACGTACAGATGCTGCTGACCCTGGTCGGCGGCAAGGAGCTGACCGTCGTCGACGACGGCACGGCGACCATGGAGTTCGTCGCCCAGGTCGCCCGTGGTGAGCGGCTGGTGCGCTGGCACCGGCGAGGCGGTCGGCGGGGGCCGCGTGAGCTGGTGCTCGCGCCGGTCACCTTCCTGGCGCGTCGCAAACTCAGCCCGTCGCGGGCGCGCAAGGTCGAGGTGTTCACCTCGATGCCGCTCGACCCACCGCCGGGCATAGAGGTCACGCCGAACGACTTCGCCTGGACCCGGGCACGCTTCGGCCCGCCGACGATCACCCGGGGTGCCGACATGGTCGGTACGTCCCTGGTGGAGACAGGTGTCATCGATCTGGGGCAGTACCTCGACGCGGTGGCGGCGCTGGCCCGGACACACGGTGCGACGCGCTACTTCGCGCACCGCAGGGAGAGCGCGGACAAGCTGCACCGGCTGGCCGCCCGGACGGGTCTGGAGATCGTGCGTCCGGATCTGCCGCTCGAACTGATCGCCCGCCGAGGCCCGATAGGCCGTACGGTGCTCAGCTTCCCCTCGACCGTCGTCCATACGCTGCCGCTGGCGCTGGCGGGGACCGGTATCAAGGTGGCGGTGTGCGACATCGCGCCCGAGTGGCTCAAGGACAGTGCCTCGCCGCGCGCCCAGGGTTTCCTGGCCGGCGTCACGGGCACCGCACGCGATGTGCAGCGGCTGCCGTCACCGGCGTGAAGTTGCCGGGCATGGAGCGGAGAGGAAAGATCGGCTCAAGTGGGAAGTTGCGTGAGCTTACCCACTACGACTGTCGGCCAATCGCCGCGCAGCCGGATTTCTGTCCCCTATGAGGCTGATGTTTTGTTGATCGCACGGTAGTCGGCCCCTCGAGGGGCCTACTCTTCACTGGGTGAACCAGTTGATGTCCCGCGAGTCCGAAGACGCCGAACGGCCCGGTGCAGTGGCCATGCCCGGCACGCTGTCCGATTCCCTGCGTGCCGAACTGATCGCGTTCCGCCGGGACCTGCACATGCACCCCGAGCTCGGGAACCAGGAGTTCCGTACCACCGCAGCGATCAAGGCCCGCCTGGAGCAGGCCGGGCTGAAGCCGCGGGTGCTCTCCGTCGGAACCGGGCTGATCTGCGACATCGGAACCGGCCACGGCGGGGTGGGCATGGCATCCGGTCCGGCAGGCGCCTCCCGCCCGCTGTTCGCGATCCGCGCCGACATCGACGCACTGCCGATCCCCGACACCAAGTCCGGGGTCCCCTATCGCTCCACCGTGCCCGACCGGGCCCACGCCTGCGGCCATGACGTGCACACCACCACGGTCCTCGGCGCCGGTCTCGTCCTCGCCGAGCTCGACCGGCAGGGTCTGCTGACCCAGCCCGTCCGGCTGATCTTCCAGCCGGCCGAGGAGGTGCTGCCCGGCGGCGCACCCGACGCCATCGACTCGGGGGTGCTCGAGGGCGTGGGCAAGATCATCGCGGTGCACTGCGACCCCAAGGTCGACGCGGGAGTCATCGGCCTGCGGCCCGGACCGATCACCTCGGCGTGCGACCGCCTCGAGGTCGCCCTCGACGGCCCCGGCGGTCACACCGCCCGCCCGCACCTCACCACCGATCTGGTGACCGCGGCCGCGAAGATCGTCACGGAGGTTCCGGTGCTGCTCTCCCGCCGGGTCGATGCGCGTTCGGGGCTCGCCGTCACCTGGGGCCGCATCGAGGCCGGTCACACCTGCAACGTCATCCCTCAGCACGCCGAACTGTCCGGAACCGTACGCTGCCTCGACCTGCCCGGCTGGCGCGCCGCCCCCGACCTGGTGCACGCGGCCATCGACGAGATCGCCACCCTGCACCGGGCGAAGTCGCAGATCAACTACATCCGCGGGGTCCCGCCGGTGGTCAACGACCCGGTCGTCACCGAGCTGTTGCGCGATGCGCAGACCGTGCGCCGCGGATCGTACGCAATCGAGGACACCGAACAGAGCCTCGGGGGCGAGGACTTCTCCTGGTACCTGGAGCATGTGCCCGGCGCGATGGCCCGTCTCGGTGTCCGTACGCCTGGTGACACCACCCGGCGTGACCTGCACCGCGGCGACTTCGACGCCGACGAGGAGGCGATCGCGGTCGGCGTGGAACTGTTCACCGCGGCGGCCCTGCTGGACGGCGGGCGTCCCCTCTGAGCGTGCGCGCGGCCGCGGTCGGGCCCGGGCGACACGCGGGGCAAGGCACGCAACGTCGCCGGATCGCCACGCGCTGCACGGTATGCGGCCTGTTCGCGTCGATCCGATAACGACTGATGAACGGGTCTTTAACTGACATCTACGCGCGTTACGATCGCCGCGAACCCAGCGCCGGAAGTGGCGCTTTCGGTCAGGTTTAAAGGAGCCTCCCAGTGCGCCGGATCACCAGGATCGCCACCGTGGGCATTGCGTCCGCGGCTCTCGCGCTGTCTGCCACTGCCTGTGGCAGCAAGTCGTCTTCCGACGCAGGTTCGGACGACAAGGGCGGCAAGGCCGCCATTGCCTACGACATCGGTGGCCGCGGCGACCAGTCGTTCAACGACGCCGCCTACGCGGGCCTCGCCAAGGCCGAGAAGGAGCTCGGTGTCAAGGGCACCGAGGCCGAGCCCAGCGAGGGCGAGGGCGACCCGGACAAGGTCCAGCGCCTCACCTCCCTGGCCCGCAAGGGCAACAACCCGGTGATCGGTGTCGGCTTCGCCTACGCGCCCGCCATCGCCGAGGTCGCGCCGAAGTTCCCGGACACCACGTTCGGTCTCATCGACGACACCTCCAAGACCGGCAAGAACATCGCCAACCTGGTCTTCAACGAGGAGCAGGGCTCCTACCTGGCCGGCGTCGCCGCCGCCAAGGTGACCAAGTCCAAGACCGTCGGCTTCATCGGTGGCGTCGAGACCCCGCTGATCAAGAAGTTCGAGGCGGGCTTCGTCCAGGGCGTCAAGGACACCAACAAGGACGTCAACGTCAAGGTCCAGTACCTGACGCAGCCGCCGGACTTCGGCGGCTTCTCGAAGCCGGACCTCGGCAAGGCCGCCGCGCAGGGCCAGCTCGACGCGGGCGCCGACGTGGTCTACGCCGCCGCCGGTCTCGCCGGTGCCGGTTCGATCGAGGCCGTCTCCAAGGCCGGCAAGTGGGCCATCGGCGTCGACTCCGACCAGTACAACCAGAAGGGTCTGGCCGCCTACAAGAACCAGATCCTCACCTCGGTGACCAAGAACGTCTCCGGCGCGGTCTTCAACCTGATCAAGTCGGTCGAGGACGGCAAGCCGCAGACCGGTGAGATCCGCTACGGCCTCAAGGGTGACGGCGTGGGCCTGGCCCGCTCCAACCCGGCCTTCACCAAGATGACCGACGTCGTCGCGGCGGTGGACAAGGCCAAGGCCGAGATCATCGACGGCAAGATCACGGTCAAGACTGCTCCGTAACCGAGCAGCCGGGACTTCACGGGCCCGTGGGCCCGCCCGGGCGGCGTAACAGCCGCCCGGGCGGGCCCCGGACCGGGTTCTGGCCATCGGTTTTCGCTGTTCGGCAGTGCTACGCGCGTAGAAGGCTCTTCGGCGCGATAACTTCGCCCCGCCCCCTGCCCGCCACAGCCCGCCCCTTCCGCCTGCCCGCCCGCGGTCTCCCCGCTCCTGCCCTCCCGGCTCCCTTCCTCGCCAAGGAGAGTGCGTCATCAACGCGTCCAGTCCGTCAACGCCGCTGGCTGCTGCCGTAGAACTGCGCGGCATCACCAAGCGCTTCCCCGGCGTCGTCGCCAACCACGACATCGACATCACCGTTCGCAGGGGCACCGTGCACGCCCTCATCGGTGAGAACGGTGCCGGCAAGTCGACCCTGATGAAGATCCTCTACGGCATGCAGAAGCCGGACGAGGGGACCATCACCATCGACGGCGACCAGGTCGCCTTCTCCAGCCCCGCCGACGCCATCGCCCGCGGCATCGGCATGGTCCACCAGCACTTCATGCTGGCCGACAACCTCACCGTGCTGGAGAACGTCGTTCTCGGCGGCGAGAAGCTGTACGGCATCGGCGCCAAGGCCCGTAAGAAGATCGAGGAGATCTCGGACGCGTACGGGCTGAACGTGCGCCCCGACGTCCTGGTCGAGCAGCTCGGTGTCGCCGACCGCCAGCGTGTGGAGATCCTCAAGGTCCTCTACCGCGGCGCCCGCACCCTGATCCTCGACGAGCCGACCGCCGTGCTCGTCCCGCAGGAGGTCGACGCGCTCTTCGACAACCTGCGCGAGCTCAAGGCCGAGGGCCTGACCGTCATCTTCATCTCCCACAAGCTGGGCGAGGTGCTGTCGGTCGCCGACGAGATCACCGTCATCCGCCGCGGTACGACGGTGGGAACGGCCGACCCGAGGACCGCCACGACCAAGCAGCTCGCCGAGCTGATGGTCGGCAGTGAGCTGCCCTCGCCGGAGACCCGTGAGTCGACGGTGACGGACGTCGCGATGCTGAAGGTCGATGACCTCAGGCTCACCGCGACCGACCCGGACGGTGTGGTGCGTGAGGTGCTCGGAGGCATCACCTTCACCATCCACAAGGGCGAGGTCATGGGCATCGCCGGCGTCGAGGGCAACGGCCAGACCGAGCTCATCGAGGCGCTGATGGGCATGCGCGACCCCGACGGCGGTGTGATCACCCTCGACGCGGCCGACATCTCCCACGCGCCGACCCGCAAGCGCCGCGAGGGCGGGATCGGCTACATCCCCGAGGACCGCCACCGCCACGGTCTGCTGCTGGAGTCCCCGCTCTGGGAGAACCGCATCCTCGGCCATGTCACCGAGGCGCCCAACAGCAGGAGGGGTCTGCTCGACCTCAAGGCGGCCCGCAAGGACACCGAGCGGATCGTGCGCGAGTACGACGTCCGCACCCCCGGCATCGAGGTCACCGCGGCGTCCCTCTCGGGTGGCAACCAGCAGAAGCTGATCGTCGGCCGCGAGATGAGCCACGCGCCCAAGCTGCTCATCGCCGCCCACCCCACCCGCGGTGTGGACGTCGGCGCGCAGGCGCAGATCTGGGACCAGATCCGCGAGGCCCGCCGCGAGGGTCTGGCGGTACTGCTGATCTCCGCCGACCTGGACGAGCTCATCGGGCTGTCCGACACCCTGCGGGTGATGTACCGGGGCCGGCTGGTCGCGGACGCCGACCCCGCCACGATCACCCCGGAGGAGCTGGGCTCGGCCATGACCGGCGCTGCCACCGGCCACCTTGAGCACGACGAGAACGGTGAGGGCCGATGAAGAAGTTCGACAAGGACCGGGTGCTCCTGGGCATCGCCGGTCCGGTACTCGCCCTGGTCGTGGCCTTCCTGCTCACCTCGGTGGTGCTGCTCCTCTCGAACCTCAGCCCCTTCGAGCCCTACCGGCTGATGGTGGAGCAGATCGAGTTCACCGATGTCCAGGTGCTCGTGATCAACCAGACCGGCATCTACTACCTCGCCGCGCTGGCCGTTGCCATCGGCTTCCGGATGAACCTGTTCAACATCGGGGTCGACGGCCAGTACCGCCTCGCGGTGATGCTCTCCGCCGCCGTCGGTGCCGCGGTGGATCTGCCCGGGCCTCTGCACATCCTGCTGATCGTGATCGTGGCCATGGGTGTCGGCGCGTTCTGGGCCGGTATCGCGGGTGTCCTGAAGACCACCCGCGGTGTGAGCGAGGTCGTCTCCACGATCATGCTCAACGCCATCGCGACCAGCCTCATCGCCTGGATGATCCTCCCGGCCAACCTCGGTGAGCAGCCCAAGGGCTCCAACGAACTGACCACCGGCGAGATCCCTGAGACCGGCTGGATGCCCGGTCTCGAGCTGGACGGCGGCTCCATCTACGGCTTCACCTTCGTCGCCTTCGGGCTGGGCATCGTCTACTGGTTCGCGCTCAACCGCACCCGCTTCGGCTTCGACCTGCGCGCCACCGGCGCCAGCCAGTCCGCCGCCCAGGCGAGCGGCGTCGACGCCAAGAAGATGGTCCTGACGGCCATGCTCATCTCCGGCGCTGTCGCCGGGCTCGCCGGTATGCCGATGCTGCTGGGCCAGACCCACACGTACAGCCTGAGCTTCCCGGTCGGTGTCGGCTTCACCGCCATCACCATCGCCCTGCTCGGCCGCAACAGCCCGGTCGGCATCTTCTTCGCCGCCCTGCTCATCTCCTTCCTGGAGAAGACCGCGGAAGGCCTCGGACTCGAGGGCTACCCGAAGGAGATCTCCATGATCATGCAGGGCCTGATCGTGATCTCGGTCGTCGTGTCGTACGAACTCGTCCGGCAGTACGGGCTGCGGCGCCAGCAGCAGAAGGTCGGCGAGCAGCTTGCCGCCCAGGCCCGCAAGAACAAGGAAGAGGTCGTCCTGTGAGTGACGCACTCCGGGCCACCGGCCTGCACATGACGACGATGACCGCACGGGCGCGCCTTGCGGGCGGAGCAGCGAAGAACGAAGTGAGGGCAGCATGAGCGAGTCCACGAGCACGGTCTCGATGACGAGCACCGCGCCCAAGAAGGGCGGCGGCCGCCGCAAGCTGTCGCTGCCCGTCATCCTGCTGATCATCGCGGGCGGCCTGGCGCTGTTCTCCCTGGTCCGTGTGATCAGCGGCGCCAACGACCTGACCTCCGTCGGCCAGGTCTCCGGCGCCCTCCAGCTCGCGGTGCCGATCGGCCTCGCCGGTCTCGGCGGTCTGTGGGCCGAGCGGGCAGGCGTGGTCAACATCGGTCTCGAGGGCATGATGATCCTCGGTACCTGGTTCGGCGCCTGGGCGGGCTACCAGTGGGGCCCGTGGACCGGTGTCCTGCTGGGCATCGTCGGCGGTGCGCTCGGCGGTCTGCTGCACGCGATCATGACGGTCACGTTCAACGTCAACCACATCGTCTCCGGTGTGGCCATCAACATCCTGGCCGTCGGTGTCACCCGCTATCTGTCGAACTTCACCTTCGCCGAGGCCGAGGGCGGCTCCTCCAAGCAGTCCCCGCGCATCGAGCGGATCACCGACATCACCATCCCCGGACTCTCGGACGGGCTGGCGGACCTGCAGGCCGAACACTGGTTCTTCATCTCCGACCTGGCCGGTGTGCTCGGCGGTCTGGTGACGAACCTGTCGTTGCTGACCGTGCTCGCGATCCTGCTGATCCCGGGCACCTGGTGGGTGCTGTGGCGTACGGCCTTCGGCCTGCGGCTGCGCTCCTGCGGTGAGAATCCCGTCGCTGCCGAGTCCCTCGGTGTCAACGTCTACAAGTACAAGTACATCGCCGTCATCGTCTCGGGTGGCCTGGCCGGACTCGGCGGTGCCTTCCTCGCCATCGTCTCCACCGGCATCTACCAGGAGGGCCAGACCGGCGGCCGCGGCTACATCGGTCTCGCCGCGATGATCTTCGGCAACTGGATGCCGGGCGGCATGGCGATGGGCGCCGGACTCTTCGGCTTCACCGACAGCCTCAAGCTGCGCGGCGGCGCCGAGAACGTCCACGCGATGCTCCTGCTGCTGGCGATCCTGCTGGTGCTCGTCTTCGCCTGGCAGCTGTACAAGAAGAAGCATCTGCAGGCCGCGATCTGCTTCGCCGTGGCCGCGGGGCTGTTCGCCTGGTACTCCCTGACCGACACACTGCCGAGCCAGTTCGTGGACGCGGCTCCCTACGTCACCACGCTGCTGGTCCTCGCCCTGTCGGCGCAGCGGCTGCGCATGCCCAAGGCCGACGGTATGCCGTACAAGAGGGGCCAGGGCAAGTGACGGCCGCACCGGAGGTCGACTGGGAGGCCCTGCGGCAGGCGGCGCGGGACGCCATGTCCCGTGCGTACGCCCCGTACTCGGGCTTCCCGGTCGGCGTCGCCGCGCTGGTGGACGACGGCCGCACCGTCATCGGCTGCAATGTGGAGAACGCGAGCTACGGCCTCGGCCTGTGCGCCGAGTGCGGGCTCGTCTCGCACCTGCAGGCCACCGGTGGCGGCCGGCTGACCCACTTCGTCTGCGTGGACGGCGAGGGCAAGGCCCTTGTCCCGTGCGGCCGCTGCCGCCAGCTGCTCTACGAGTTCGGCGGCCCCGAGCTGCTGCTGGAGACTCCGGAGGGCATCGTGCCGCTCTCCGCGATGCTTCCGCAGGCCTTCGGACCCGGCCACCTCAGGTAGTGCGGACACGGCCCTTCCGCAGCGCGGAAGGGCCGTCCCCCTTCATCCCCTCTATGCGCGTAGAGTCGCGCATTCAGTACGACGTACGTACCGCCGGAAGGAAGTCACCATGGACGTCATCTCCGTCATCCGCACCAAGCGCGACCGCGGCGAGCTGAGCCCCGAGCAGATCGACTGGGTCATCGACGCGTACACCCGCGGCGAGGTCGCCGACGAGCAGATGTCCGCCCTGGCCATGGCCATCCTGCTGAACGGCATGAACCGCACGGAGATCGCCCGCTGGACCGCGGCCATGATCGCCAGCGGTGAGCGCATGGACTTCTCGTCGCTGTCCCGCCCGACAGCGGACAAGCACTCCACCGGCGGCGTCGGCGACAAGATCACGCTGCCCCTCGCGCCGCTGGTCGCCGCATGCGGCGCCGCCGTCCCGCAGCTTTCCGGCCGCGGCCTCGGCCACACCGGCGGCACGCTCGACAAGCTGGAGTCCATCCCCGGCTGGCGGGCCCTGCTCTCCAACGAGGAAATGCTGCACGTCCTCGACACCACGGGCGCGGTCATCTGCGCGGCGGGCGACGGCCTGGCCCCCGCCGACAAGAAGCTGTACGCGCTCCGCGACGTCACCGGCACCGTGGAGGCCATCCCGCTGATCGCCTCCTCGATCATGTCCAAGAAGATCGCCGAGGGCACCGGCTCGCTGGTCCTGGACGTCAAGGTCGGCACCGGCGCCTTCATGAAGAACATCGAGGACGCCCGCGAACTGGCCTCCACCATGGTCGCGCTGGGCACCGACAGCGGCGTGAAGACGGTCGCGCTGCTCACCGACATGTCCACCCCGCTCGGCCTCACCGCCGGTAACGCCCTCGAGGTCCGCGAGTCCGTCGAGGTCCTGGCCGGCGGCGGCCCGCAGGACGTCATCGACCTCACCGTGGCCCTCGCCGAGGAAATGCTCGCCGCGGCCGGCATCAAGGGCGCCGACCCCGCGAAGGCCCTCGCCGACGGCTCAGCGATGGACGTCTGGCGCCGCATGATCGCTGCCCAGGGCGGCGATCCCGACGCCACGCTCCCGGTCGCCCGCGAGCAGCACGTCATCACAGCCCCCTCCTCGGGCGTGCTGACCCGCCTCGACGCGTACGAGATCGGCATCGCCGCCTGGCGCCTCGGCGCGGGCCGCGCCCGCAAGGAGGACCCGGTCCAGGCGGGCGCGGGCATCGAGATCCACGCCAAGCCCGGCGAGCCGGTGACCGCGGGCCAGCGCCTGCTGACCCTGCACACGGACACCCCGGAGAAGTTCGAGTACGCGCTCCAGACGCTGACGTCGGCCTTCGACATCGACCCCGTGGGCACCTACTACACGCCCCGGCCGATCGTCCTGGACCGCATCGCCTGACGCGCGACTCCTCCGGACGAACGGGACCGGTGGACCTCCGCCGGTCCCGTTCGGCACGCCGGGCCCACAACGACGTCCTGACGTACTCGGTGCTCCCAGCCTTCAGCGGTCCCGGCAACGCGCCGCATACGCCGGCGACCTGCCCGCCCTGCCCCTCCGTCAGGATGCGTGGCCGGCCGGATCCGCGCCGGTTCCGCCGCGATGAGTTGTCGCCGCGGACACGGTCTCTTTCATGTGGACGCCACACAGCCCATCGTCATGCGCATGGCCGGGAGGATCACTCCGGCGGATGTGCCACGCCTGTGCGAGGAGTTGACCGCGTGCCTGACGTGCGCCGATGCCACCGAAGTGACCTGTGATGTCGGCGGGCTCCGCCAGATCAACCTCGCCACCGTCGACGCCCTCGCCCGGCTACGGCTCACCGCCCGCCGGCTCGGCGCCCGCCTGACCCTGCGGGGCGCCCCGCCCGAGCTGGTCACCCTGCTGGAGCTGGTCGGCCTGGACGAGAGTCCCTAGTTCGCCGGTGCGCCGTCCTTGTCCAGCCGC
The DNA here is from genome assembly GCF_042888425.1 of Streptomyces sp. NPDC002889. Lineage (NCBI taxonomy): Bacteria > Bacillati > Actinomycetota > Actinomycetes > Kitasatosporales > Streptomycetaceae > Streptomyces > Streptomyces sp. NPDC002889. Next base: position 416,691 of record NZ_JBIAPT010000002.1, read on the forward strand.
GGCGGGAGCTCGAACAGCGGGAACCAGCGCTTGGTGTCCAGGAAGAAGTCCATCGCACCCACCTTGCCGTCCGCGATCTCCAGCACGATGAGCGCCCACGGCTCGTACCCCTCGCCCGACCGGCTCGGGTGGTAGTGAGCGAAGGCCGGCGAGCCGTTCGCCACCGTCGGGACCAGCTTCGAGCCGCGGCACACCTCGCCGACCCCGAGCATCCAGCCCACGATGTCGTCGTGGCCGCGCAGCCACAGGTCGTACGGCGGCATGGACATCGTGGCGTCCTCGCGCAGCAGCGCCGTCAGCGCCTGCATGTCGTATCCCTCGAAGGCCGCGACATAGCGGTCCAGGAGCTTCTTCTGCTCCTCGTCCAGCGGGTCGGCCGCGTCGCTGGAGCCCGGCTCCGCCTCGGCGAGCGTCGCACGCGCCCGCTGCAGCGCGCTGTTGACCGAGGCCACCGTCGTGCCCAGCAGCTCGGCGACCTCGCTCGCCTTCCAGGCCAGTACCTCGCGCAGGATCAGCACCGCCCGCTGCTTGGGCGGGAGATGCTGCAGCGCGGCGACAAAGGCGAGCCGGATCGTCTCGCGCTCGACCGCCGTCTCCGCCGGGTCCACGACCGACGGCAACACCCGCCCGTCCGGCACCGGCTCCAGCCAGGCGATCTCCGGACGGGCATGGAGCTGGGCCTGGGCCACCGGTGTCGGGCCGGTCAGGTCCATCGGACGGGCCCGGCGGTTGCCCGCGTTCAGCATGTCCAGACAGACATTCGTCGCGATGCGGTAGAGCCAGGAGCGCAGCGACGAACGCCCCTCGAACTTGTCGATGTTCCGCCAGGCGCGAACCATGGTGTCCTGCACCGCGTCCTCGGCCTCGAAGGCCGAGCCCAGCATGCGGTAGCAGTAACCGGTCAGCTCCCTGCGGTGCCGCTCCAGCCTGGAATCCAGGTCCTGCGTCGTTGCGAGATCACTCATGGGGTCCACCCCTGTCGCCCGTCTGCACAGCACTCGGCCGGCACTGCGGCCCAGTACTTCGGAACCTACAGGAGGGCACTGACAACGGCGATCAGGTTCCGGGCTTGCGCCCGTACACGTACACATCGTCCCCGTTCCGCAGCAGATTCCAGTACGACTTCGCGTCCGCGGAGCGCATGTTGACGCAGCCGCCGGAGCCCGGCGGGTTGTACATGGACTTCGTCGTGGAGTGGAACGCCTGCCCGCCGTCGAAGAACTGCGCGTACGGCATGGACACGTGGTAGATCGTCGACCAGTGGTCGATGCTGCGCCAGTAGATCCTCTTGGCGCCGGTACGGGTCTCGGTGCCGTTCTTCCCGGTCCGCACCGGCACCGGTCCGTACTTCAGCCTGCTGCCGTCCTGGATCCAGCTCAGCTGCCGGGTCAGGTCCACGCAGGCGATGCGCCCCTTGTTCGTCGGGCACTTGCCCGCCGCGTTCGGATTGTTCCCCGCCGCCCGCTGCGCCAGCATGGTGCTCATGGTTCGCCAGGTGATCGGCCCCGCGTAGCCGATGGTGGGTGTGATCCCGTGCTTGGCCTGGAAGGCGCGGATCGCCTGGCAGTCGGCGGCCGACTGCCGCCCGTCCACCGGACGCCCCAGGAACTTCTCCACCTGCTTCTGGTACGGCCCCGTCGATGTCGTGCACGATGCCGCCCGGGCCGGCGCGGCACCGAGCGCCGCCGTCAGCGGGACCAGCAGACCCGTCAGCCCGAGCACCAAGCCCGCGCGTGCCTTCCATCTTCCTCTTGCACCTGTCACAGCCCCCAGCTCCCCTTCACGCACCGTGCGGGTGGTTTGCCGGTTGAGACACCCGAAAGGGAGCGGTAGTTGCACGGATCCTGTACGTAATTCAGTACGTATTTCCGGTACCGGGTTCAGCGCTGCGCGGCCGGGGTCAGCAGCCGCTGCTGGACCCGCGCCGCATGCGATCCGTACAGCGTGATCGATACGACCCCGAGCACCGCGAGCAGCCCCAGCAGCACCGTGCCGTCCCAGCCGCCCGCGTGGAAGGCGATCGCACCGAGCGTGCCGCCCGCGCTGCTGCCCAGGTAGTACGCGGACTGATAGAGCGCCGACGCCTGCGCGCGGCCCGTCTTCGCCGTGCGGCTCACCGACGACGAGGCGACGGCGTGGCCCGCGAAGAAGCCGGCGGTGATCAGCACCAGGCCTAGCAGCACCGCGCCCAGCAAGTCCGTGAGCGAGAGCAGCAGACCGGCGGCCGTCGTGGTGACCGCCAGATACAGCGCCCCGCGCCGGCCGAGGCGGCCGACCAGCTTGCCCGCCGCGGCGGAGGAGACCGTACCGACGAGATACACCAGGAAGATCGAGCCGACGACACCCTGCGGAAGGTGGAACGGCGCCTCGACCAGCCGGTACCCGATGACCGTGTAGACCGCGCCGAAGACAGTCATGAACAGCGCGCCGATCGCGTACAGCCGCCGCAGCAGCGGATCGGCCAGATGACCGCGGACCGTCCTGGCCAGAGCGGCCGGGTTCAGCGAACCGGGCGAGAAATGCCGGGCCCTGGGCAGCATCGCGCGGAACACCAGCGCGCAGACCAGCGCCATCAGGCCGACCGCGGCGAGTGCCGCGCGCCATCCCCACAGCTGCGCCACCCAGCCGGTGACGATCCGGCCGCTCATGCCGCCGATGCTGTTGCCCGCCACGAACAGACCGATCGCGGCGACCAGCGCCTTCGGCCTGACCTCCTCCGCGAGATACGCCATCGCCGAGGCCGGCAGCCCGGCCAGCGCCGCGCCCTGCACGGCGCGCAGCGCCACCAGCCACTCCAGATTCGGTGCGAACGGCACCAGCAGCCCCACCGCGACCGCGACCACGAGGGACACGTTCATCACGCTGCGCCGCCCGAACCGCTCGGACAGCGCGCTCATCGGCAGTACGGCCAGGGCCAGCGCGCCCGTCGCCGCGGAAACCGTCCAGCTGGCGGCGCTCGCGCTCACACCGAAACCGGCGGAGACGGCGGGCAGCAGCGCCTGCGTGGAGTAGAGGAGGGCGAAGGTCGCCATGCCGGCGGCGAAGAGCGCGAAGCTCATGCGGCGGTAGCCGTGGGCGCCGGGGGCAAGACGGGAGTCGGAGACGGGGGAGGGGGACGGCGAGGCGGCGCCCACGAGGGTGGACGCCTTGGTACTGGCAGGAGGCATATGTCGAAGGTAGGCCGCCCTTTTTCATGCGTCCAATGCATGGAATGGCAATAATCGTTCCCATGGTGCATGAACGCAGCTCACAGCCACGGCTGTCACCGAGCAGTTACGAAGAAGACATCGCGCTGCAGCTCGCGCCGCGCCTCGCGTACTTCGCCGGGGTCGCCCGACACGAGCATGTGACGCGCGCCGCGCAGGAGATGGGCGTGCCCCAGTCGACGCTGTCGCGGGCGATGGCGCGCCTCGAACAGGACCTGGGCGTCGCGCTGTTCGCCCGCAAGGGCCGCACGGTCTCCCTCACCCCGGCCGGCCGCACCTTCCTCGGCTCGGTGGAACGGGCGCTGGCGGAGGTGGAGCGGGCCGCCGAGTCGGTGCAAGCGGACGCGGACCCACAGGCGGGCAAGGTCGCCTTCGGATTCCTGCACACCATGGGCTCGGAGACCGTGCCGGAACTCATCCGGGCCTTTCGCGTGGACCACCCCCGGATCCGCTTCACACTCGTCCAGAACTACGGCGAGGCGATGATCGAAGGGCTCCGGTCGGGAGAGCTGGACCTCTGCCTGACCTCCCCGGTCCCGGACGCCCCCGACCTGGTCGCCCGGCGCCTGGACGAACAGCGCCTGCGCCTGGTGGTCCCGGACGACCACCGCCTCGCCTCCCGCAAGCGCATTCGCCTGGCGGAGGCGGCGGACGAGGCGTTCGTGACCCTGGAACCGGGCTACGGCCTGCGCCGCATCACCGACGACCTGTGCGCCGAAGCGGGCTTCACGCCGCGCGTGGCCTTCGAGGGCGAGGAGGCGGAGACCCTGCGCGGCCTGGTGGCGGCCGGCCTGGGCGTGGCGCTGCTGCCCCCGCCGGCGGTGGCGCGCCCAGGAGTCGTGGAACTGACGGTGACGGCGCCGAGGGCGGTGCGCGAGATCGGGGTGGCGTGGCTGGACGGCCACCCGGACACGCCGCCGGTGACGGCGTTCAAGCGGTTCCTGCTGTCGCGGCGGGGGCAGTTGCTGCCGGAGTGAGGCCCCCTGTTACCGACGGGAGACTGTGAGCCCGACCAGCCCTGCCCATGCACCGGCCGACACGGTCAACACCGGCCCGTCCTCGTCCTTGGAGTCACGGATGTGGATGGTGCCGGGGGCCTTCGCCACCTCGACACAGGAGCCGCCCTCGCCGCCGCTGTAGCTGCTCTTGAACCAATGAAGCTGCTGCTCGGTGTTCATCGTTCTCCCAGCACTTTTTCGATCAAGGACAGAGTTTCCCGGGCGTTGAGAGCCTGCGACCGAAGGATGCCATAGCGGGCGGTGATGAGCCTGACCTCTTCTGTGTCGGTGATCAGCCGGGGGTAGCCCTGTACCTCTGTGTATGCCACTTGCTGCCGCGTCTTGGCGGTAAGCAGAGTGAAGACCCCGTCCACGTTGGGGTGTTCCTCGCGATCGGTTGGCATGATCTGGAGTTCGACGGTCCGCAGTCGTCCGACCCGCAGCAACCGCTGCAGTTGGGCCTCGTGGACAGATCGTCCGCCGATCGGACGCTGCAAAGCGGCTTCCTCCAGGATGAAACTGCATGTTGGCGCAGGCCAACGCTCGAACAACTGCTGACGGGCCAGCCGATCGGCCACCCGAGTTTCGATCATTTCCTCATCCAGCAACGGACGGCGCTGGGAGAAGATCGCACGGGCGTAGTCTTCGGTCTGGAGAAGTCCGTGCACGACTTGGTTGCTGTAGTCGTGCAGTTCGATGGCCTCTGCCTCCAGCCTGGCATAGTCGCGGTACCACTCCGGATGCCGTGTACGCGCCTTGGCCTGCGCTCTCCGCACATCCTCAACGACCGCTTTCAGGACGCCCCCGGCGTCTAGCAGGTCGTCGGCTCGCTCCAGAAACTCGGGCTGAGGGGTCCGCACCCCGCGCTCCATCGCACTGATCAGTGCCTCACCACAGTGAGCCGCGAGCCCCAACTCTTTCTGACTCAGCCCCGCCTGCTCCCGTAGCACCTTGATCTGCTTGCCGAGTGCGCTGAAGAGATGCGCAGTCCCGTCCGCCTCGGCCGGCCGTTCAGGTCGTTCTTCGCGTTCTGCGTTCGCCATGCCTCGCCCCTTGCGCGCCGCAGTGGTCACGGTCGACGACACGCACAGGCGCTGAGCCGTACTCGTACAGCTACGCTCCGTCGCGTCGTAACTCCTGGTCAGGGTACGCAGCCTCGGACACGCTCAGTGACGTGAATACGGAAACCACCACCCCCGCGACGGAGTTCGCCCAGCGCTTCACCTCGACCCGCCGCGGCGCCCGCCTGGCCCGCCACCTGGCGGTGCACCAACTCAACGGCTGGGGCATCCCGTACGGCAGTGACGCCTCCGACGCGGCGGTCCAGATCGTGGCGGAGCTGGCCGCGAACGCGGTGACCCACGGCCGCGTCCCGGGCCGCGACTTCGAGCTCCGCCTGCTGCTTACGGAGACCACCCTCCGCATCGAGGTCTCGGACGCCCGGGGCGAAAGCGAGCCCGAGCCCGGAGCGCCAACCCCCGACTCGGAGACCGGACGAGGCCTGCTCCTGGTCGTCGCACTGGCAAACGATTGGGGCATGACACCCCGCGTCATTGGCAAGACGGTGTGGGTCGAACTCCTCCGTTTTCCGCGTTACGTGGTCGCTTCGATTGCCAAGAACTCTTCCAACGTCTGAAACAAGTGCGTCACTGGGGAAGATACAGGTCGGCAGCAGCTTCCCCTGGGTCCGATCTCTTTATGTCCCCAGGGGGAATGCTGTTGATGACTTCCCTCGCAGGTACCGGTATTCCCGGACCCCAGTTGTCCCATCCCTCGAAGCAGGCGCGCTCGTGAGCCCCGTGTTTCCCAGTCACGGCCCCGCCGTCCACTCTTCGGCCAGCACTCGGAAATCCTTCAAGGCGGCAAGATAGTCGTCTCGCACTGCATCCGCCCCGGGGAGCTGAGACAGACTCGACGCTGCAAGTTGCTGGGCAGCCTGGAGGACTGTCTGCACGAGTTCGCCTTGGCTGACTCTGTCCAGCAACTTTTTCTCGGCAGAGACCGCGATGAGTCCCTTCTTATCCACCTTGAAGACGAGGCCGAAGGATGTGTCGACTCCTGTGAATCTCAGTACCTTTTCGCGACTCTTCAACAGCGAGATGAGGCCGTCGAGAAGAAGTGTCACCGAAGGGTAGATCATCATGCCTTGGTCCGGGATGTTCCCTACGGAGCTCGCTTCTCCGAGGGCGCCGGCGCAGAGCATGTCTCCGAGGTCGAACCCGCTGGTTTCGCCTTGGCCAGGGCGAACGGAAAATTTCATGGTGATCAAGTGGTGTAGCTCTTTCCTACCGGGAAGAAGGTAATGACGCGGTTCCCGTCCGTGGAATCGACAACGAGTCGGTACACGGCCCGCATGCCATTTACTGACATCCGTTTTTCGAATGCTTGTATGGTGCGGTCCGGATTGGAAATGCGTGTCCCCTTCTCGATGATCTTTTCCGCCGCTGCTTGGACTTGTGCGCGCGTGGTCGTAGGAGGCATGAGGTCACCGTGGCCGCCGGCAGCGGTCCCGCTGATGTGGCGCTCATTTATATGTTGCCATCCTTGTTTCGCGTTCCCGTCCTCCAGCCTGGGCTTCACTCGGCACAGCGCTAGGCCGAGGGGATCGATCCACGTGTGCGGGTTGGGCCCGTACCAATGCGGATTCGGTCCACCCTCCAAGCCAATTGGGTCGGGGCTTGAATATCGGGCGGTTTCAGGGTCGTAGTAACGGAAATAGTTGTAGTGAAGGGCTGTTTCAGGATCGCAGTACTGTCCCGGGAACCGCAATGGCGTGTACGCCGGCTGTTCGCGGCCCAGGTTGTTGCACCCCACAGTGTGCTCCGCGTGTGCCATGCCACGTTGCCCGACTCGTCGATGAGTTCGCTGGGGGTGCCGACCAGGTCCGTGACAATGGAGAAGAAGCGCTCATCGATTGCTACTTGTGGTTCTCCGGCTGCCAGGATGCGTTCCGACTGGGCGACGGGCTGTAGGCCATCGTGGTCCCAAGTGAGCATTACCGGGTTGTGCAGGTCTTCGCCGCTCGTCGTCTGCTCGCAGAGGGTCGCATCGTCCCAGGTGAAGCAGACCTGCTCCAGGATGGTTTCGCCGTCGTCGGCGAGGCGCTGCTTGGCTGTGCGACGGCCGAGTGCATCGTACTGATAGCGCCATAGCGTGCCGTCCGGTGTGGTGACGTGCCTGAGTCGGTCTTCAGCGTCCCACTCGTATCGCCAGGTGTCCGGCTTGCGTGAGAGCCTCGTCTTCTGCCGCAGCACCATTCGGCCTTGCCTGTCGTGCTCATAGCGGACGTTGCCAGCGCGAATGATTTGTGTGCCCGCGTACGTGCGCACGCCTGTGGCTCCATGACCGGCGTGCGAAGTGGGCCATGACGCCACGGTCTGATTGCCCGTCGCGTCGTAGGCGTAACGCTCGGTCCAGTTCGCTGCATGCACCGCCGTGACCCGGCCGGCGTCGTCCAGTTCGAAGGTTTTAGTGCCCGCAAGTTGGTCGCTTTCGCCTATGAGGGCGCCATCTGCGCGATACGTGTACGCGCGACGCTGAAGGCTACGGCCCCGACCGGTGACGTGCTGATCGGTGATGCGACCCATCGCGTCAAACGCGTGCTTGATCACGACTGTCGCGCCGATATGGCGTGCCAGTTCCTGACCTGAGGCGTCGCGCTCAAAGGTCAGCGTGCGGCCGGATGCGGTGAGCTCGGTGCAACGGCCAGCCGCGTCGTACGACCATCTGCTGACCGCGCCGCCCGGGGTCGTCCTGCCGACACGGCGCCCAAGGGCGTCGTATTCGAAGGAAAGCTGTCGTCCGTTCACGGTCTCGAACCTCAGGCGCCCGAACCGGTCCCGGATCCGGGTCAGGGTCGCATCCGGACCGGAGGCGACAGCCAACTCGTCGAAGACGTCGTACTCATACGTGGTGACTGCACCCTCTACGTCCTTGCGGAGTACTTGACCCAGTGAGTTGTGTTCGAGCCGGATCGTCTGGCCGAGGCTGTCGGTCCGGGAGGCCAGGCGGCCTGCCGCGTCGTACATGTAGGTGAGCTGTCGGTTGTCGAAGTCGCTCTCGGACATGAGGCGGCCCGTTGGGTCGTACTCGTAGTTCCAGGTCAGCCCCTGCGGGTTGGTGACCTGGGTCAACTGGAGGTTGGTGTTGTGGCTGAACTCGTACCGCACACCATCTACGCCAGTACGGGCTACCAGCAGGTCGAAGTCCGTGTACTCAAAGGTGGATACGCCGCCCAGGGCGTCGGTGTGGGTGAGGCAGTTACCTTCTCCGTCGTAGGTCCACGACTGCTCGCTTCCGTCGGGCTCGACGCGGCGGGCGAGCTTGCCCTCCACAGTCCATTCGAAACGGGTGACTGCTCCGAGTGCGTCGACCAAGGACACAGGGCGGCCAAAGGCATTCCGTTCGTACCAGGTCGTTGCACCGAGAGGATTGGTGATCTCGACGGGTAGGCCTGCCTTGTTGCACCGGACGACAGAGTTGTGTCCGAGAACATCCGTCACACGTATGAGGTGTCCTGCCGCGTCGTACGAGAACTGGGTCGCTGCGCCTGAAGAATCTGAGACCGACGTGCGGTTGCCGCGCTCGTCGAAGGTCTGACGAGTCACTGTGCCGTCGGCGCCGACAACGCGTACCGGACTTCCGATGGCGTCGTATTCCGCGGACAGGTGCCGTCCATCCGGAAGGAACAATCCGGTCTGTCGGCCTTGCTCGTCATAGGTGGAGCGGGTGATATGTCCGAGTGGGTCTGTGACGGAGAGCAACTGGTTGTAGCGGTCGTAGTCGAAGCGGGTGACGGCGCCTGTGGCGTCGATTTCGGCGACGACCTGGGAGCGGTGGTTGACGAGGTGGCGTTCGGTGTTGCCCAGTCCGTCTGTGAGGGACGTGACCCGAAGCCCGGTTTCGGGGTCGGTGTCGTCCCAGGTGAAGCGGGTTTCGAGATGTCCGTTGGTGCCCGACTGATAGGTGCAGCGGTCCTGGTCGTCGTAGACGTAGTCGAAGTGGCTGCCGTTGGTGTCGGTCCACGAGGTGATGCGGCCTCGATCGTCGTAGTCGAAGCGCAGAGGGCGGCCGGAGGAGTTGGTGACCGAGGTGAGGTGGCCGTCGGTGTAGCCGTATCGGAGGATCTCCTGGTCGGTGCCGTCGGCGGCCGCTCCTGCCAGGTGCAGGGCGGTGACCGTACCGTCGCTGGTGGTGAGCTTGAGGTGGTAGCCGCCGTGGTGGACGATCGAGGTCGGGGTGCCGGTCTCGTCGTATTCGAAGGTGATCCAGCGGCCGTTGCGGTCGTCGATCTGGGCGAGGAGCGCCCGTTCGTCGGTGTGGTCGGTGAAGTGCCAGACCCGCCCGGTGTCGGGATCGGTGATCGTGTAGCCGTCGTCCACCCGGTCCAGGGGCCAGCGGCGGCCGTGCGTGGGCATGACCGGAACACCTGGGGCGGGGTGGGGGTAGGCGAGCAGGCTGCCCTCGGCACAGCTGAAGATGACGCCCTCGGAGTCGATCTCCAGCCGTTGGTCGACGGTGGATGACCATGCCGGGCCGAACCAGCCGACGGCGCGGCGTGAGGAGTCGAAGGTGCGCTGGAACACCAAGGGCAGGGAGCCCGGTAGGGCAATGTCCGTCTGTGGGAGGAGCATGCGGCCGGTCGCGATGTCGATCGGGTCCTTCTTGCACACCGTCTCGCTGCATCGCCGGCCGTTGCTGTCAGGATTCTTGTCGTGGTCCGCACGCTTGCCCGTGGGGTCTTGGACCGCTTTGCGGGAGGCTTTCAACTTCTCAGCCGCGTTTTCGGTCCATCGCGCGATGCTCTTGGCGGCGCCGACTCCCTTGACCGGGGTGACGACCTCGAAAATCGCTCGACCGACTCCCTCGCCAGGATCGCTCTTGAATGCCTCCCACGCGTTCTTCAGCGCCCGGTCCGGGTTGGCGGCAGTGGACGCCAGGCCGGCCAGGGTCATGTTCACGTTCTTGTAGTACTCGGCCGGGTGGGAGATGTTGTACGGGTCGAGCGGGTGGATCCCGCGGATGAAGTTGATCGTTCCGGCGCCGGCCTTGACGAAGCCGGCGCCGACATGGCTGACTTCGACGCCCGTGCCCAGGACATAGTCCGTGAGCTCGAGCTTGAGCTTCTCGCGGCCGGTGGGTTCCTTCGGGGCGTGGGCCAACGCCGCAGTGACAGCCGTGTCCGCGTCCTCGGCGGCTTCGTTGCGGGCCCTGCGGGCGTCGTTGAGGATCTCCTGGGCGCGCTCCATCTCGAGCGGGCAGACCGGCTGGCCAACTGTCTGTGAATCGGTCCCTTGCCCACTGCCCGCGGGGCGCTCTACGGAGACCGTCCTCCGCGTCGAGGTCCCGGACGCCCGAGGGGAACGCCGCAAGCCGTGGGCAGGTCATCAGTGCTACGCCTTCCGCGCGGTTGGCCCTGCGTGGCCAGGCGGCTGCCACGCGGAAATCCACTTGATCCACCGGCCTATGGTTTTGGCATGACCACCGCGCTCCGCCTCGAGAAGATGACCCTCGACACCTCCGACGCCGTGATCGGCCTGAAGGTCCGCCCCGACCAGCAGCACCTGGTCGCGCCGATCGTGAACTCCCTCGCCGAGGCGTACGTAAGTTGACCCCGTACTCCTTGGCGTTCTACGTGGACGTCGTCACCACCGGCACCGTGCTCGGAGTGGGCCCCACGGACTCTCCCGATCGCGTTTCCGAGGTCTTCGGGTCGGACTTCGGTGAGAACACCTTCGGCGACCACAGCATGTACCGTGACTACGGCCTGGCCGAGTTCTTCTGGGACCGCGGTTCCGCCGGCCACCCCTGGTCAGGACACCACTTCACCTTGCAGGTGCACAGGCTCGCCTACGGGGGCCGGACGCTCGCCAACGAGGCGCTCCGCGCCCGGTACGGGCGGTTCACTCCCAGGCTCCGGTTCGAGAAGCTGCAGCGCCTACTGCAGCGGCGCGGCGTCCCTCTGCTGGAGATCCCGGAATGCCCGGCGAACGCACCGTATTACCGCACGTTCCGGCAGCCCGAATCCCAGGTGGCCGTTGCCGTCATCGGCGCCTGCGGGGAGTACGCCACACCGGACAAACTGAGGGTCGGCGACGTGTACAGCATCCAGGCTCCGGTGAACGCCGTCGAAGTGGAGTGGCGGAGGGCGCGGGTCGGGTAGTACCGGGACCGGCTGCGGCCGGCATATCAATTCGCGCAGCTTCCTGGAGCCCTGCCCGATCACGCACGCTGAGTCACGAGAGCAGGACCCGTTTCCAAAGGAGTTGGAAGCCGGCTCGGCTGAATATCCGGTGCTTGAGCATCTTGATGCGGTTGACGTGTCCTTCAGCGACGCCTGAGCTCCGGGGCAGGCTCAGCCCGGCGATGACGGCGTCCTGGTCTGCGAGTGGAGGCTGAGGTCGTCTCGCCTGACGGCGTCGATCCATTGCGGGCAGACGTTCGCCTTGGCGCTTGGTGAGCAACTGCGCCAAGGACCGAACGTGGCCGGTGAGACGTCCAGTTCAGGGCAGCGGCCCAGGACGGCTTTGAGTTCTGGCGGGAAGCGACCCCACCTTGACACAGCTCGCCTTGGACGCCGAGACCGGCAGCGGACTGCTCCTGGTCGCCGCTGGCGGCGAGGTGGGGCGTGTCCGACCGCCCGATCGGCAAGACGACCTGGGCGGAACTGGCATCGCCTCCGCCGGTCAGCCGATCGGCTGTCGGACCTCGTCGCGCACCTGCAGGACCTGGTCCGCGGTTGCGTTGAGATCGACGGAGTCGGGGTCCTGCTTTGCGGACGCGGGGGTGAGGAAGGCGACGTAAGCGGCCGTGTTGTCGTCGCCCCAGGCGCATACGGGGACGGTAGAGGTCCCGTCCTTGTCCGTGGACAGCATGACGGTGCACGACATGTCGACGTCCGAGCCGTGCGGCCTGATGGTCTTCGGGGGTTTGGGCTCTTCCATTCCCTCCCCCTTCCTCATCCCGTTCAGCAGGCTGTCCCGTGCCTGATCGGGATCGTTGAACTGCCCGTACACGCCGGCAAGGACGACTCCGCGCGGAGCGTCAACCGCGGTACCGGTGTACGAGCCGAGGACCGTCTTCACATTGCGGGAGTCGGGCCCAACTCCGTAGCCCTCCCGCTTGAACTCGGCGTCGGCGTCGGCCGACCCGTCCTTGATCAGCTTGTACTCGTCGGCGAGGAGTGTCTTCGGAACCGTGAGCCGGTGCGTGGCCTCGGGGAAGGTCTGGGCGGGGCGCCCGGAGTCGCTGTCGAGGTTGCCGATGTAGATCAGGGCGAGCACACATGCCACTGACCCGAAGGCGATGCTCAGGGTCAGCCCGGTCCGATTCTTCTTCGGCGGCGGCCCCATGGGCGGCTGCCCCCACCCTCCCGGCCCTGGCTGCCCCGGGTAGCCCTGCTGCGGGAAGGGCGGGTACGCCTGCTGCCCGTAGGGGCCGGGCTGTGGGGGGCCGTACGGGCCGGGGGCCTGCGGCGGTCCATAGGGGCCGGGCGCCTGGTAGGGGGGTGGCATGGTCATGGCTACACGTTAGATGAGCCGCGCGGAGGGTGATGACGGGGGCTGGGGCCACCTGGGACGTCCGGCCACCTCAGAGGCGCATCGTCTTGCCAGGCCGGCGCAACTGCTGCCGGACCGGCTGGGTTGGTTGTGCGAGGTCACCCACAACTGCACGTGCGGTGACTTCGGAACACGTTCCGAAGTACGGTCCGGGCAGGCTGACGCTCACTGTCACGTTCTCCGAGCTCTCGTAGAATTCGAAGAGTGTCGCGCAGACGCTCGACAAGGCCCAGCGTCTGCACATCACACGCCGGGACGGCGAGGACATGTATCACGACGACTGTCCACGACCGGGCGCGTGAGGAGACCGCGGACATCACCTCACGCCTCTTCGCCGCACTGATCGGCTCCGACGGCGGAGCGAACCGTCGCCAGGCGCCCGCGCAGCCGGTGTTGCCGCCTTCGTCCTGCAACTCGTCGACGCGACACGGGACGCGTCCCACGTGGTGGCTGCTGAGCGTGTGAGCGGACCAGTGGGCTGCTGATCCATGGGGCGTCCCCCCGCGTGGCTTTCGACGGCGACCCTGCGCGGCCTGGTTGCTTCCTTCCATCGTGCCGGAAGCTGCTGCCGGATCGACCGGACTGCTGCCTACCGGGCCGCGCCGACTCCGGAAATCCTGGACCTCCGGGAAGTGCTTCGCCGTGCGACCCGGCTCCTTGGTCATTCCTCGATGGTGGATTCGTCGGGACTTTCGGAAACGATGATGTCCCCTGCGTTCAGAGATCCGGGTGAATCACCTGATACATGGATTCGTGCAGCGTGGGGTGGGCCGAAGACGTCTACAAAAACTTCCGGGTACCGTTCGATCTTATCCAGAGTGAAATGCAGTGCCTGAGCTTCTGGGAGGGCGCTTTCGTCAAGCGTGTAGGTTTGTCCGATCCGTGCGATGCCGCCTACGCATCGTACGATCAAAATCCCTCCACGGTCGCTCGCCTCTTGAACGCTCTGGATTTGCAGCTGACTAGCCTCTTGCATATTTATAAGCCTCCGCGACGAATTGGGATACCTGATCTGGTGTCAGCTTGGGGATGTCCCAACCCAGTTGGTCGCTTATATTCTGGTAGCTGTGCAGCTTCGGTATGTTAATCCCCATTTGGTCCAGGATATCCTTTGCCACACCAGAGGGGATGGTAACGCTGGCCCGCTTGGCGAGTTCTGATGCGTGGAGTCCCACCCCCACCTCTGCCTCGGCGGGAATGAACCCTCGCTCCAGCGGCACTCCGTCGAGGGCGCTGCGTGGAATGAGCTGCACCACGGCGTCCCCGAACCGTTCGGAGTGTCGGGCGAACGTAGTCGCAACGCCGGGGTCCGTGGACGTGGGCGTATAACCGGACTTCTCAATATTGGGGCTGGCGCTGAATCCCTCCGTTGTCCCTCGGAAAAGGTGCTCCTCTTCAGGGCATCCGAACAGCCCGAATGGATCTATCTCCGAGTGAGGGTTGGGTACATAAGTTACGGCGTTCGAAGCGGCTGCCAGGCCGAGCGGGTCGGACGTGAGGTAGCGGCCGGTCTCAGGGTCGTAATAGCGGTGGAGGTTGTAGTGGAGCCCGGTTTCCGGGTCGAAACGCTGACCTGGAAAGCGCAACGGGGTGTGGGCGGTACTTGATGCTGCCCATGTCGTGGTGCCCCAGAGTGTGGTGCGGGTGCTCCATGCGATGTCGCCCGTCTCATCGACGAGCTCACGCGGAGTACCGATCACGTCGGTGACGATGGAGAAGAAGCGTTCGTCGATCGTCTCCTGCGCAGTGGTGGGCGCGAGGATGCGTTCGGTCTGGGTAAGAGGGCGGAGACCGTGATGATCCCATGTAACAGCGACAGGCTTGGGGAGAGACGCGCTTTCGGTGGTCTCCTCGCAGAGGGTTACGCCGTCCCACGTGAAGATGACCTTTTCGACAACGGCCCGGCCGTCGCGGGCGAGGCGCTGCTTGGCGGTTCGGCGGCCCAGTGCGTCGTACTCGTAGCGCCAGACGGTGCCGTCCGGTGTGGTCACCGACCGCATACGGTTCTCGGCATCCCATTCGTAGCGCCAGGTGTCGGGTTTGCGTGACAGACGTGACTTCTGGCGGAGAGTGATGCGGCCGAGTGCGTCGTGTTCGTAGCGGACGTTGCCGGCTCGGGTGATAGTCGTTCCGGAATAGGTCCGGGGCCCGTTGGCCTCCTGGCCTGGGTGGGAGTCGGGCCAGGAGGCGTCGGTCTGGTTGCCCGCCTCGTCGTAGGCGTAGCGTTCCGTCCAGCCTGCCGCCTGGACGGCGGTGACTCGGCCGGCCGGGTCGAGGTCGAATGTGCGGGGACCGGTGAGTTGGTCGTCGACTTTGATGAGATTGCCGTCGGCGCGGTAGGTGTAGTCGCGGCGCTGAATGATGCTGCCGCCGCTCGCGACCTGTTGGCTGGTGAGGCGGCCGAGCGCGTCGTATGCGGTGGCCAGAGTGACCCCGCCGCCGATATGGCGGGCTACCTCCTGGCCTGCGGCGTCATGTTCGAAGGTGAGGGTGCGGCCGGAGGTGGTGAGAGAAACGCGGTGACCCACCGCATCGTAGGCCCAGGTACTGACTGCGCCTGTCGGCGTGGTGCGGCCCGTACGGCGGCCGAGCTTGTCGTACTCGTAACTGACGGTCCGGCCGTTGACGGTCTCGGACTTGAGACGACCGAACCTGTCGCGAAGGTAGGTGATCGTGGCGTCCGAGTTGACAGCCTCCGCAAGCTGGTCCGTGAAGTCGAAGGTGTAGGTGGTGACCGCTCCGGCGGCGTCTTTACGGGTGACGCGGTCCAGTTCGTCGCGTTCGTAACGGATGGTCTGGCCGAGAGCGTCGGTGCGGGAGGCGAGCCTGCCTGCGGCGTCCCGGCTGTAGGTGATGGTGCGGTTGTCGAAGTCGGTCTCGGATATGAGGTGGCCGGCGGCGTCGTATTCGTAGTTCCAGGTGAGGCCCTGAGGATTGAGGACCTGGATGAGGCGCAGTTCGTGATCGTGGGTGAATTCGTAGCGCACACCGTCGGGGCCGGTGCGGGCGCTCATGAGGTCGAAGCGGGTGTACTCGAAGCGGGAAACCGCACCCATTGCGTCGGTGTGGGTCAGGCAGTTGCCCTCTCCGTCGTACGTCCAGGACCTTTCGGTGCCGTCCGCCTCGATGCGGCGGGCGAGCCTGCCCTCGGGGGTCCACTCCAGGTGGGTGCTGTTGCCGAGCGGATCGGTGAGGGTGATCGGGCGACCGAATGCGTCACGTGTGGTGCGGGTGACTGCGCCGAGCGGGTCGGTGATCTCGACCGGCAGGCCGGCTGCGTTGGTGTGGATGCAGGTGGTGTTGCCGAGTGGGTCGGTGACCGCGGTGAGATGGCCCGATGCGTTGTGGGTGTAGCGGGTGACGGCTCCGGTCGGGTCTGTGGCCGCGATGCAGTTGCCGCGCTCGTCGTAGTCCTGGTGGATGCTCGTCCGGTCCGGGTTGGTGATGCGTACCGGAAGCCCGAGATCGTTGTAGTCGGCGGACATGTCCCGCCCGTCCGGACGAATGATGCTGATCGGTCTGCCGGACTCGTCGTACGCGAAGCGGGTCTCGCGGCCGAGCGAGTCGGTGCGGGAGCGCAGCCGGTTGTAACGGTCGCGATCGAACCGAGTGACCGCGCCGAGCGGATCGATCTCCTTGACGATCTGGTGGGCGTCGTTGACCACATAACGGTGGACGGCGCCGCTGCCGCTGGTGGCCGTCGTGACGCGCAGACCGGTCTCGGAGTCGATGTCGCCGTACGCGAGCCGTAGCGCCATATGGCCTTCGGCGCCGCCCTCGGCTATGCAGCGGTCGCGTTCGTCGTAGACGTACTCGTAGCGGCTGCCGTTGGTATCGGTCCATGACGTGATGCGACCGCGTTCGTCGTAGGCGAACTGGAGGGGCATCCCCGAGGAGTTGATGACCTCGGTGAGGTGGCCGTCGGTGTAGCCGTAGCGCAGGATCTCCTGATCGGAGCCGTCCGGCGCCCCGCCCCTGAGATGCAGGGCGGTGATCCGGCCCTCGCGCGTGGTGAGCTTCAGGTGGTAGCCGCCGCTGTGCACGATCGACGTCGGGGCATCGGACTGGTCGTACTCGAAGGTGATCCAGTTGCCGTTGCGGTCGTCGATCTGGACGAGCAGTGCAAGGTCGTCGTGGCGTGTGGTGAAGTGCCACACGCGGCCCGCGTCCGGATCGGTGACCGTGTAGTCGCCATTCAGGTCCCGGTCCAGGGGCCGACGTGGGCCGTGGCTCGGCAGGACCGGAACGCCTGGGGCCGGATGAGGGTAGGACAGCAACAGGCCGTCCTCGCCCACGAACACCACGCCTTGCGAGTCGATCTCCAGACGCTGGTCGGCCGTGGACGCCCAGGAGGGGCCGAACCAGCGGCCGGCCCGGTAGTCCGACGCCGCCCGACGACGGAACACGAGCGGCAGGGTGCCGGGCAGGGCGATGTCCGTCTGCGGCAGGTACATCGCGCCGGTGGCCAGGTCGATCGGGTCCGACGGATCGTCCTCCGCCGCCCGCTCGGTCCGGGAGGGGTCGGCAGGATCCCGGACGCCGTTACGCCCGGGCCCGTCGGGAGCGTCCGGGGTCTTGAGGCCGCCACGCATGCCGGCACGGAGTCCCCCCCGAACAAGGCCGGCACCCTTGCTGCCGATCAGCTCAGGGATCAGTCGGCCGATGAACTCGGAGGGGTCGCCCTTTGCCGCCTCCCACGCGTTCTTCAGAGCGCGGTCGGGGTTGGCGGCGGTGGAGACGAGGCCGGCGAGCGTCATGTTGACGTTCTTGTAGTACTCGGCCGGGTGGGTCAGGTTGTAGGCGTCCATCGGGTTGACCGCGCGGACGAAGTTGACGATGCCTGCGGTCCCTTTGACGACACCGCCCAGGAGGTGGGTACCTTCGACGCCCGTGGCCATGCTCCAGTCCGCGAGTTCCAGTTTGAGTTTCTCGCGGCCGGTGGGTTCCTTCGGTGCGTGGGCCATTGCCGCGGTGACCGCCGTCTTTGCGGTGTCGGCTGCCTCGTTGCGGTGGCGGCGGGCCTCGTTGAGGATCTCCTGTGCCCGCGCCCGTTGGGCCTTGCCCGGGTCTTCGCCGGGCTCGGGCTTGGTCAGCGGCTTGTCGCTGTCGCGCGCGGCCTCGTAGGCGGCCATGTCCTTCTTGAAAGCCGCTTCCGCGCTCTTGCTCGACGCGTCGCCCGCCTTGTACAACGCGATCGCTTCCCGCGCCTTGCCCTGCGCGGTGGTGATGGCGGTGGAGTAGGTTTCCAGTGCCTTGGCGGCGGCTTCGAAGGCGTCGGCCGCGTGCAGCCAGTCGGTGGGCAGGGTCTGGAACTTCTCCCGGAAGGTGTTGGCGGCCTCACCCTTCCAGTTGCTGGAGTCGAGCTTCTTCATTCCGGCGCCGACCAGGTCGAAAGCCTTCTGGAAGTCGCGGAGATTCTTCACCGAGTCGGCGATCTTTGTCGGGTTGCCGTGGATCAGCTCATTCGGCTCCTCGGTCTGTCCGAGCTGCTGTTCACCGACCTCGGCGCCGAGCGAGGAGGCGGTCCGGTCGCCCCAGTCCGTGACAACGTCGGCGGCCCCCTTGTAGCCGCGGTCCTCCAGGTACTCGCCGGCTCGGTCCGTCGCGTAGTTGACGCCCCTGCCGGCGAGCTCCTTGCCCTTGTCTATCCCCTCGTCGACAACGTCGACGACCTTGTCGGTGGCCTTGCCGGCAAGGTCACCAATGATTCCGAAATCCGACATCAGCGACTCTCCCCCCAACGCGGCTCCTCAGCCTGCGCAACCGTCGCCTCGTCCGGCTCGAACGTCTCGCGGAACTCCGCATCCATCAGCTCACGCTGCTTCGGATCGATCACACCCGAGCGCTCCAGCGAGTCCATCTGCGCGTCCATGACGTCGTAGCTGGTGTTCTTCCAGGTCTGCTTGACCTCTTCGTGGGCCTGGAGCATCGACTCGGCGCTGTAGTCGGGGTTGTCCCAGGCGTGCTGGGTGCTGATCTTGTCCCAGCTCAGCTGTTTGACCTCGTCCTCGCTCAGATGCGGGTTCCCATTGACGGAGTTGACGCCGATCTTGATCGAGTCCTTGACGTACCGTTCCTGCTCGGCGTACGAACCCGCCGACAGGCCCACGCCCTGCGCGAAGATGTTGCCCTTCAGGGTCAGGGCCCGCACGCCCCACTCCCAGCGCTCACAGAACGTCGTGAACTCATCCGTCAGCCCCCCGTGGCCCAACTCCAGCCCCGACAGCGCCAGATCCGAGAAGCCCCGCCCCGTCGACGCCGTGCCGATCATGCCGAGCTCCTTCAGCTCGGCATGCGCCAGGTTGATCCCCTTCGCGATGTCCGCCAGCGCCGACGGCGGCGCCTGCAGGTCAGGTTCGTTCCCGCTCACTGCGTCTCCCCGAGATCAACCGCCACCGCATCGGGCACGATGCCCGCAACCGGCGGGAACAACATGCCCTCGTCGCTGCCCGCGTCCAGCGCAACGCCCGCCGGCCCCGGCAGCATCGGCACCATCACATCCAGCAGACGTGCACCCAGAATCGTCCGGTACGTCCACTCCCGCTGGGCGTCGCCCTGTGCCCGTGCGAAGGTGGCCAGCGCCTCCTCGTCGGAGAACGCACAGATCCACCGCACCCCGTTCTGCTCCGCGGTCCACAGACTCCCGAACGCGTCGAACGGCACCAGCACAGCGCTGCGCCGGAATTCGCCCAGCAACACCGCAAACTCCCGGCGAGCAACGGTCAGCTGCTCATCCACCGAAGCAGCGTGTGCTCTCGCCGTGCCACCCGAACCGGTCTCCTGCGAGGGATGATCCGGTGGTCCATCGACCAAGTCGGCAAGTCTGGAACGCTGTTCGGGCCCTGATGTTTCATCCCCGTGATCGGCCATGGTCGGTATGCTGCCCGATCACGTTTCCGTCAGCAACTGACTGAAACGGTCAAGCTTGGTCATAAGTGGTGTGCATCTCCCCACGGTTGACCGCTCGGGTCAGGCCAGTGCCCCGTGGAAATCCGCTTGATCCACCGGCTTACGGTTCTTGCATGACCACCGCGCTCCGCCTTGAGAAGATCACCCCCGACACCTTCGACGCCGCGATCGGCCTGAAGGTCCGCTCCGACCAGGAGCACCTGGTCGCGCCGGTCGTGAAGTCCCTCGCCGAGGCCTATGTGCACCCCGGTACGGCCTGGCCCCGCCTCATTCTCGACGGCGACCGGCTCGTCGGGTTTCTCATGGCCTTCTTCGACATCGACTTCGCCGGCGACGGTACCGGCATACGCTCCGGCCTCTGGCGTCTCAACATCGCGGCCCGGGAGCAGGGGCGCGGATACGGCCGTTTCGCCGTCGAGTCCGTGGCCGCCGAGATCCGCCGACGCGGTGGCACATGCCTCACCACCACCTGGCACCCGGGTGAGGGCGGTCCGGAAGGCTTCTATCTGGGGCTCGGGTTCCGGCTGACGGGAGAGATGAGCGGGGACCAGACGGTGGGGGAGCTGGAGTTGGATCAGATCTTGACCGGTCGGGTGTCGGACGTCGGACGCCGGACCCCGAAGTCGCCGATTACGCCACCCGACAGACACGCCTCAGTGACGCAGTGAGCGCCCGAATCCCGCCGCCAGCGGCATCCGCAGCCCCAGTGGAGGCGGCGCCGCCAGTGCGTCCGCGACCGGGCGCGCGTAGGAGCGGGTGAACAGGGAGCCTAGGACGAAGTCCGTGGCCAGGGCCAGGACCTCGTCCTGGTGCTGGCGCAGCGCGTGGCCGTCGGAGTGGACCTCGAAGCGGCAGATGTCGCGATGGGACTTCTTGGCGCGCTCCGCGAGCCGGTAGGACAGCTCCGGATCCGTACGCGCGTCGTTCGTGCCGTGGACTATCAGCACCTGTCTGCCCAGCAGCTGTCCCACCGGCTCCGGCGGCGCGGCCAGGTCGTCCTCCGGCAGCCAGGGGGCCAGCGCCAGCACGGAGTTGACGGCCGGGTGGCCGGCGGCGTGCAGGGCGGCGCGGCCGCCCATGCCATGGCCGGCCAGGCATACGGGGACGTCCCCGTATCTTCGTACGACCTCCTCCACCGCCCAGGTCGTGTCCGCGGCCGGGTGCGCCTGGGCGCCGTTCCAGCCGCGCAGCCGGTAGTGGACCGAGTGCACCAGCAGTCCCTCGGCCCGGCCCGCCCGCGCCAGCGCGCGGCCGAGCGGCAGCACCGCCGCGTACGAACGGACGCTGGTCAGCGCCGACGGGCGGCGTGCGGAGCTGGGCTCGCCGTCCGGCAGGAGCAGTACCACCCCGCTGACCGCGGTGTCCTTGCCGCCTCGTGCGCCGGGGCGCCCCGGCACCCGGCCCAGGCGGGGCTGCCCCGGCGTCCGGCTTCCGCGCGCCCCCCGGGCGGCTGTCGTCGTGCGAGGGGTGTCAGGATCTCCGGCTGTCCCGGCCGGACGCCCCCAGAGCAGCGGCAGTGCGTGGTGTGCCATGGCCCAACAGTCTCAGAAGTGCAGATGTACTCCACCCGTACGCACGGTCACCGTTACATATCGACATGGCGCGCTCTACGCGCGTAGGGGCTAGAGTGCGCAGATGACGAGCCAGACCCTCAATTCGCCCACCACGGACCAGATCCGCCGTGCCCCGAAGGTGCTGCTCCACGACCACCTCGACGGCGGCCTGCGTCCGGGCACGATCATCGAACTCGCCCGTGACGCGGGCTATGAACTGCTTCCCGAGACCGAGCCCGACAAACTCGGTATCTGGTTCCGCGAGGCCGCCGACTCCGGATCGCTCGAGCGCTATCTGGAGACCTTTGCGCATACCTGCGCCGTCATGCAGACCCGTGAGTCCCTCGTCCGCGTGGCCGCCGAGTGCGCCCAGGACCTAGCCGAGGACGGCGTCGTCTACGCGGAGGTCCGGTACGCCCCCGAGCAGCACCTGGAGGCCGGGCTGACCCTCGAGCAGGTCGTCGAGGCGGTCAACGCGGGCTTCCGGGAAGGCGAGCGACGGGCCCGTGAGAGCGGCCACCGGATCCGCGTCGGCGCCATGCTGACCGCGATGCGGCACGCCGCGCGCGCCCTGGAGATCGCCGAGCTGGCCAACCGCTACCGCGACACCGGCGTCGTCGGCTTCGACATCGCGGGCGCGGAGGCGGGCTACCCGCCCACCCGCCACCTCGATGCCTTCGAGTACCTCAAGCGCGAGAACAACCACTTCACCATCCACGCGGGGGAGGGCTTCGGGCTGCCGTCGATCTGGCAGGCGCTCCAGTGGTGCGGCGCCGACCGGCTCGGGCACGGTGTGCGGATCATCGACGACATCGAGGTCGCCGACGACGGCACCGTGAAGCTGGGGCGGCTCGCCGCGTATGTGCGGGACAAGCGCATCCCGCTGGAGATGTGCCCGACCTCCAACCTGCAGACCGGTGCCGCGGCCTCGTACGCCGAGCACCCCATCGGCCTGCTGCGCAAACTGCACTTCAGGGCCACGGTCAACACCGACAACCGGCTGATGAGCGGTACCAGCATGTCGCGTGAGTTCGAGCTGCTGACCGAGACGTTCGGATACACGCTCGACGACATGCAGTGGTTCACCGTCAATGCCATGAAGTCGGCGTTCATTCCTTTCGATGAACGCCTGGCGATGATCAACGAGGTGATCAAGCCCGGCTATGCCGAGCTGAGGTCCGAATGGCTGTTCAGGCAGACCGCCACGACCGGCAATCCCGGGCAGGGGGAGAGCTGACCAGCGTCTGCAATGCGCCTACACCGAAGCAGCCGGGAGCGTCAACTTCCGGCTGCTTCGTGGTGTTTGCGGCAGGTGTGCGACGCTGACTAGCTTGCAGAGCCGCTCATATCCCCGTCCCAAGGACGCATCCCTGATGAAGCAGTCTGCTGCCAAGACCCTCGGTGTCGCCGCTCTCGGCGCCGCCTTCGCCGCTGCCGCCGCCGGCACCTCCTGTGCCGCCGCACTGCCCCAACTCCCCGTCGCCGCGGGCGCGCTGGACACCGTCACGCACGCCGCCCCGGTTCCGGACGCTCTCGGCAAGCTCCCGGCGGGTGCGCCCACCTCCCTGGCCCAGGGGAAGACCGCGCTCGCCGACGCCACCGCGTCGGTGCCCGCCGCCGTTCAGCAGGCCGCGAAGAAGGGGCTGCCCACGGGCGGCGCGGCCAAGCCGGCCACCGGCCTGCTCGGCGGCCTGCCGATCGGCGGCGGCCTGGTGCCCGGCATGAGCTGACGTACCGGCTTCGTACGTCAACTGGTGGGGCGCACACCTGATTCGGGTGTGCGCCCCATGCCGTCTGTGCCAGGATCCCGCCATGCGAGTAAAGACCGCCCCACTGTCCGCATTCGCCGCCGTCTGCGTCCTGCTGCCGCTCGCGGCCTGCACGAGCGACGGCGACCACGCCGCCGGCAAGAACGCGACCCCGAGAGCCGGGGCGAGTGCGGGCGCGGGTACGGGCGGCAGTACGGCCCCCGGTGCAGAGCCCGGCAAGGGCGGCGGCGACGCGTCCGTACCGCTGACCGCGCCCCAGCTCGAACGGGCCGCCCTCGCGACCGGCGATCTGCCCAAGTTCCAGGTGTCGTCCGAGCGGAGCCCGCTCGCGCCCACCGGGCAGCCCACCGCTGACAAGAAGCAGTGCCAGCCGCTCGCCGACGCCATGGGCGACGAGCCCAACACGCGGGCCACCCACACCGTCAACCGCGGGCTCGGCTCGCTGGAGAGCCTCGGCCTCGCGGTGTCCGCCTCCCTCAGTTCGTACAGCGAGACGGACGCCGAGCAGCTGATGGCCCAGCTCGTCTCGGCCGTCAAGGCCTGCGGGGCGGGCTTCACCGCGTCACTGGACGACCGCGCCGCCGACTACGGCAACATCAAGAGCACGCCGTTCACCGTCGGCGGCGGGGACGAGACCGTCAGCTGGAGCACGGTCGCCACGAACGAGGGCGTCACGGCGCCCATCCATCTGGTCGTCGTACGCAAGGGGGCGACCGTGGCGCGCTTCATGGCATTCGATCTCGCCGGGCACACGCCGCCGCGGGTGCCTCAGCAGGTGGCCGACAAGCAGCTGGCGAAGGTCGGCCAGGCACTCGCCGGCTGACCGGCCGCGCCTTCGGGGTCGCCGGGGCCGCGGGTCACCAGGCGGCGGTGGCGGTCTTCTCCTCCGGCAGCAGCACCCACAGCGCCAGGTAGAGCAGGAACTGAGGGCCCGGAATCAGACAGGAGAGCAGGAAGATCACGCGCATCGTCGTCGCGGACGTGCCGAAGCGCCGTGCCAGCGCTGCGCATACTCCGCCGATGATGCGTCCGTCACGGGGGCGGGCAAGTGCGGCCATGGTGGGCTCCTTCGCGAACCTTCAGGGAGCCTCTCTGCCGTGCTCCCGATACCACCATGGTGGCCGGGCACGAGGGAACAAAGCGTCGCTCTACGGGGCGATACCGACCCTGGGAATCGTCGGGGTCGGCCCCTGAGACGCCTCGTCCCGCAGCAGGGGAGCGGCCGGACGGTCCCCGCGCCGGGACCGGACACCGGTGCCCAGCAGACGTCGGCGCAGCCGCGCCCGGCCCACGGGCACGACCGCCAGATGGGCGAGCGCCACACCGGCCGAGTTCAGCAGGACCGAGTCCACGTCGACGACCTGACCCGGTACCCCGGTCTGGAGCAGCTCGATGCCGAGGGACAGCAGAGCCGCGGCCGCGACCGTACGGGCCAGCGAGGCCCAGGGGGAGACGGTCAGCCGGCCGCCCGCGATCGGCAGCAGTATGCCGAGGGGGGCCAGCAGCAGCAGTCCCTCACCGATCCGGCGCGAGGCCTCGACGGGCCCGAGTGCGACGGACGCCTTGATACCGGCGAGCGGCTCCAGGTTCGCCGCAGTCACCCACAGCACGTCGAGTGGGCGCAGCGTCAGCCATGCGACCAGCAGCAGATGGGCGATGAGGAGAACGACCCCCGCCGCGCGGAAGTGGATGGCGGCATTGCCGCCCGAACCTTGACGCTGCACGCCCTCCAAGACGCACGCACCGCGAGAATCGGTTCCGCCGGTCCCCCAAAGAGCCGCACCGGCTCCGAACGGCCCTCCCGTACAGCCCTTCCGTACGGCCTCCGGAGCCCCCGTGCGCACCTGCGGCCAAGGGGACGGCTCACGACACGGCTACGACGCCGAAGGGGTGGGCAGCGAGTCCAGCGTGGGCACCACGCCCTCCGGCCGCTCCTTGGTCCCGGCGCCGCAGACATACGCGCGGGGTGCGTAGTCCCCGGGTCCGCCCAGCACCACCGCGCCGTCCGTCGCCGCGGCCCTGCTCTCCGCGAAGGTGCACACGATCTGCGCCAGCGCCGCCGGCGGCAGATCCTCCGGCTGGCGGCTCAGCCGCAGCGTTCCCGCGGGATCACTTCTGCGGGGCGCGGCGACGACCAGCGGCCCGCGTACGTAGGTGGTGAGCCCCGCCTCCTGCTCCGACGACGACGGCTCCTGCTGCAACTCGTCCAGCAGCGCCTGCGCGAACTCCCGCCGCCCGTCGACGGCCTTCTCCTCGGCGATCTTCGCCGTGCGGTCCACGGACTCCAGCTGCGAGGCGCACACCAGATAGATCCGCACGGGGACGCCCTGCTGCTGCGCCTGCGGGGTGACGGACCCTTCGGACACCTCGCAGGGCACTCGGGAGGGCGCCGCCCCGGCGTCGACGGGTGTGGTGGTCCTGATCCCGCAGCCGGCGAGGACGAGGACACCCGCCGATGCGGCGAGCGCGGCCGCCATCCGTGCGGCAAGGCCCTTCGGCTTCACTGCGCGCCTTCCTCTCCCCGGTCGCTGCTGCTGCCCGAGCCCTCGGTGCCGTCGCTGTCCGCGTCGTCGGCCCCGACCGCCTCGGAGTCCGTCAGCGGCGAGCCGTCGCGCGGCAGCCGCAGCACGAACACCGCGCCGTCGCCGTCCGCGGAGTTCGCCGCGGTGATGTCGCCGCCGTGGATATGGGCGTTCTCCACCGCGATGGACAGGCCCAGGCCGCTGCCCTCGGAGCGCGGCCGTGAGGCGCTCGCCTTGTAGAAGCGGTCGAAGACATGCGGCAGCACCTCCTCGGGGATACCGGGTCCGTGGTCGCGTACCTCGATGACCAGCTCGTCGCCGACCGTCCGCACCGACACCCGTACCGGCGAACCGCCGTGCTTGAGTGCGTTGCCGATGAGATTGGCGAGGATGACGTCGAGCCGCCGGGGGTCCAGGCGGGCCATGATCCCGCGCTCGGCGTCCAGTTCCACCGCGTCCAGCCAGGCACGCGCGTCGATACAGGCGGTGACCTGGTCGGCGACATCGACGTGGTCGAGCACGAGCCGGGCGGTACCCGCGTCGAAGCGGGTCACCTCCATCAGGTTCTCCACCAGGTCGCCCAGCCGCCGCGTCTCGCTCACCACCAGGTTCACGGCGGGCGCGATCATCGGATCGAGGCTGTCGGCCTCCTCCTCCAGCACCTCGGTCACGGCGGTGAGCGCGGTCAGCGGGGTCCGCAGCTCGTGCGACATGTCGGCGACGAAGCGGCGGCTGGACTCCTCCCGCGCGCTCATGTCCGCGACCTTCTTCTCCAGCGACTCGGCCGTCTTGTTGAACGTCCTTGCCAGTTCGGCGAGTTCGTCCGTACCCGAGACACGCAGCCGCGTGTCGAGCTTGCCCTCGCCGAGCTGCCTGGCCGCCTCGCCCAGCCGGTGCACCGGCCGCAGCACAGTGGTGGCCGCGGCCTGCGCCAGCAGCGCTGAACCGACCAGCGCCAGCAGGGTGGCGATGGCCAGCGACCAGGCGAGCGAGTTGAGATCCTGCCGTTCCTGGTCCAGCGACTTGAACAGATAGCCGGTCGGCCCGCCGCCGACGATCCGGCTGCCGCCCACCAGGTACGGCTTGCCGCGGCGCTCGGTGCGCTGCCAGAACAAGTGGTACGCGGCCGAGTTGCCGGCCGTGATGTCCTGCCGCTCGTTGACCGCCTCCTGCAGCGAACCGGGTACGTCGTCGAGCGTGAAGATGTCCGGGTCGGACGCGCCGACGATCGGCTTGCCCTCGGCGCGCTCGCCGATCAGCAGCACGCTGAAGTCGTCGTTGCCGTGCGCCATCTCCTCTGCGGCCGTCTGCAGTTCGGCCTGGGTCGGCCGCAGCGGCATCGAGGCGGCCCGGTTCTGCATCTCCTGCCGGAAGTCCCCGAGCGCCGCGTCCTGCGTACGCGTGAGCACCGCTTCGCGGTTGAGCCAGTACGCGATGCCGGAGGCCGACACCGCGGCGGTCAGTGCGACCAGGGCGAAGACCACGACGAGGCGCAGCCGCAGACTGGTCCAGCGAAGAGGTGCGACAATCCCGCGCCTTGCGGAGGGTGCACTGTTCACCGGAGGCTTCCGTTCCCGGCTCTCGCCGCGCGCACATCTCGCCCGGCCGGCCCCACCGTTCTCACTGGGGGGTGTCCAGCCGGTAACCGACACCGCGCACCGTACGGATCAGGGTCGGCGAGGACGGCACGTCCTCCACCTTCGCCCGCAGCCGCTGCACGCACGCGTCGACCAGACGTGAGTCGCCGAGGTAGTCGTGCTCCCACACCAGCCGCAGCAGCTGCTGGCGCGACAACGCCTGGCCGGGCCGACGGCTCAACTCGAGCAGGAGGCGCAGCTCCGTCGGCGTGAGCTGCAGATCCTCGCCGTTCTTGGTGACCGTCATCGCTGAGCGGTCGATCACCAGGGAGCCGAAGGCCGCCGAGTCCGTGGACTCGCGCTCGCCGCGGCGCAGTACGGCGCGGATGCGGGCATCGAGCACCCGCCCCTGCACCGGCTTGACGACGTAGTCGTCCGCACCCGACTCCAGACCCACCACAACATCGATGTCATCGCTGCGGGCGGTCAGCAGGATGATCGGCAGCTGATCGGTGCGCCTGATACGCCGGCACACCTCGAAGCCGTCGATCCCGGGCAGCATCACGTCCAGCACAATCAGATCCGGCCGCTGCTCGCGCAGCAGTTTCAGGCCGTCCTCGCCCGTCGCCGCGGTGGCCACACGGTGGCCCTGGCGTGACAGGGAGAGTTCGAGGGCCGTGCGGATGGCGTCGTCGTCCTCGATCAGCAACAGGAAAGGCACGGAGGTCATTCTGGCGCATGGGGGAGCCTCAGTTCGACCCGGAGGACCGCTGGAACACTCGTAGGGGCTGTGACGTGCCTGTGACAGTCGGCGGACAGCGCGATGAAACTGCCCGGGCAAGCTCTTGTCACACGGAACGAAGCAGACTCCACTCGACGGGGGGCGCGAGATGAACGCACTGCACAGCACCACCTCAAGCGCGGTTGTCACGCGTCTCCACGACGTCACGAGGAGCGCTGAGAAGTCCGGCGTGGTGAACGGGCGGGGGTGCGTTCGCGGCGCCGGGCGTCAGCTCAAGCCGTCGGCTGCAGAGCAAGGGCGCAAGCCCTACATGACGGTGGTTGACGCGGCTGCCGCAGGCAGCGGGGTGGCGTACGGGGAGGCCACGGGGGAGCGGTCCTGTTCGGAGGCGGAGTTCACCGCCTACGTCCAGGAACGCCGGGCCTCTCTGTACGCGACCGCCTACCACCTGACCGGTGACCGGTTCGAGGCCGAGGACCTGCTGCAGAGTGCCCTGTTCTCGACGTACCGGGCCTGGGACAGGATCAGCGACAAGGCGGCGGTCGGAGGCTATCTGCGCCGCACCATGACCAACCTGCACATCAGCGCCTGGCGCCGGCGCAAGCTCAACGAGTACCCGACGGAGGAGCTGCCGGAGACGGTGGGCGACACCGACGCGATGCGGGGTACGGAGCTGCGCGCCGTGCTGTGGCAGGCGCTTGCCAGGCTGCCCGAACTCCAGCGGACGATGCTGGTCCTGCGTTACTACGAGGGCCGCACCGACCCGGAGATCGCGGAAATCCTGGACATCAGTGTCGGCACGGTGAAGTCGAGCATCTGGCGGTCGCTCCGCCGGCTGCGCGAGGACGAAGTCCTCAGCTTCGGCCGTGACGAGGAAGAATCCTTCGGCGAGCTGGTGGCCTGAAGGCAACGGGGGGAAGCACGGGGGAAGCAGGGCCTGCCGTTTCGGGGGAGACGGCGGGAGCGGGGGGACCCACGGGGGATACGGGGGACCCACCGGGGGAGACCGCGGGTGTTCACGGGGGTGACCGCGGGCTCACGGGGGAATCCGAGCGGGACCGGACAGGCCGGGGGGTCTTGTCCGGCCCCGCTCTTCGCATGTGCGCCGCCGCCCGCGGCGCGAAGCTGCCGGTGGCCGGCGGACGCCATGGGTGCCGGGCCGGCTCCTCGCCACGAAGGTGCCCGCAGGCCGGCGGATGTCGTGGGGCGGGCGTGGCCTCGTACTCCGCACGTGGCTCGCGGCGCGAAGGCGTTCCGGGCGCGAGAGCGCCGGTGCGGCGTGGGGGAGCCCGCGCCGCCGTTACGCCGCGACGCGCGCCGCGGGCGTACGGCGGCGGCCCGCCGCCGCGTCCGCGAGGCGGCCCAGTGCCTCCTGCTTGCCGCAGGGGTGGGCGCCCAGGTGCGTCTGGCGCGCCACGATGCCGCGCTCCTCCCGCATCAGCCGCCAGCCGCGGCGGAGCAGGAACGCCACCGACTTGCGGCCCTCCCGCAGATCCCGCGCCAGCCTGCGGCGGAACGTCGTCGACGGCCGGCCGCGCAGACACAGCGCGTCGGCGAGCACGCCGATCTGCTGGCAGCGGCGGACGATGTCGGCCGCGAAGATGCCCTCGGCCACGAACAGGGGCGTACGGGCGATGTCGAATGTCTCCCGGTCCACACGGGAACTGGTGGCGATGTCGTACACGGGCACGGTCGTCCGGCCCGTACGGCACAGCTCCTCGATCGCGGCGACCGCCGCGTCCGCGTCCCAGGACAGCGGAGAGTCCCAGTCGATGTCCGTACTACCCGTCACCACGGGAAGCGTCGGGTCGTTGCCCTCTTTGTAGAAGTCGTCGAGGCGCAGTACCGGCAGGCCGGTACGGGCGGCGAGTGACGACTTTCCGGAACCGGAGGGGCCCGCGAGCAGCACGACGCGGGTCGGGATGGGTTGGGAACTCACGGGAGTCAATTGTGACGCATCGACTCGCGCAGGGAACCCCCCGGAGGTGTGGGTGGTATCGAGCGTCACACCTCAACTACTGTCCGTATGCTGGCGATTACTCATCTAGGCAGGGAAACATGGCTCGTCATGCAGCTTCCAACAACCGGCGGCGTGCGCTGCTGCGCGCAGGGCTGACCGTCGCGGCGGCGGGTGCCGCTCTCGGCTCGGGCGGTGCGGTCGGTGCCGTCGCGCAGGCCGCACCGGCGCTGCCCGTCGCGCTGCCGACCGGCGCGGCCGGGGCGGACTCGGTCGTCGGCGACGCGGGACCCGCGAAGGCGGTCACGGGCGTGGTCGCGAACTCGGTGACGGGCGCCGGCCAGCTCAAGAGCATGCAGCTCCACCCGCTGGCGAACACGGGCGTCGACCCGCTCAGCAATGGGGTGGGCACCAAGGTCGCCGACTTCAAGCCGGTCGGCACGACGATGGTGACGGACCATCTGACCCACGGACAGGCGCTCGAGGACCTTCCGCTGGTCGGACCGGTGGCCGGCCAGGTGCTCTGATCGGACGCCATCAGGCGGCGGTGCTCATGAGGAAAGCCCCCACGGCCGGACGGGACGGTGGGGGCTTTCGTTCGGGGTGCGCTCGGCACAACGGGCGGTGGCCGGGGCGCCCGGCCGCGGATCAGTACGCCGAGCCGGATGCGCCCAGCGAGCCGGTCGGGTGCCAGACGGTCTTGGTCTCCAGGAAGGCCGTCAGACGCCGGGTGCCCGGTGCCGCGGAGAAATCCACAGCCTGTGGACGAAGCACGCGCTTGAGGTTGTCCGCCGCGGCGACCTCGAGCTCCTTGGCCAGCACCTCGTCGGCCCCCGCCAGATCGATGCCGTTGACGTCCTGGTGCGCGGCGAGCGGGGCCGCGATCTCGGCCGTACGGCCGGACAGCACGTTGACCACACCGCCGGGCAGGTCCGAGGTGGCCAGCACCTCGCCCAGGGACAGTGCCGGGAGCGGGGACTTCTCACTGGCGATCACCACCGCGGTGTTGCCGGTCGCGATGACAGGGGCGACGACGGACACCAGGCCCAGGAACGACGATTCCTGGGGCGCGAGGATCGTCACGACGCCGGTGGGCTCCGGGGTCGAGAGGTTGAAGTACGGGCCGGCGACCGGGTTCGCACCGCCGACGACCTGGGCGATCTTGTCCGTCCAGCCCGCGTACCAGACCCAGCGGTCGATCGCGGCTTCCACGATCGCGGAGGCCTTGGACCTGGACAGGCCCTCCGCGTCCGCCACCTCGTGCACGAACTGGCTCTTGCGGCCCTCCAGCATCTCGGCGATGCGGTAGAGGATCTGGCCGCGGTTGTACGCGGTCGCGCCCGACCAGCCGCCGAACGCCTTGCGGGCCGCGACGACCGCGTCACGCGCGTCCTTGCGGGACGACTGGGGTGCGTTGGCCAGCCACTTGCCCTTGGAGTCGGTCACCTCGTACACCCGGCCGCTCTCGGAGCGGGGGAACTTGCCCCCGACGTACAGCTTGTAGGTCTTGAGAACGCTCAGTCGGTTCTGCTCATCGGTGCTCATCAGCGCTCGCCCTCCGGGCTCGACGGGGCGAGGTACGCCTCCAGGCCGTGGCGGCCGCCCTCGCGGCCGAAGCCCGACTCCTTGTAGCCGCCGAACGGCGAGGTCGGGTCGAACTTGTTGAACGTGTTGGCCCACACCACACCGGCGCGGAGCTTGTTCGCAACCGCGAGGATGCGCGAGCCCTTCTCCGTCCAGATGCCGGCCGACAGGCCGTACTGGCTGTTGTTGGCCTTGGCCACGGCCTCGTCCGGGGTACGGAAGGTCAGCACGGACAGCACCGGGCCGAAGATCTCGTCGCGGGCGATGGTGTGCGCCTGGGTGACGTTCGTGAACAGCGTCGGGGCGAACCAGTAGCCGGACGTGGGCAGCTCACACGCCGGGGACCAGCGCTCGGCGCCCTCCGCCTCGCCCGCCTCGACCAGCGAGGTGATCCGGGACAGCTGCTCCTCGGAGTTGATCGCGCCGATGTCGGTGTTCTTGTCCAGCGGGTCGCCCAGGCGCAGCGTGGACAGCCGGCGCTTGAGCGAGTCCAGCAGCTCGTCCTCGATCGACTCCTGGACCAGCAGCCGCGAACCCGCGCAGCAGACCTGGCCCTGGTTGAAGAAGATGCCGTTGACGATGCCCTCGACGGCCTGGTCGATGGGCGCGTCGTCGAAGACGATGTTGGCGCCCTTGCCGCCCAGTTCCAGCGTGACCTTCTTGTCGGTGCCGGCGATCTGGCGGGCGATCGCCTTGCCGACCGCGGTCGAACCGGTGAAGGCGACCTTGTTGACGTCCGGGTGCGCGACGAGGGCCGCGCCGGTGTCCCCGTAGCCCGGAAGGATGTTGACGACACCCTTCGGCAGACCGGCCTGGCGGCAGATGTCCGCGAAGAACAGGGCGGACAGCGGAGTCGTCTCGGCGGGCTTGAGCACCACCGTGTTGCCGGTGGCGAGCGCCGGGGCGATCTTCCAGGCCAGCATCAGCAGCGGGAAGTTCCACGGGATGACCTGGCCGGCCACGCCCAGCGGCAGCGGGTTCCGCCCCAGGCCGGCGTGCTCGAGCTTGTCGGCCCAGCCCGCGTAGTAGAAGAAGTGGGCCGCGACCAGCGGGAGGTCCGCGTCGCGGGTCTCCTTGATCGGCTTGCCGTTGTCGAGGGTCTCCAGGACCGCCAGCTCGCGCGATCGCTCCTGGATGATCCGCGCGATACGGAAGAGGTACTTGGCACGCTCCGAGCCGGGCAGCGCGGACCACTTCTCGAACGCCTTGCGGGCGGCCTTCACCGCACGGTCGACGTCCGCGGCCCCGGCCTGGGCGATCTCGGACAGGACCTCCTCGCTCGAGGGCGAGACGGTCTTGAACACCTTGCCGTCGGCGGCGTCGGTGAACTCGCCGTCGATGAAAAGGCCGTAGGACGGCGCGATGTCGACGACGGAGCGCGACTCGGGGGCGGGTGCGTAATCGAAAGACATGGTCATCCCTGCTCAGTCCACCGTCACGTAGTCGGGACCGGAGTACCGGCCGGTCGCCAGCTTCTGCCGCTGCATCAGCAGGTCGTTCAGCAGACTGGAGGCACCGAAGCGGAACCAGTGGTTGTCCAGCCAGTCCGCGCCGACGGTCTCGTTCACCAGCACCAGGAACTTGATGGCGTCCTTGGTGGTGCGGATCCCTCCGGCGGGCTTCACGCCTACCTGCACTCCAGTCTGCTCCCGGAAGTCGCGAACGGCTTCCAGCATCACCAGGGTGTTCGCCGGGGTTGCGTTGACCGCGACCTTGCCGGTCGAGGTCTTGATGAAGTCGGCCCCGGCGATCATGCCGATCCACGACGCGCGGCGGATGTTGTCGTACGTGGAGAGCTCGCCGGTCTCGAAGATGACCTTGAGCCGGGCGTTGCCCGAGGCCTCCTTCACGGCGCGGATCTCGTCGTACACCTTCAGGTACTTGCCGGCCAGGAAGGCGCCGCGGTCGATCACCATGTCGATCTCGTCCGCCCCTGCGGCGACGGCGTCACGGACGTCCGCGAGCTTCACGTCGAGCGCCGCGCGGCCGGCCGGGAAGGCGGTGGCGACGGAGGCGACCTTGACGGCGGAGCCCTTCAGGGACTCCTTCGCGGTTGCCACCATGTCGGGGTAGACACAGACCGCGGCCGTCGTCGGGGTCGTACGGTCGGTCGGATCGGGATTGACGGCCTTGGCGGCGAGCGCCCGGACCTTGCCCGGGGTGTCCGCGCCTTCCAGCGTCGTCAGGTCGATCATCGAGATGGCCAGGTCGATGGCGTACGCCTTCGCCGTGGTCTTGATCGAGCGGGTGCCGAGAGACGCGGCGCGCGCTTCCAGGCCGACCGGATCGACGCCGGGCAGCCCGTGCAGAAAGCGGCGCAGAGTGCTGTCGGACGTGGTCACGTCGGCGAATGCAGGTGCGGTGGTGGGCATGGTCACCAGATGAGCATATCTACGCGCGTAGCGACATGTACAGAGGGGCCGGGCGAAACCGGATACCAAAACGGACACAGCCGGCCGGCCCGCCGATCACCGTGGCCCGTGCCGGTGCCCCCACCGGGGCGTACGGCAGAATCGGGAACATGACGCGTCCCGAGCCCCCCGCCCAGCCCGCCTCCACCGAGCGGGCCTTCCGGTCCACAGCCGGTATGGCGGGCGGAGCGCTGCTGCTGGCGCTCGTGGCCTGGATCGTCGTCGACGCCGTCGTCCGGGGCGAGGGCCGTACGCCGTGGCTCGCGCTCGCCGCGGCGCTGCTGGCCGTACCGCTCGTCGTCGCCTTCAGCCTGCGGCCGGCCGTCTTCGCCGACGACGACCGGATCCGGATCAGGAACCCGTTCCGGACGATCACCCTGCCCTGGGCGGCCGTCGCCGATGTGCGGGCCGGGTACTCGAGCGAGATCATCACCCAGGACGGCACCAAGTACCAGCTCTGGGCCATCCCCGTCTCGCTGCGCAAGCGCAAGAGCGCCGCCCGCCGACAGGCCCGCGCCGCGACCGAGGACCCGCACGGCAGGACCTCGGTGCACGCCGATGTCGCCGACAGCGACCGCATGGCCCCCGCCGACCGGACGGTGGCGGATCTGCGGGAGCTGGCCGAGAGCCGTGCCGTGCACCCCGCCGCGCAGGGGGAACCGCACATCCGCTGGGCGTACGAGCTCCTGGCTCCGGCCGTCGCCGGGGCCGTACTGCTGGCCGTGCTCCTCGCCGTCGGCTGATCCGCCGGGACCCGGCAGGACACAGCGGCCGCGCCGCTGTGTCCTGCCGGGCCTTTCGCGGCGCTCCACCCGGGTCGCGCGCAGGTGTCCCCTGCCCACCGGCCGCGTCAGATGCCCGCCGCGGCGGCCAGATCCCGCTTGATCCCGGCCAGCACCTCGTCCGCCCGCCCCCGGGCCGTGCCGAGCTCGCTCGCGTCCGCGACCGGCACCACGACCTCGAGATAGCACTTGAGCTTGGGCTCGGTGCCACTCGGCCGGACGATGACGCGCGCCTTGAACTCGCCGTCGAGGTAGTAGCGCAGACCGTCCGTCGGGGGAAGCCTGTCCGTGCCCCGGCTCAGGTCCTCGGCGCTGGTGACATGGAGTCCCGCGAGCAGGGTCGGCGGCTGCTCGCGCAGCGCGGTCATGGCATCGGCGATGACACCCAGGTCTTCGACCCGCACCGACAGCTGGTCGGTGGCGTGCAGACCGTGCGCCACGGCGAGGTCGTCGAGCAGATCGGTGAGGGTGCGGCCGTGCTCCTTCAGCTCCGAGACCAGCTCGGCGACGAGCAGCGCGGCGGTGATGCCGTCCTTGTCGCGTACGCCTTCGGGGTCGACGCAGTAGCCGAGCGCCTCCTCGTAGCCGTAGCGCAGGCCCTCGACGCGGGCGATCCACTTGAAGCCGGTCAGGGTCTCCTCGTGCGGGAGCCCCGCCGCCTCCGCGATCCGCCCCAGCAAGGACGAGGACACGATGGACTCGGCGAACGTGCCGCGCGCACCCTTGTGCACCAGGTGCTCAGCGAGCAGCGCGCCGACCTCGTCCCCGCGGAGCATCCGCCAGCCCCCGTCGACGGTGTCGTCGGGCACGGCGACGGCGCAGCGGTCCGCGTCGGGGTCGTTGGCGATCACGACGTCCGGCTGGACCCGGCGGGCGGTCTCGAACGCGAGGTCCATCGCGCCGGGCTCCTCCGGATTGGGGAACGCGACGGTCGGGAAGGCCGGGTCGGGCTCGGCCTGCTCCTGCACGAGCGTGGGCACGGGGAACCCGGCCCGCGCGAAGGCCGCCATGACGACGTCCCGTCCGACACCGTGCATGGCCGTGTAGACGACACGGGCCGTGCGGGGTGAGCCGCTGCCGAGCACGGCGTCGGTACGGGCGAGGTAGGCGTCCAGCACCTCGTCGCCGAGGGTGTCCCAGCCCTCGTCCGCGCGGGGTACGTCGTCGAGGCTGCGGATCGCCTCGATCTCGGCGGCGATCTCCGCGTCGGCGGGCGGCACGATCTGCGAGCCGTCGCCGAGGTAGACCTTGTAGCCGTTGTCGCGCGGCGGGTTGTGGCTGGCGGTCACCTCGACACCTGCGACGGCGCCCAACTGCCTTATGGCGAAGGCCAGTACGGGGGTCGGCAGCGGGCGCGGCAGCACGGCTGCGCGCAGACCCGCGGCAACCATGACGGCTGCGGTGTCGCGGGCGAAGTCGGCGGACTTGTAGCGGGCGTCGTAGCCGATGACGACCAGCCCGCCGCCCTGGCCCTTGGCCCCGAGGTACGCGGCGAGCCCCGCGGCGGCGCGGATGACCACGGCCCGGTTCATCCGCATGGGGCCGGCCCCCAGTTCCCCGCGCAGTCCGGCCGTGCCGAACTGCAGCGTCCCGCTGAACCGGGAGGCGAGTTCGTCGAGGTCCTGCGCCTCGATGAGCTTGCTGAGTTCCTCCCGGGTCTCCCCGTCCGGGTCCTCGGCCAGCCACGCGTTGGCCCGCGCGATGAGGTCCTGCTGCACGGTTGGTCCGCCTCTCGTTGTGATGCGTCGAGTCTGTGCGCCGACGGCCGCGCGCCCCATGGTTTGTTCCGGCCCCATTATTTCGGCCCAGCGGCCGCCGGGCGGTCCGGCGCGCTGTTCCCGGAGAGCTGCGCGAGGCCGGTCCCGGCCGGGCAGCGGCCGCCTTCGTGGGCTGCGCCGCCGCGGTGCCGGCGGGCGGGGCGGAACGGCGCCGCCCGGCTGCTTCGGGGCCCGCCCGAGCCGCCGGGCGGGGGCGCCGTCGGTGAGATGGAGAGCAGGCCCCCGGGGTGTCGACCCCGGCGGCCCGCTGATCAGATGCGGGCCAGTACCCGCGTCAGCAGTTCGCCCATGCGGGACGCCGAGTCGCGGCCGGCCTGGAGGACTTCCTCGTGGTTGAGGGGCTCGCCCGACAGGCCCGCCGCCAGGTTGGTGACCAGGGAGATGCCGAGCACCTCCGCGCCGGCCTCGCGGGCGGCGATGGCCTCGAGGACCGTGGACATGCCGACGAGGTCGCCGCCCATGACACGGACCATGTTGATCTCGGCCGGGGTCTCGTAGTGCGGGCCGGGGAACTGGACGTACACACCCTCCTCGAGCGTCTCGTCCACCTCCTTGCACAGCGCGCGCAGCCGCGGAGAGTACAGGTCGGTCAGGTCGACGAAGTTGGCGCCGATGATCGGAGAGGCGGCGGTCAGGTTGATGTGGTCGCTGATCAGCACGGGCTGCCCGGGACGCATGCCCTCGCGCAGACCGCCGCAGCCGTTGGTCAGCACCAGGGTCTTGCAGCCGGCGGCGACGGCGGTGCGCACACCGTGGGCGACGGCGGCGACGCCGCGGCCCTCGTAGTAGTGCGTACGGCCGAGGAAGACCAGGACGCGCTTGTCGCCGATCTTGTACGAGCGGATCTTGCCGCCGTGGCCCTCGACCGCCGGCGGCGGGAAGCCGGGCAGCTCGGTGGCGGGGAACTCGGCCTCGGGCGCACCGAGCGCGTCGACGGCCGGCGCCCAGCCGGAGCCCATCACAAGTGCAACGTCATGGGTCTCGGTGCCGGTCAGCTCGCGCAGGCGGTCAGCGGCGGCGCTGGCCGCGGCATGGGGGTCCGGGGTAACAGATACGTTCACGGGAAGAGGGTAGCCCGTGAATCCCTACGCGCGTAGATGGCAATGTTCACGAGTCGGTTTCCCTTCGCTCGTCGTAACGCACAAGAGTCGGCCCGTCGCGTCATGCGATCGCCGAGGCCCGCCCCAGGACGGTGGTCCGGCGGTGACGGGACCGCCGGTCAGCACGGGCGCTTGCGCAGCTCCATCACATAGTCGTGCGGCGCCCCCGCCGACTCCGCCGCGTCCGCGAGCTCGCCCAGGTAGCGTGCGGACGGCAGGCCGCCCTCGTACGCGTTCAGCACGTACACCCAGGCCGGCTCCTCGCCGTCCAGAGTGTCCACGCGGACGCGCATCCGCCGGTAGATGTCGAGACCGACACCCTCCCAGCGGTCCATCGAGTCCTCGTCCATCGGAGCGATGTCGTACAGCGCGACGAAGACCTGCGAGCGCGGCGCCTCCACGATCGTGGCCAGCGCCCCCTCCCAGCCCATCTGCTCCCCGCCGAAGGTCAGCCGCCAGCCGTTCAGCCAGCCGGTGCCGCGCAGCGGTGAGTGCGGGGCGCGGCGGGTCATCAGCCGCGCGTCGAGGTTGCCGGCGTACGCGGCGTAGAGCGACATGGGATCGAGGGTACGGGAGGGGGAGGAGAGACCGCCCACGCGGCGGAGCCGGTCCAGGTAGCCCCGGCCGTGACGGCCGAGGTCGCGGGCGTATCGAGCCCCCGGGGCGAGAACGCCGATACCGTGCGGGACAATGGGGTACGTACTGCATTCCCCGGGGTGACCCCGGACCCCCGGTCGGGCGGGCAGGCGGGCCGGGATTGACAATGCGAGGCGGACTTTTTCGTGACCCGGATCGTGATCATCGGTGGCGGACCCGGCGGTTATGAGGCTGCCCTGGTGGGCGCTCAGCTCGGCGCGGAGGTGACCGTCGTCGACTGCGACGGTCTGGGCGGAGCTTCGGTGCTGACCGACTGCGTGCCGTCGAAGACCCTGATCGCCACGGCCGAGGTGATGACCACCTTCGACTCCTCGTACGAGGAGCTCGGCATCATCGTGGCCGACGACACGCCGCACATCGAGCAGGCCGCCCGCGTCGTCGGCGTCGACCTCGGCAAGGTCAACCGACGGGTCAAGCGGCTCGCCCTCGCCCAGTCCCACGACATCACCGCCTCCGTCACCCGGGCCGGCGCGCGCGTCCTGCGCGGCCGCGGACGGCTGGAGGGTCAGCAGGCGATGGACGGCTCCCGCAAGGTAATCGTGCGCGCCGCCGACGGCACGGAGGAGACGCTCGTCGCGGACGCCGTGCTGATCGCGACCGGCGGTCACCCGCGCGAGATCCCGGACGCCCTGCCCGACGGCGAGCGCATCTTGAACTGGACGCAGGTCTACGACCTGACCGAGCTCCCCGAGGAGCTCATCGTGGTCGGCTCCGGTGTCACCGGCGCGGAGTTCGCGGGTGCGTACCAGGCGCTCGGCTCCAAAGTCACTCTCGTCTCCTCGCGCGACCGAGTGCTGCCGGGTGAGGACCCCGACGCCGCCGCCGTCCTCGAGGATGTCTTCCGCCGCCGCGGCATGAACGTCATGGCCCGCTCCCGTGCCGAGTCCGCCAAGCGCGTCGGCGACCGTGTCGAGGTCACGCTCTCCGACGGCCGTGTCATCTCCGGCTCGCACTGTCTGATGGCGGTCGGCGCGATCCCGAACACCGCGGGAATGGGCCTGGAGGAGGCCGGGGTCCGGCTGAAGGACTCGGGCCACATCTGGACCGACAAGGTCTCCCGTACGACGGCGCCCAGCGTGTACGCCGCCGGTGACGTCACCGGGGTCTTCGCGCTCGCGTCGGTCGCGGCGATGCAGGGCCGGATCGCGATGTACCACTTCCTCGGTGACGCCGTCACCCCGCTGAACCTCAAGACCGTCTCGTCGAACGTGTTCACCGACCCGGAGATCGCGACCGTCGGCTACAGCCAGGCGGACGTGGACGCGGGCAAGATCGACGCCCGGAGCGTGAAGCTGCCGCTGCTGCGCAACCCGCGAGCCAAGATGCAGGGCATCAGGGACGGCTTCGTCAAGATCTTCTGCCGGCCGGGAACGGGCATCGTGGTCGGCGGTGTGGTCGTCTCGCCGCGCGCATCGGAACTGATCCACCCCATCTCGATCGCGGTCGACAACAACCTGACGGTGGAACAGATCGCAAACGCTTTCACCGTGTACCCGTCTCTGTCGGGGTCGATCGCCGAGGTGGCCAGGCAGTTGCACACCCGAAAGGCGACGGGCGAGGCCTAAACCCGGCGAACCCTGGGCACTTCGGCCGTCAACTGATCAACTTCGAGCCTGCTCATAC
The DNA here is from genome assembly GCF_042888425.1 of Streptomyces sp. NPDC002889. Taxonomy (NCBI): domain Bacteria; kingdom Bacillati; phylum Actinomycetota; class Actinomycetes; order Kitasatosporales; family Streptomycetaceae; genus Streptomyces; species Streptomyces sp. NPDC002889. The sequence goes on from NZ_JBIAPT010000002.1 coordinate 456,417, forward strand.
CACTTGGCGTGTCCGAGTGTGTGCAATTTCTGTAATTCGGCGCATAGTGCTGAAAACTATCGGGCGGTGGGGTTACTGTCAGTTTCGTGTTCGCTGCAGAACGTCGCCAATTGATCCTCGAAATGGTGCGTGCCAACGGTGCCGTGTCGCTCCGTGAGCTCGCCCGTGTCGTCCAGACCTCCGAAGTGACCGTACGGCGGGACGTGCGGGCGCTCGAGGCAGAAGGACTCCTCGACCGCCGGCACGGCGGTGCCGTACTGCCGGGCGGGTTCACCCGCGAATCCGGCTTCCCGCAGAAATCCCTGGCCGCGAGTGCGGAGAAGACGGCCATCGCCGACCTCGCCGCGAGCCTCGTGGAAGAGGGCGAGGCCATCGTGGTCGGCGCGGGAACGACGACGCAGGAGCTGGCCCGCCGGCTCGCGCGCGTACCCGGGCTGACCGTGGTCACCAACTCTCTGCTGGTGGCCCAGGCGTTGGCCCATGCCAACAGGGTCGAAGTCGTCATGACCGGCGGGACGCTGCGTGGCTCCAACTACGCGCTGGTGGGCAGCGGGGCCGAGCAGTCCCTGCAGGGCCTGCGGGTCTCGCGTGCGTTTCTGTCGGGCAGTGGCCTGACGGCCGAACGGGGCCTGTCCACGTCCAACATGCTCTCGGCGAGCGTGGACCGGGCGCTGGTGCAGGCGGCCGCGGAGGTCGTGGTGCTCGCGGACCACACCAAGCTCGGCACCGACACGATGTTCCAGACGGTGCCGACGGATGTGATCACGCGCCTGGTCACGGACGAACCGCCGGTGCACGACGACCGCGCGGCGACCGAGCTGCAGGCCCTGGCCGATCAGGGCGTACAGATCGCGGTGGCCGGCGCGGCCGCCCCGCCGGTGGACGGCTCCCGCCCATCACGTCGCGATGTCCCCCTCCCGGTCCAGCGCCGCACCCGCACCCAACTCCGCAGCACGTCGGGCTCGCTGACCCCGGACCCCGTGGACCGCACTCCACGAGTGGCCGACATCCGCCGCCGCTGACGCGTGCCGGGGCCGGCCTCGGGAGCGCGTCCCCGCGCCACGGCTCGCCCGACCGCGCCCACGAGGACGCTGTGTCGGGGGCGTACTCCGATGGGCGGGGACCGGTCTCCGCCGCGGCGAGGTCGGCCCGACGCCCGGGTGTGTCGTACCGCGGAGGGGATGTGCCCCTGGTCCGGGATCTGTCCCGATGGGGCAGGCGCCATGGCGGACTGCCCTCCGTCACGGCGAGGTCGTCGCCCGGGTGCCGGCCGTCCGGTCGTGGGAGGTGCCGGGGGCTGGTCTCCGGCCCCGAGGGTCCGTGCCCGGGCACGGGGAGCTTGGACCGGGGCCTCCGCCACGGCGGTGCCCGCTGCCCCTGTGGGGTGGCCCCCTTGAGCGCGGGGCTTGCCCCGATGGGGCAGGCGCCGGTGACATCCGTGGCCGCGCTCTCGCCCAGTGACGGCTGACCGCGTCCCGTCCGGCGCCCACCGTCCGTGCCGCGTGGGCGGTTCTTGGGGGGCCGGGGCTTGCCCCGCTCGGGGGAAGGCGCCACGCCCCGCGTACGGTCGGCGGGTCAGGCCGACCTGTCCGCCTTCAGTCCCCGGAGGGTCAGCGCCAGCAGACGGTCGGCCAACTGCGCGTCGTCCGGGTCCTGTTCCGCCGCCAGCGCGATCGCGTTCGTCAGTTGCATCAGGTCGCCGATCGACACATCCGCCCGCACCGAGCCGCTCTTCTGCGCCCGTACCAGCAGGCGCTCGCCCGCCTCGCGCAGTGGCATGCTGCACGACGACAGCGCCGAGCTCTCATCGTGCGACGCCGACATCAGCGCCCGCGCCAGACCGCGGTACTCACCCGCATGAGTGATGAGGGCGCGCAGCCACTCCACCAGCGCCCCGCACGGATGTTCCGCCCCGGTCAGTTCGCGGGAGCGCTCGAGCAGCGCCGCCAGCGCCTCCTGGAACACCGCGCTCATCATCGCGTGGCGGTTGGGGAAGTGCCGGTACAGCGTGCCGATGCCCACGCCCGATCGGCGAGCGATCTCCTCGAGCGACGCATCGGTGCCGTGCTCCGCGAACGCGGTGCGCGCCTCGCTCAGCAGTCGTTCGTAATTGCGGCGCGCGTCGGCCCGCATGGGGCGTGCCGAACCCGAGGCCGCTGCCGTCTCCGCCGTACTGATTGCCATCGCACCGTCCTCCCGGAGTCCGCTCCGAGGTCCAGGATGCCATCGAAAAATCGGAGGGTACCTCCAAATCCTGGTGGGAGATGCCCTGCGGATATCGCCGTCCTCTGTGAGGCGCCAGGCGCGCCTGAGCGGCCGACGGCCACGAAACGATGCGCCCGCGACAGGCGTGCGCCCATTCGGAGGATTCTGACCACACAGGAGTTGGCGCAGACTCAAGTGGTCGAGCTTGCTGGCATCTTGAGGGCCTCAGACTCGCTTTGGAAGGCACGGTCATGCACGCACCCCCCACCGACAGCGCGACGCTCCCCACGCAACAATCGGCTTTGGAGGAAGAGACGGTGGCGCAGCCGTCCACCGAGAGTCGCTCCGCGGTCACATGGTGGATCTGGGCCCTGGCGGGGGCGCTGTTCTTCACATACATGGCGCTGTCCCTGCGTCTCCATCAACGGATGCTCACCAACGCATTTGACCTGGGCATCTTTGAACAGATCGTCCGCTCCTACGCGAACGGGCAGCTCCCCGTCTCCGAGGTGAAGGGACCGGACTTCCCCATCTTCGGGGACCATGTCTCTCCCGTCCTGGCCCTGCTGGCACCGCTCTACTGGCTGTGGCCGTCCCCCAGCGCCCTGCTCGTGGCGCAGGCGGCGCTGATCGCGGCAAGTGTTCTGCCCCTGACCGCCTGGGCGCGCCGAACGCTGGGCACCATGGCTGCCGTGCTCATCGGCCTCGGCTACGGCCTCTCCTGGGGTATCGCGAGCACCCTCGGGGCCGAATTCCATGAAGTGGCCTTTGCCGCTCCCCTCGTCGCCTTCTCGGTGACTGCCCTCGGTACCGGCCGCCTGCGCGCGGCGGTGTTCTGGGCGCTGCCCTTGGTGCTGGTGAAGGAGGATCTCGGGCTGACGGTGGCCGCCATCGGTCTCCTCGTCGCGAAGCGCGGCGAACGCAAGCTCGGGATCATCACCGCTCTGTGCGGCCTCGTCGGGACGCTGGTGGCCATGCTGGTCGTTCTGCCGGCCTTCGATCCGAGCGGGTCCTTCGGCCGCCTGCTCTGGCTGGGGAACACAGGAGGCGGTGAGAGCTCGGTGGGGGATCTCCTGCACTCGGCCACGATCGGTCTGATCACCCCCCAGGCCAAGAGCACAACTCTCCTGCTCCTGCTGGCCCCCACCCTGTTCCTGGCTCTGCGCTCGCCGTTGATGTGGATCGCCCTGCCGACTCTGCTGTGGCGCTTCGCATCGGACTATGCGTTCCACTGGGGCACCACCCACCACTACTCGCTGGTGCTGATGCCGATCGTCTTCGCGGCCTTCATCGATGCCCTGGTCCGACGACGCCCGAATCCGAGCAGTCTGCGCCGGTACCTCGCGGGCTCGGTCGCGGTCACCTTCCTGCTGCTGCCGCAGTTCCCGCTGTGGCAGCTGGTTCAGCCGGCCACCTGGCGGCACAATCCCCGCATCGCTGTCGCCCACAGGCTGATGGACCGGATTCCCGACGGCGCCACGGTCCAGGCGTCCAACCAGCTCGTACCCCACCTCACCAACCGGACGAGCGTCAGCCTCTACGGCTGGTACGCCAGCCGCCCCAATCCTGAGTGGATCATGGTGGATACGTCGGTGCCGCTGAATCTCCGCTGGCCGCAGGACGCCATCACGGAGAGAATCGCACTGGACACGGCCCGCGCTCAGCAATATCGCACCGTGGCCGAGCAGGACGGCTTCCTACTGCTCAACCGCCGGGGCTAGTCCGCCGTCGAAGGCGGTCAGTGGGGTGCCGGTCGGGCTCGGCCGGCACCCCACTCGCATGTCACCCGCTGCTCTTGCCAGGGGCGTCGGCGGCTTCCTGCCGCACCGTCACCGACTTGATGACTACGGCCTTCTTGGGCCTTCCATCGGTGGATCCGTCCCGCGTCCCGTTCCTGGCGATCTCCCTCACCACGTCCAGCCCGCCGGTGATCCTCCCGAAGGGAGTCCATTCGGACGACATGCGGAACTGGGGATCGGCGTAACTGATGAAGAACTGGCTGCCATTCCTGCCGGGAACCACCTTGGACATCGCCACGGTGCCGGCCGGATATTCTGCTCCGGTCAGATTCTCATCCTTGAAGAAATACCCGGGGTCGGCTGTTCCTTCCCCTTTGGGGTCACCGCAGTCCAGTACGAAAATCCCTCGGGTGGTGACGCGGTGACACTTGCTGCCGTCGAAATACCCCTTCCTGGCGAGGAAGGAGAACGAATTGGTGGCGCAGGGCGCTTCTTCGGTCAGCGCCTCGAAGGTGACGGTCCCCCTGTTGGTGACCAGCTCTGCCGTGTACGGCCGTGCCGCCTTCTTGGCGTTGAAGGGGGGGATCGAGGCGGACTTCACCTTGGTGGTGGGCGTGTAGGCGCAGGAGACCGGCGGCTTCGGATCGATGCTGTTGCCGGTCAGCGAGACCGCCGTCCAGGCCAGCCCTGAGCAGGCTGCGGTGACTGTCAGGACCGTCGTCGCAACCTTGGTCACACGCCTCCTGCGCTTCGGATCGGAATTCTTCTTTCCTAGCCAATCTCTGACGGACATTCGAGCCTCGACTGTGGTGAGTGGGAGTGGATGACGCGATGCGCAGAGCGTATCCAGACGCCTTTGTATCGCTTATGACGACACACGCCGTTCCCACGCCAACTCGGCGCGCCTGCGAAGGTGGTGTGTAAAGCGGATCCGAGGGGCGACGCTCTTTTCGCCGGTCCGCAGAGACTTGGCTGCGGACAATTCCCCGCCGGGTGAGCCCGATGCGCAGAATTCCGCCGAACATGCGTGTGGGGCCTGCCCGTTGTCCTATGGACCGGGCAGGCCCCACACGTACACAACAGCCGGACGGATCAGTCCTTGATCTCGCAGATCATGGCGCCGGAGGTGAGTGACGCGCCGACCTCGGCCGCCAGCCCCTTGACGGTGCCGGAGCGGTGGGCGTTCAGCGGTTGTTCCATCTTCATGGCCTCGAGGACGACGATGAGGTCGCCTTCCTGGACCTCCTGGCCTTCT